>NZ_JBEUMS010000005.1:0-344727 GCF_040543805.1 Arcicella rosea
GAGCAAGATGCTCTTCTCCGTTTGGGGTCGTAGGAACGCTTCGCTTAACCAACGACCAGACAAAGCGAAACAAACATTTAGTGACTATGATTACCATACCCCAAGGACGAGTCTAACTCGAGCTGATGCAACTCGAGTTTATCATACTCCTAAATATATCACAATACAAAAATAACAAATATGAATACTTATGTTTTTTTAGCTTTATACTTAGTATTATCTGTCATTTTAATAGTTTTATTAGTTCATATTAAAATTTATTTTTTCTTTATGGTGGAAGAAATGCGAAAAAAAGAGAACAAGATGTCGTTCTTTAAAACTTTTTGGAGAGCAAGTAATATAGGAATTGAAAATACAATAATATATCTGTTTACTTTGCCAGAAGAAAATTATGATGATGATATTTATACAAAAAATTATATTAAAAAGCATTTTTGGGTTACTTGTATACTGATATTTTTGATTCTTTTTGATTTTATTATAATGCTTTTTTAGACTAGCCCCCGCTCAGCGTAGTGTTTTACTACGCTGAACGAGAGTAAGGTGTGGAAACAAACTATCTTAATCTCTAATGTTTACGCTCAACCCAGTCAAGTTGAGTTATTTCACCATTAATAAACACAAACTGATATTCAATATAAGTATTTTCAATTGTATTAGAGAAAATATTATGTCCAATAAGGGCATCTAATCTAAGAAATTTCCCATCAAACTTCACGAAACTTATCTTAATCCCATCTTTTAGGTTTTTTAAATTTCTCCATGAAAAGTATTTACTTTCTTTCGGGTCGAAATCCTTAGATGGCTTTACGATTCTATCATAATAATTCTTAAACCGTGATTCATTATTAATTATATCATTTAAAGTATCACATTCTATTTTACCTCTTAGATATAATATAATATCTATATCTCCATCAGATATATTGCTATCAATGATAATTTTGTTATATTTTTTTTCTGTAAAACGAAAAGAATGTAAATTTTGAATAATTCTACATGCAACATCAAATTCTTTTTTTTGCGAAAAAGATGTCATACTAACCATACTTAAAAAAAACATTATTAATATCTTCATCTTATTTTTGTTTAGCCCATCTGGTCGTTGGTTAAGCGAAGCGTTCCCGTCACCACTTAAAAATCTTACTTTACAAATCTATCAAATCTTAAGAATATCTGAACTTGATGAAGTTGTTATTGCTACTGATTACCATTATAAACAAATCGAAGCAATAGGCTTGATTATCTGTTATTCTCAGTCACTTGTCGTTTTTCGGCTGTTTTTTTATGATAAATGAATTACTTTTGGGAGAATACAATTTATTGTACAATTATATCTAAGAATAATTAAAATAGATTTCTTTTAGATATTCTTTTGAAAGATATTTCAACTATATCAAAAACACTAAAACTGAAAAACATGAAAAACGAACAAAGCTCATCATCTTCTCGCCGCCAGTTTTTAGGAACTACTTCGGCTTTGGTTGCTGGTGCCGTATTAGGAGCTAACAAAATCTGGGGTTCTCCTGCCATTATTCGCCATCTAAATCAACCCAACTCACTCATTAATGGAGTACAAATTGGCGTTATTACTTATTCTTTCAGAGATATGCCCGACCAAAGTGCGGAAGCTACCCTGAAGTATGTACTGGATGCTGGCGTAAGTGCCATTGAATTGATGGGCGACCCGGCAGAGTCTTTTGCAGGGAAACCAAAAAATCCAGTGGATATGCGTGCTGTTTTCCCATTGATGAGAAAGAGAAGTGAGAAAAAAGAACTTACTGAAGACGAACAAAAAACCTTGGCAGAAGCAGAAACACAAATGAAAGCCTATAATGCCGAAGTAAGTAAATGGCGTTTGTCGGCTTCGATGGATAAGTTTGAACAGGTTCGTAAGATGTACAATGATGCAGGTGTGAAAATTTATGCTTTCAAACCGAATGCTTTCGGAATGCAAAATACTGATGCTGAAATTGAATATGGTATGAAAGCCGCCAAAGCTTTGGGAGCAAGTCAAGTGACGCTCGAACACCCAAGTAATGATGCTCATACGTTAAAATTGGGAACGATTGCCCAAAAGTATGGTATCAAAGTTGGCTATCATGGTCACGAACAACAAACGCCTACTTTCTGGGATACAGCTTTGGCACAATCGCCAGCGAATGCACTGAATATTGATTTAGGACATTTTGTGGCTGCGGGTAATCAGAATCCTTTAGATTTTATCAAACAAAAGCATGATAAAATTGTCAGTATGCACATCAAAGATCGCCAAACACCTGAACATGGAAAAGGCAATGTGATGTGGGGACAAGGCGATACGCCTATTACAGAAGTATTGAATTTGATGAAAACTCAAAAGTATAATTTCCCTGCTACGGTAGAATTGGAATACAAAATCCCAGAAGGCTCAACTTCGGTTGCGGAAGTAAAAAGATGCGTAGAGTATTGTAGAAAAGCTTTGAGTTAAATGTTTTTTCAGTCGAAAACCATTTTTTAAACAATAGCGAGTATCAAAAAAAGCTTAGGAGTAAAATCTTAGGCTTTTTTGGTTTTTATTATAACCTGATGAATTAATGTATGATTCATTTACGCTTACTGAGTTTTAATATTTGCTTGTTCAATTTTGTTAGCAAAGTATTCTCTTGGTTTTCGTATTCAATTTCGCCGATTAAAAAACCATAAGGTTTCAAAGATTCGATATGGTCGCAAACAATTTTTAAAATGGCTGTCAATGGTATCGCTAAAATAATTCCCGGAACACCCCAAATCAGCTCGCCAACGACTAAAGCAATGATGGTAAATAAGGGATTGATTTTGACTTGTGGTCCTAAAATAAGTGGTTCTAACACCCAACCTTGTATAAATTGAACGGTGCCATAAACTGCCACTATACCACCCAGTACAGAAAGAGGCGCACTGTGCAAAGCCGTTACCAAAACAGTAAGTGTAGTACCAGTAATGTTTCCAACGAAAGGCACAATTTCCAATAAACCACAAAGAATAGCGAAAAAGATGGCATTCTTTACACCTAAAATACTAAACCCGATGCTATACATAATCCACAAGCAAACAATCATTTTTGATAAGCCGAACAAATATTGTTGTGAAACGTGAGTGGCTTTGCTGAGAATTTCACTCATTTCTTGTTGCTGAGCAGGTTTCGCCAGTTTCAAGAAAAATTGTTTAATATGTTTCCGATAATACAAAAGGAAAAAAACGTAGGCAAGTAATAAAATAAGGTTCGTAATCAGTGAAGTAATAGAGGAGAAAGTCAATTGCATAATACTACTGAGCGAAGGCTGTTCTTGCTTTAATATGTTAGATTGTTGTTCAACCGAAATTCCAAGATGATTGAAGATATACTCTTGAGCTTCAACACCTGAAGCAATCGCTTTTTGTTTAATCAATTCAACATCGTTGACCAATTCTGCAATTTTCCAAGCAAGCAAAGCCACTAATCCCGACATAATCAACACCAAAGTGAGCAGGCAAATAAAAGCTGCTAATACTTTCGGAATACCATATTTTTCAAGAAGATTACTAAAAGGAATAAAAAGTGTAGCCAAAATACTGCCGATAAACAAAGGAATCAAAAATGCTTTAGCAAAAATTAAACCTGCAATAACTAGAAAGATAAGAAGCGTTTTTTTGATAACAGAAGTGTTAGTAATAGTCATAATTAAATCTTTGGTTAGCAAAAAGCCAAATGAATTGCTTGGACTTCACAAGAATATTTTGGAAGAAATAATCGCTTCGCAATTTTCAAAATATTTAGGTTTTATCATATTATAGAAGTCATTTTAGATGTTCTTTTCGAAAAATTTATTAAGATAAGTACTACTTAAGCTTTAGTCCTGTAAGCTAGAAATGGCGGTCTATGACACTTCAGGAACGATAATTTCAAGCGCATCAGGAATGATGTCGGCATTTACTTCTTTTACTTTGCCCAAATATTCTCCATCAATTTGAAAATGTACTTTTCTGACAGAACGCATTTTGAGTGATGAGGTCTGAAAAATCTCTATTTTTTCAGCATCGTATTCATCATTTAAAAATGTCATTTTGAAGATTTCATAAGGTGATATTTTTTTCAAAACCACAACTTCAAACAGACCATCATCTAATTTCCCAATTGGATTAATTACAGCACCACTTCCATATTGTGTAGCGTTGGCAATCACAATCATTTCTGCCTTTAAATGATGGATTTCACCATTGGTTTCAATCTCTATTTGCATCAAAGGATTTTGCCAAAGTACTTTTAAAGAGGCGATTAAATAGCCCCACATTCCTCTAATCCCTTGATGCTTAAATTTTTTCATCGCATAAGCATTCAGTCCAATATCGCTCAGATGAATACATAATTGTTCATTGATATTGGTTAAATGGACTTTCTTCGTTACTCCCATCAGTAGCGTTTCCAAGGCTTTTTCTGGATTATTGCTAATTCCTAATTCTTTTGCCAAGCCATTTGCAGAACCTGCTGGGAGTATCCCTAAAGGAATATGACTATGAATTAAAGATTCTGCAACCAATTTTACTGTTCCATCACCGCCAACAGCTACTACTTGACTAGGGGCAAACTGTGAAATTTTTTCTTTAATGCCCTCGATGGTACAATTCTTTTGTAAATCATATATTTCAATGATTGTTTTTTTTAAGACAAAGTATTCAGCGATTAATGAAGACCAATCTCTGGAGCTACTCCCTGCACCAGTATTGATGACAAAGAGTATTTTAAGGGTGTGTTTTTCAAGCATAAATAACTCGTTCATAATTGCGTTAAGCAATCTATTTTAGTACCTTTCAATTTTATATTATTATGACTAAAAAATCATACCAAGCCCCTGCCACCGTAAAAGTATATCATGGATATGGGCATCAAGATAATCTTATTGTTTATGGTCATGTTTTAGCAGGAAAACCGCCAAAGGCATCCACAAGTAATGGCGTTCTATCAAATATCAAACATTTAATTAAAATCTTTTCTGTTAAACCTATTGCTGGTGTTAGAGTACGCTTAAGATGGGAGAATCAGTTTTTTTATAGTACAACAGCCAAAGATGGTTTTTTTAAGTTTGAATGGAAATCCACCCAAAAGATTACTGCGGGTTGGCATGATGTATCGGTGGATTTAGTAAACCCTGAGAATAAAATATTAACTACTGGCGAAGGTAAAATTTTTGTACCAGAAGCTACTCAATATGGCTTTATTTCCGACATCGACGATACCGTATTGGTTTCGCATTCGGCTTCTACAGGGAAAAAGTTAAGAGTAATGTTTACAAAAAATCCACTGAGTAGAAAAACTTTTGCCGATGTAGTGAAGTTCTATAAATTACTTTCGTTGGCTCATACCGAACCCAGTTTATTGAATCCTTTCTTTTATGTATCCAGTAGCGAATGGAATTTGTATGATGATTTGAATGTCTTTTTTAAGCATAATCAATTACCAAAAGGTGTATTTTTATTGAACGAGATAAAACGTTGGTATCAATTATTAAAAACAGGGAAGACCAAGCATCAAGGAAAATTAATTAGAGTTGCAAGGATATTTGAAGCCTTTCCGAAGCAACGATTTGTATTATTGGGTGATAATTCGCAAAAGGACCCCGCTATTTATGCAGGAATTGCCAATAAATATCCTGATAGAGTAATGGCAATTTATATCAGAAATGTTAGTCCTAAAAAAGTAGGAATCACTTCATCCTTGATGAAGGCTATAAAAAATAAAGCCATCCATACTTGTCAGTTTGAGCATACAGACCAAGCCATTTCTCATGCAAAATCAATAGGATTAATTGTTTAGTCTGTTAATTTTTGTCACAGATTCTCGAACAAAATATTAAATTCCATCAACGCATTATTTTTCGGGCATTCTCACTTGAATAATAATTGATGACAGAATAGTAAGTACCCCAATGAAAACAATAGCATAATTCAAGCCCATCCAGTCGGCAATGATACCTGAAATGATAGCACCAAAAGCATAGCCTAAATCTCTCCAAAGGCGAAAAACACCAATGCTTTCTGCTCTTTGGCTAGGATTCGTTGCTTGCCCAATACTGCTAAGAAATGTAGGATATACCAAAGCCGTGCCAATTCCTAATAAAGCGGAAAGAATAGCCAATAAGTAGAAATTGCGGGTATAAATCAATAAAATAATAGCGATTCCTTGCAAAAACATTCCCCAAAAAAGCATTTTCTTTTTTGAAAGTACATCCGATAGGCGTCCTGTAACAATTTGACCGACACCCCAAATACTTGGATAAATAGCCGAAATAATGCCAATCTGAGGCGTCGCTAATTTTAATTGCCATAAGAGAATGGGCAATAAACCCCAAATCATCCCATCGTTCAAGTTATTGATGAGTCCTGCTTGGGTAACGGAACTCAAGGTTTTGTCTTTAACAGTAGTGTTCCAAAATACATTTTCAGCTTTGATGATGTTCGATTCTTTTCCTTCTTGTGCTACAAAATGGCGAGTATCATTCACCCAAAAGAGAGATAAAATTAACCCAACAACAGCCATGAAAATGCCCAAGTAAAATGGATAAGGACGAATGCCATAATTTTCGGCAATATATGCTGTAAGAAAAGCGACCATCCCAACTGATAAATAGCCCGCAAATTCGTTTAAACCCATTGCTAAACCTCTGTTTTTTTCGCCGACTAAATCCATTTTCATTACAACGGTACTGCTCCAAGTAATCCCTTGGCTAAAACCCAAAAGTGTATTGGCAACAATTACCCATTGCCAATTATTTGCATAAATCAAGATAAAAGGAATTGGCAAAGCCATCAACCAGCCGATTGTCAAGAGATTTTTCCTTCCTATTTTATCAGCAAAACGCCCTGCAAAATAGTTGGCAATAGCTTTACTAAAACCAAAAGCTGTGATAAAAGAAAGTATTGCTACTTTAGAAACAATTCCAAATTCATGTTCCGCCAATTGAGGAATAATAGAGCGCTCTAAACCAACCATTCCTCCCACAAATGCGTTGATAATCGCTAAAAGCGTGAATTGTTGCCAATTTTCTTTAAGCCCTAATTTTGCTTCCATCATTTTTAATCCTTTTTGCAAAGGTATGCTAGAAGATTTTTGCAAAATTTATCATAAGATAAATAATCATTTTAGTCCTCTGATACGGCTTAAACTTACTTGAGTAATACCTAAATAAGAGGCTATATATTTAAGCGGTACTCTTTGTAAAATGTTGGGAGATTCTTTCATTAAAGTATTATACCGCTCGTCGGCAAGATGAAATTGAATACTTTCCACTCGATTGACGGACTCTACATAGGCGGCTTCAAAGATTTTACGGAATAGTCTTTCAATCATTGGGAAGGTATCATACAATTTGAATAACTGTATAGCATCAATGGCTATCAGTTCCGAATCTTCTAGCATTTGTATGGCTTTGCGAGAAGGTTTGTTTGTAAAAAGACTTTCTATTCTTGCCACAATAGCACCTTCAAAAGCAAAGCTCTCAGTAATATCCATTTCATCTTTAAAATAATAAATACGAGCAATGCCTTTTTTGATAAAATAAATGGTTTTACAAGTATGACCTATTGGCTGTAAATCTTTGTTTTTTGAGATATTGACTGGTTTGCAAATGGCAGTGATTGCCTCAATGGCTTCTTGAGAAAGTGGTTGGAAAGTTTCAAAATATGCGATTAATTCTTTCAAGGAGATACAATATGCTTTTGACACAAATGTAGGCTTATTTTATAAAAACTGACAATAATCATAATGTTTATGTGAGAAATGTTACGGTAAATGTGTAAGGTTTCAACATACATTTGTTTAATATTTTTGTAAACAAACCACTAAAAACGATGAAAGTAGAGCAAATTTATACTGGATGCTTAGCTGAAGCAGCTTATTACATCGAATCGGAAGGAGAAGTTGCCATTATTGATCCATTACGTGAAACAAAACCTTATATAGACCGTGCTGAGCGTGACAAAGCACAGATTAAATATGTTTTTGAAACCCATTTTCATGCTGATTTTGTTTCGGGACATTTAGATTTAGCAGCCAAAACAGGAGCAAAAATTGTTTTCGGCCCCATTGCTAAACCAGCTTATGAAGCCATCGTTGCGGAAGATGGACAAGTATTTAAACTTGGTAAAATCAGTATCAAAGTATTGCATACGCCAGGGCATACGATGGAATCGTCTTGTTATTTATTGATGGATGAAAATGGGAAAGATGTTGCCATTTTTTCGGGCGATACTCTATTTATTGGCGATGTTGGTCGCCCAGATTTGGCACAACATGTGATAGCGGACTTAACACAAGAAAAATTGGCAAGCTATTTGTATGATTCTCTTCGCAATAAAATCATGCCTTTATCGGATGATTTAATCGTCTATCCAAACCACGGAGCAGGCAGTGCCTGCGGGAAAAATATGAGTAAAGAAACCACTGATACATTGGGGAATCAAAAGAAAGTAAATTATGCTTTGAACCCCGCATTGATGAAAGAACAATTTATAAAGGAAATTTTAACTGGCTTGACTCCGCCTCCAGCCTATTTCCCTAAAAATGTGTTGATGAACATTAAAGGTTATGAAAGTTTGGATACGGTAATAAACCGAAGTACCCAAGCCTTATCTCCTGAAACTTTTGAAACCGTAGCCAATGAAGTAGATGCCCTTGTTTTAGATGTTCGTGATGCTTCTGTTTTTGCCAAAGGTTTTATCCCAAAAGCCATTAATATCGGTTTAGAAGGACAATTCGCTACTTGGGTAGGTACTTTAATTCCAGATTTAAAACATCCAATTTTGTTAATTACTGAAAAAGGAAAGCAAGAAGAAGCCATTATTCGTTTAGCTCGTGTAGGTTATGATAATTGTATTGGCTTTTTGGAAGGCGGTTTTGAAGCTTGGGAAAAAGCAGGAAAGCCAATTGACCAAGTACAAAGCTTATCTGCAGAAGAGTTTAGTCAATTATTCAAAGAAAACCCAACATTAGCATATTTCGATGTGCGCAGAAAAAATGAGTATTTGTCTGAACACGTTGTTGGTATTGAGAATTTGCCTTTAGAAACGCTCAATGCTAATATGGCACAGTTAAAAAAAGACGAGCTTAATTATATTCATTGTGCAGGGGGCTATCGTTCGATGATTGCGATTTCAATTTTGAAAGCTCGTGGTTTTGATAATTTAGTAGATGTAAGTGGTGGTTTTTCAGCCATCAAAAAAGTAAGCAAATTAGCAGTGACAGATTACGTTTGTCCGACTTCACTTTTGTAATTCATCTATAATTATACATTTTAAAAAGGGTTTGGTATCTTCAGGATATTAAACCCTTTTTTATTTCTGTAACATTTATCACTGACAAGCTAGAGGAAGATTTTGCTATTTTACTTTCTCATATTTTAAAATTATTCATCATGAAAAAAAGATTGTTCTCAAAATTTGATTATTGGCTTGTGGCTATAATTTTTGTTTTATCTAGTTGCTCAAATCCTCAATCCGTTAAAAATATCAATAGCGACGAATTCAAAAGATTAATCGAAAGTAGCAATGCTCCGCTTGTTTTAGATGTAAGAACAGATATGGAAGTAGCCACAGGAGTTATTCCGGATGCCATTCAAATAGATTACACGGACGATAATTTTGAGCAAAAAATAACGCAATTAGATAAAAGCAAAACAGTATTTGTATATTGTGCTACAGGAGGAAGAAGTGCTGCGGCTGCCAGTGTTTTAGCAGGAAATGGGTTCGAGCATGTTTATAATCTTGAAGGTGGTATTGAGGCTTGGAAGGAAAAAGGCTTTGCGGTTGTAAAAAATAATAATTGATTGTCGTGATGAAATCTTCAGAAATACAAAAAACGCTTAGTTCTTTGTCGTCATCTTTTCGGTGGTTGTCAGTTACGATTGTCGCTCTGGTATTACTTATTATGTTTTTTATGTTTCAAATGACTTTGAGCGAAGTAATGCCCAATCAAACAGTAATAAGTACAGAAAATAAGCCAATACTTGCAATGCCTGATACAAATTTTACCCATCTTTGGCAAGCTCCAGCCGACTGGCGATTGATGCAAGTTGACGCTGAAACGAAGAAAAAAATACAATATGGCGAACAATTGATTGCCCATACCGCTGAGTATTTAGGTCCAAATGGAAGTGTAAAAATAATATCTAACGGAATGAATTGTCAAAATTGTCATTTGGATGCAGGCAGAAAAGCTTGGGGAAATAATTATGGAGCTGTTGAGGCTACTTATCCTAAATTTAGAGCTCGCTCTGGCAAGATTGAAAATCAAGTTAAAAGAGTTAATGATTGCTTTGAAAGAAGTTTGAACGGAAATACTTTAGATTCAAACAGTCGTGAAATGCAAAGTATTTTAGCTTATATTAAATGGCTAGGTTCTGATGTTCCTAAAAAGAAAATACCTCGTGGAGCAGGTATTTTTAAAGTTCCAATGTTGAGCCGTGCCAGCGACCCCGCTAATGGAAAATTAGTTTATGAAGCCAAATGCCAAACCTGTCATCAAGCCAATGGAGCAGGAGTACTCGCCGAAAATACCAAAGCTTATACCTATCCACCTTTATGGGGAAAACATAGTTATAATACTGGTGCAGGTTTGTTCAGAATCAGTAATTTAGCGGGTTATGTAAAATATAATATGCCTTTGGGCGTAAACTATGATAGCCCGCAATTAAGTAACGAAGAAGCTTGGGACGTAGCGGCTTTTATTAATTCGATGCCAAGACCTGAAAAGGATTTAAGTAATGATTGGCCAGATGTTGCTAGCAAACCCTTTGATCATCCTTTTGGTCCTTATACTGACCCTTTCACGGAAGAACAACATAAATTTGGTCCTTATAAAGCCATAAAAGATTGGCATAAAAGCCATGATAAAAAGAAAAATCAACTTAATAAAACCCCAATAGCTTCCTTATGAAAAATGTATTTATGGGCATTTTTGCCTTATTATTAATGACTTCAAGTTCATTAATGGCACAAAAACAGACAAGTATGAAAGAACACAAAATCGTATTTCATTTATCAACAGCAGATACTTCTGCTTATCGTTCTTTAACGAAACAATTAAATAATGTTTTAGCAGTTTGGACAGACGCAAAATTAGAAGTAGTGGTTCACAACAAAGGCATAGACTTTATGCGCAAAGATAAAAGTGTTTTAGAATCAGAAATTCAGGCTTTGAAAGATAAAGGCGTAGTTTTTGCCGTTTGTGAAAATACCATGAAGGCTCAGAAATTATCGAAAGACCAAATATTACCACAAGCCATTTACGTACCTGTTGGTTTGATAGAATTAGCGTTAAAACAAGAAGAAGGTTGGTCTTATATTAAGGCTGGCTATTATTTTTTGGTCAGTGTAACATTTGTCACAAAACTTGGTTGGGGCTTTTTATAATTTTGAATTAATAACAATTCAAAACCATTAATGACCAAACGATTGAGTGTCTTTTTGCCCATTATCTTGATGATTTCGCTTCAAGGTTTTGGGCAAAATTCTTTGGTTTCCACAGTGAATCCTAAAGATTCTATCAGTATTAAATATTTTTTTATAAAAGGAAAGTGGAGTGGACAAAGTCGATTCATGACAATGGTTACCGACAACGAAGCGAATCTATCTGACTACGCTGCCACAGCCATTGGTTTTGGCTTAACTTATCGTACTTTGGCATACAAAGGTTTTCAGTTTGGGATAAGTGCTTTTGTAAATCAGAACATTAATTCTCCAGATTTTACACAATTAGACTCTATCACCAAAACACCCAATCGTTATGAAATAGGTTTGTACGATGTCACGGATGTTAATCGAAAAGATTTATTGTTTCGTTTGCAAGATTTTCACATAAAGTATCAATTCAAAAAAGGTACAATCATCTTAGGAAATTATTTACCTAAAAATTTATTTATCAATGCCCAAGATGGTAGAATGTCGCCAACTTATGTGCAAGGTTTAGGAATAGACTGGAAAGTAAATAAGCAATGGAAAATCAAGTCCGATTGGATTTGGCGAATCGCTCCACGCTCTACAACTCATTGGTATTCTGTTGAAAACTCCATTGGTTATTATCCTACTGGCGTAAATCCAGATGGGAGTAAATCTCAATATGCCAATCAAATACAAAGTGCTGGTTTGGGGATATTAGAAATTTATTATCAACCAAAACCACAAATTACGGTAATATTAGGTGACATTTTGGTTGAAAATGTTTTCAATACAGCTTATCTGAAAACAGAATACAGCTTGCAAAAAGTAAATCATCGTTGGTTTTTCGGTACTTTATTAGTTAGACAAAATGCTACAGGAAATGGCGGAAATGCTGATATCGTCAAAGCATATTTTCCTGTAAATAATCGTTCATTGATTATCAATACTCGTTTAGGATATACTTTTGATACTTGGGAAAGTTCTTTGAATTTTGGAAGAATTACGGGAGAAGGGCGTTTCTTAATGCCCAGAGAATGGGGCGTTGAACAATTTTATACTTTTTTAGCCAGAGAAAGAAATGAAGGTGCGGGCGATGTTTGGGCTTACTCAACAAAATTAGGAAAATCATATTTTAAGAAAGCCTTAAAAGTAGAATTGGGCTATGGTTATTATCGTTATCCAGATGCCAAAAATACTCATCTGAACAAATACGGTTTTGCAGATTATACACAGTTTATTGGCAATATCAATTATCAGTTTTCAGGCTTTTTGAAAGGACTTTCGGCACAAGTATTATTTGTTAGAAAAGATAATCAAGGAGAAACGTACAACAATAAACGTTACGTGATTAATAAAGTAAATATGTCGCAATGGAATGTAATTTTCAACTATCAGTTTTAATTTCAGAGGCTATTTTAATTGAAAATAGCCTCTAAAATCATTATTCTCCTAACCAAGATTTTAAGATTTGTTCTTGTAATGGAGTTGGTTTTTCTAATCTTGCAATGCTTAGTTTTCTTTTTCCATTTAATTCAATTTCTTCTTTAATGCCTAGTCCAGCAAAGGCTAAATATTTACGATAATCCAACTCTTTGGTCGTATTAATGTATTCAAAAACATTTGCTAAGGATGCACCAGCAGCTTGTTCACAAGCAGTTTGGAATTCAGCATCAGTAAATCCACGATTCTGTTTTTTGTAATATTGCCAATAAAGTAAGCGCATCACATCATCCAGTGATTTCGTATTCTGACTAGCATTTCTGATAGCGAAATCTAATAATAATCCTACCAAAGGTCCTTTATCGTAATATGAAATTGTTTTACCAACTTCTTCGCCTTGCGTACCAAAAGGACCATCTTTCCAAGTATTATAACTCGCCTGACTCAAAGATTGATAGAAGCGACCATTGTTATTTTCTACAGCATTGATATTATGTTCTAAATTATTGAAAAGCGTTTTTTCATCCATCAAACCCGCTCTTTTTACAACCAAATATTCGTAATAAACCGTCAAGCCTTCACTTATCCAAAGTAAATTACTTCTGCTTCCTTTGTCGTAATCAAAAGGGCCTAATTCAAAAGGACGAATGCGTTTTACATTATAATGATGGAAGTACTCATGCGCTAGAAAATTCATTACTTGTCCCATCGAAGCGGTGGTTGTCAGTCCAGTTCCGTCGAAACTAACAGTTGTATTATTCAAATGCTCAATTCCTCCCCTTCCCGGTCCAATTCCGATAAAAGTATATTCATTGTATGGAATATCACCCATGATTTTCACTGCTGAACCGACAATTTTTTCAAGGTTTTCATTGAATAAATCACGGTTGAAAGTACCCATTTTATAGGCAATAAATTGATGATTAATGCCCTTTACTTTAAAACTAGGCAAGGATTCTAATTCACCAATGAGTAAGGGACAATCATACAAAATATCAAAATCTGGCGCTGTAAATTCATTACTTTTTCCAACCACTTTATCTAAACCTGTAGCAATAATATGCTTTGGTTGATTAGTTAAAACCTTTATGCTAACGGGAGTATTCAAAAATCCATCAATATAAAAAAAGGTATTCGTACAAATCACATAAGCGTGGTCGCTGTCTAAATAACTATTCGCTACAAACTGTCTTTTCGTTTTGATGTCATAGCTAACTGTAAAAGCTTTGTTTTTAGCACCAGTAAGCTTCCAAGTATTATCATTACTTTGTACAATGCTAAGTTTTTTGCCTTGTTGGTCTTTTGCCGAAATATTTTCTACTGATTTTGCATAATCCATTATTTGATAATAACCCGGCATCCATTTGGGCATTTTTAACGATAAAGTATCTTGCGACCAGCCACTTGCTTTTAGTTCTACATGGAAAGTATGGTTTTCAGGCTGAGGCATTGATAATGTATAAGCTAAAGTTTTTTTGTTTTGAGCCTCAGCGACATGAGAAATTGTTGTAGTGAAGATTAATAATAGCAATATGAGCGAAACATATTTTGTTGAGGTATTCGTTTTTTTCATTTCGATTAAAAGCCTTGTTGAAGAAGATGAATTTTAGTTGGTTTAATTACCAAATATTCATCATTATTCTTGAAAGACAAAGGAATCCTCAAAATTCAGGTAATTATACTTAATTCAGGAATGAGTATTGAGCTGTTAGCTTTGAGGGGGTAATTCCATTTATTAAATATTACTCTTCAACACCTATCCTTTTTATTCGCTCTAGAATTTCTCTATCTTTTTCTATTTCTGCTTTCAATTCTGCTTCCGTGGGTAGATAGGTTAAATATTTTGAAGCAAATAATTGTTTATTATCGTTTAGAACGGAATACTTTACGACCGCTTCATTTTTTTCTGAACACAAAATGATACCAATTGTTGGGTTATCATTCTCTTTTCTTTGAAGGTCTTCGTACATTCTAACATACATATCCATTTGACCAACATCTTGATGTGTCAATTTTCCCATTTTTAGGTCGATTAATACAAAGCAGTTAAGCAAATAATTGTAAAAAATTAAGTCGATTTTGAAGGTTTCGTCTTCTACTTTGATAATTTGTTGACGTTTTACAAAGGCAAATCCTTTACCAAGTTCAAGGAGAAATTGTTGAATATTATCCAAGAGCCCTTGTTCTAAATCACTTTCATATAATTTATGATTCGGGGAAATTTGCAAAAAGTCAAGGACATAAGGATCTCTAATAAAGTCAAGTGGTGATGGAGCTAATTCATTGATTTTTTGAATCCCTTCTTGTTTTATTTCTTCATCAAATTTACTTGATAATAATCTTTCATAGTATAAAACATTTATTTGACGTTCTAAGGCACGACTCGACCATATTTGATTAGCAGCTTCGTTCATATACCATTCACGAGCTTGATGATTTTTTACTTTTAACAAAATTTTATAGTGTGTCCAGCTCAGTTCTTTTCTTAAGTGCAACGATGTGCGTTCCAATTCACCATGCAGTGCATGGTAAATTAAATTGGGAACTCAAGATAAAATTGTCTAAAGTAACCTAAGTTACTCACAGAATAGCCATCGAGCTTGTTCTATAAGTAAGCGAATATCTTGATAAAAATTATTACTTGGTTGCATCCTTTGTTATAAATTTCTTGGAATTTAAAGTCAATTTATTTCTTATTTGCTGTATTTTGTTTATTAAAATCCCTTTTCTTCATAAAGAATTATTTAATCAAAAGACAATTCTTCATTAAATCCATTGCATATTTAATGTAGCCCGTTTCGATTGATTTTTTACCGTTGATAATAGCATAAAAAGTATTTACTTGAGATTCTTGCAAGGATAAATGTTTCATCATAGAATCTCTGAATCTGCCCGACCTAAATTTCGCATTACGCCCTCTTTGAAGGGTTTTCCATTGTGCTGTAAGGATGGCGGGGACAAATGCTTTTTCTTCCATGATTGTGATTAAATTCCAGTGCAATTTACGATTTATTTGGTTTTCCCACGAGATTCTCTCTTGGTTACTCGTGTTTAACTAGTTTAGACTTTCCTTAAAACAAGAAAAAAGATAGTCCTTACGAGACTATCTTTTTTGCAATAATAACCCAATTTATTCAAATATTAATACCCAGGATTTTGTTTATACAAACCGTTGGTAAAAGTAATTTCAGCTTGCGGAATCGGTAAATATTCATCTCTTCCTGCGGTGAATTTTGCCGTTGTCAAGTAAGTCCTTTTCGTTTTTTCTACATTGATGTAGGCATTCAACGTTGGTTCTGCAATGCCCCAACGTACTAAATCAAAGAAACGAGCACCTTCTGTAGCAAATTCTAAACGACGCTCCCATTGCAAAGCTTTACGAGCAAAATCTTGTGTCCAACCTGTTGCTGAATACTGTTTTACATTATACTTTGATGCAAAAGTGCCATCTGCTTTTTTCAATCTACCAGTACTTTCTGAAGCTCTTTTTCTGATTTGATTGATGATAGGCAAGGCTTTATCCTGCTGTCCTAATTCAATATACGCTTCTGCCTGAATCAATAAAATATCGTCATAACGAAGAATATCATAGTTTTTGGCAGTTCCCATAAATGGCCCTAATTTGAAATATGAACCACTTGTTGCCAATTGTTGGAAACGCATCGAGTGGAAATTTCCATAAACACCCGCATCACGCACCCAACTATTGCTGAAAGGTTTTGTATTATCGTACTTATATGGATGTCCGTCGATACCAACTGTATGGTCAAGACGTGGGTCAACCGTTGCACTTGTTAAATCTACATTTCCAGTATTAAAAGTATCGAATTTTGGTAAGCCATTTTCATCCGTTGCATGTGCATTTACCAAGTTTTGGCTTGGTGCATGGAAACCACAACAGCCATATTGTGGCGCCCCGTGTGGGTAATTTAAACCATCTTCAAAACTCAAACGACCAGCAGTTGTTCCATCATTAATCGTGAACTGAATGGCAAAAATTGATTCTGGTCCATTTTCAGTTTCTGGCACAAAATTGTCGGCAATGTCGTTACTCAAACTGTATTTTCCTGATGAAATTACCGCTTGCGTTAAATTTACTACTTCTTGCAATCTCGTTTTATTGATAGTCGTTACTTTATGATTATTGTCTTGCTCATAAGCTTGATACAATTTTAATTTCGCCAAATAAGCTTGCGCTGCTACTTTGTTTGCTCTACCAATTTCAGCTTGATTCGCTGGTAAATTATCGACTGCAAATTGAAAATCAGCCGCAATTTTATTCCAAGACTCATCATTACTCAACGTATTTGACACTTTTAAAATGTCTGCTTCCGTAGCTGTTTCATCAAAAATTGGAATGTTTTTGTACAAAAGTTTCATCGTGAAGTAACTGTGCGCTCTTAAGAAACGTAATTCTGCCAAACGAATCTTTTTATTTGGATAACTCGTTTCAGAAAGTGTATTCACCGCACGCAAAGCTACATTACATCTTGAAATTGACTTAAAAAGGTTTTGCCAAGTACGTGTTACAAACGAACCCATTGTTGGAGTAACCAAGTTATAATGCTCTAAAGCATCAATTTCGCCAACGTCGCCCGTTCCACCGCCACCTTTGTAGGCATCGTCTGAACGAACACTTCCATAAACCCAATTGCTATAGATTGGACCAATCATGTCGCCATTACCAATTGCCGCATAAGCAGAAGTAACCAAGCCATCAATGGCTGTTGGAGAAGTTAAATCTGAGGATGATAACACACCCGTTGGCGTGTATTCAAGGGCATCTTTACAAGCATTCAAAGAAAGTAAGCCTGTAACTAATATGAGGGAAAATATCTTCTTTTTCATTTTTTGAATCTGAGTTTGAATGATTAGCATTGAGCTGTGAGCAATAAGCTTTGAGTAATGACTTGTATATTAGATGCCAGAAAGCTCATAGCTCATAACTTAAGGCTTATAGCCTAGAATGACGCATTTACACCAAATGTGAATGTTTGTGGAATTGGTACTGGACCAAGGTCTATGCGTTCTGGGTCTGGACTTTGGTAGCTACTACTTTTAATCCAGAATAAGTTTTCAGCCATTACAAATAAACGAAGTCTTGAGAAAACCGTTTTTGTTGGAAGCGTATAACCCAATTGGATATTACGTAATTTGAAGTAAGAAGTATTTACCATGAAGTAATCAGAAGTACGTCCTTCGTTGTTGTTGTCCTTCAAAGTCAAAGCTGGAACAGTTGTGTTGGTATTTTGAGGTGTCCAACCATTGAATACTCCCGGACCAACGTTTTCTCTGCCTTTCATCAAGTTGTTGAACAAAGTATAAACATCAAAACCTGTTCTACCTGCTACTCCAGAGCCAAAAATGGCGATGTCAAAGTTTTTGTAAGAAGCATCTATTCTTAAACCATATTCAAGCGTTGGAAGTGTAGTTCCAATCCAAGTTCTGTCTAAGTCGTCAATTTTTCCATCGCTGTTAATATCTACGTAACGAATTCTACCCGGACCAGCTCCTACTTGTGTTGGTGCTGCATCTACTTCAGCTTGCGATTGGAAAAGTCCGTTTGTTTTATATCCAAAAATATCAAATTGCGAATGTCCGATAATAGTATTTACCAAGTTTCCTGCATAAGCTGGACGAACATTTTCAGGTAAATCAGTGATTTTATCTCTGAAATGTGCAAAGTTTGCCGTTACATTATACTTCAATCCATTTTCAATTTCTCCGTGGTAACCCAATACAAATTCCCAACCTTTGTTAGATTTTGATGCACCGTTTACAGCTTTCGACTGTCCTTCACCTAAAGCAGAAGCAACTGGAGGTGTAATTAAAATACCTGATGTTTTACGAGAGAAATAATCGAATGAACCAGAAATTTTATTGTTCAAGAAAGCAAAGTCAATACCTGCGTTGATTTCTTCTGTACTTTCCCATTTCAAAGCAGAGTTCGCTGCTTGTGTTTGTACAAAACCAGAAGGCAAAGTACCTGTATTAGCACCCGACAAAGAGTATGCCGTTCCGATATTCATATACTGCTCCCAGAAACCGCCAGATAATTGTGCTTGCGTAGTTCCATATCTTGTATCAAACAAACCAAAACGAGCCAAATCTCCAATTTGTTGGTTACCCACACGCCCTACTCCTACTCTTGCTTTTAGTTCAGAAAACAATTTGCTACTTCTCATGAAATTCTCTTGGTCAAGTCTCCAACCAAACGATGCCGCAGGGAAAATACCATATCGGTTATCAGTACCAAAACGAGACGAACCGTCACGGCGAATCGTTAATGCTAACAAATACTTATCTTCTAAATTATAATCTACACGACCAAACTGTGAAAATAAACGATGACCCGTAGAACCGCCAGAAACAGTTGTATTACCAGTACCAGCATTCAAGGTAAAGTAATCTTCTGTTTGTAAAGCATAACCTTCTTTTTTAGTAGCTTGGAAATCTAAATCTGTTTTGATGTATTCTGTTCCTACCAAAAATTTGAAGTGATGGTCAGTATTCAAATCCCAGTTATAACGCAAAGTATTCGACCAAGTAGTACTGATAAAATGGTTTTGGTCGAAAAGTAAACTATTCGTAGTACGGTTGAAAGCTCCTTCCGAGAACGTTGGCGTAATTACTTTGTTCAAATATCTTGAATCGTCTGCACCAATATTACTTTTGAAAAACAAGTTTTTAATCGGTTGAACTTCAATGAAAATATTTCCGAAAGTACTCAAACGATTGGCATTGTTCCATTTTGCGATGTCTTGCATGTGCAATGGGTTATTTCTGTCCGAATATCCACCACCAGAAGCACCCGCATAAGTAACGCCATCTTTTTGATAAACTGGAATCGTTGGTACTAATGTAACTGCCAAACCTGTTGTACTAGCACCACCCAAATCGGTTGAAGTTAAGGTTTCGTTAGAATTAGCGATACGCAAACTAAGACCAATTTTTAATTTATCATCAAAAGCACGAGTAATGGCGTTGATACTTCCATTAATACGGTCATAATTGGTGAATTTCAACATACCCGTGTTTTTCAATTGACCAAAGTTCACTTCAATTGAAGATGCCTTATTTCCTGTTGAAATCGTAAAGTCATTTCTAGTAACAATGCCTGTTTTATACATTACATCTTGCCAATCTGTATCGCCAGCAGGAGTATTTGGGTCGCCACCAACGAATGGTTTTACCGAAACACCATTTAAAATTGGATTAGTAAAGCTTTTATTCCAGTCGAAATTATAGATTTCACCATAACCAGCTGCAGGGTCTTGTCCATCGTTTACCGAAGCTTGCCAAAGTGCTCTACCTCTGTCAACTGCATTCAACATTTTAAAACGCATCGCTTTTTCAGACTGAACAGAAACGCTGCTGTTGAATTGAAATTCAACTTTTCCGTTGGTATTTCCGCCATTTTTCGTCGTAACGATAATTACACCATTAGAAGCACGAGCACCATAAATTGATTCGGCAGAAGCATCTTTCAATACTTGTACTGATTCAATGTTGGTAGGACTGATGTTTTGGAATACTTCTGGACGAGTAGTAGGAATTCCGTCGATGATATAAAGCGGGTCATTATTTCCTAAAGTATTCGCTCCACGAATTAAGATTCGGCTATTTGAACCATTTGGTGAACCGTCTTTTTCAATGTACAAACCAGCCACACGACCTTGCAAAGACTGCATCGGGTTACCTGAGCTGATATTTTTTAACGGTTTCATATCCACTACGGCTACTGCTCCTGTTAAATCTTGCTTTTTAGAAGAAGTATAACCTACTACTACAACTTCGCTCAATTCCTTCCCAGCAGTAAGTGCAATAACAATATTGCTAAGTCCTTTAATGGAAACTTCTTTGCTGTTGTAACCTACATAAGAGACTGATAATGACGTTGCACTTTCAGGTACTGTTAAGGTAAAAGTACCTTCTGCATTACTTGTGACACCCTTTGATGTTCCTGTTACGAGTACGTTTGCCCCAATAAGGACTTCGTTCGATTCGGCTGCGATTACTTTTCCCGTTATTGTTCTTTGCTGAGCAAAGGCAAAGTGGGTAGTAATAAACAGCATGGTGATGCTGAGTAAATAGTTTTTCATGTTGAAATTGTTTAATTAAAAAGGTTATTTTATATGTTAGAAAAAGAGTTTAAGTGCGCTTCAATCATTGTTTTTACTTCGCTTTCATTAATGTTGGGAGTAGCACCTTGATAAGTAGCCACCAACGAACCCATAGCACAGGCGAATTGTAAGCTTTCTGTAGGACTATTGTTGGCTAATAAATTCTTGAGCAAACCTGCTAAAAAGGCATCTCCGCTACCTATTGTATCTTTTACAGTTACCGGAAAGCCTTCGTTTAGATAAAAAATACCATCTTTCAACAAAATTGCACCGTCGGCTCCAAGTGTCACACAAAGTATTTGAATGTCAAATCGTTTGGCGATTGCCTGCATGGCAATTTCTAATTCAGTAGATTCTTTGCACCAAGTAGCAATTTGAATGAGTTCTTGCTCATTCATTTTCACCATATTGGCTATTTCTAAATAAGAAAAAACGAGTTCTGGTGTGTAAAATGGCGTTCTGAGATTCACATCAAATACTTTGAATTTAGCTTTTGACAAAAGAGTATTCAAGGTTTGAGCCGTTTGTTCACTGCGAGCAGATAAACTCCCAAAAATGAATACATCTGAATTTTCAACAGCTTCAATTAAACTATCTTCTACTTGGATATAATCCCAAGCAACAGGATGTACAATTTTATACGTTACCTCATTTTCATCACTTACATTGGCTTTTACAACACCTGTCAAGTGGGTTTTTCCATGTTGAACAAGCTCGGTTGACAAACCTTTTTCAGTGATAAATTGTATCAATTCTTCCCCTAGTTCATCATCGCCAACACGGCTAATTACGCTTGGGTTAAGTCCTAAATTTTTTAGTTGAACTGCTACATTCATGGGCGCTCCACCCGCTTGTTTGCCCGTGGGAAGCACATCCCAAAGCATTTCGCCAAAGCAAATGATAGTTGGATTGGTCATTCTTTCAATTGTTTTAAGGTTAAGGTTTTCTTACTTAATGAAGCACTACTGCTCTTTCCATGCCTTCCAAAGAAGTTCCTTTGGTTTCAGGCATTACTTTCCAGACGAATAATAATTGTAAAATCATCATCGAAGCGAAGAAAGTAAAAGTGATTCCACCTCCAAAAGTTTCTGCGATATAAGGAAAGGTAAAAGTGATGATAGCGGCTAAAATCCAGTGCGTGAAACTACCCAATGCTTGTCCATAAGCACGTACTTCGTTCGGGAAAATTTCTGAGATAAATACCCAAATAACAGCCCCTTGCGAGAAACCAAAAAAGGCAATAAAGATGAATAGATAGAAAGAAACATTGATGCCGATATTGCCACTAAAAAATGCCTGAGCAACCAAAACAAGCGAAGTAATTAATCCTAAAGAACCCCAAAACATCAATACTTTTCTACCAAATTTATCAATCAATGAAATTCCTACAAGTGTTGAAACAAGATTGATTAAACCAATTCCAGCCGATGATAAAAGCGCTGAATCTTTTCCTAAACCTGCCATTTCAAAAATACGTGGCGCAAAGTAAATAATGGCGTTGATTCCTGATACTTGGTTGAATACTGCGAACAATACCGCCAACATAACGGGCTTGCTATACGCTGGCTTGAATAAATTGGTAAAGCTATTTGAAGAATGACCTTTTGCCTGATTTTGAATGGCTTCGATAATGTCTTCAGCGGTGTCGGCATCAATGGTAGCTAAAATTTTTCTGGCGGTATCCACTGCTCCTTTTTTCAAAATTAGCCATCTTGGACTTTCAGGAATGACTAAAACCGTCACTAAAAACAGTACTGATGGAAATGCTTGTACACCCAACATCCAACGCCAAGCGTTTTCGCCAATATCAACCAACAAGTAATTTGAAAGATAAGCAATCAAAATTCCGAATACTACATTGAATTGGAACATGGCTACCAAACGACCTCTTTTGTGTGCAGGTGCAATTTCTGAAATATACATAGGTGCTACCACCGAAGAAACCCCAACACCTAATCCGCCAAGAAATCTAAATACTAAAAATATACTCCAGTTGGGTGCATAAGCCGTTCCTAATGAAGAAAGTAAATACAAAATAGCAACTAATAATAAGGTTGTTCTTCTTCCGTATTTTTCGGCTGGAATTCCACCGATTAAAGAACCTAAAACTGTTCCTATTAAAGCGATTGAAACCGTTACGCCGTGTTCAACAACGCTTAGATTCCATAATTTTTGAAGCGTTTGCTCTACGCCTGAAATTACTGCGGTGTCGAATCCGAAGAGAAATCCTCCTAAAGCTGCGGATAATGCCCACAAGAATATTTTAATATTTTGATTCATGTTAACTTTTGGTATAAGTTTTTTGATGAACCAAAATTAGTACTTAGGATAACGAAGAGCTGTCAGTATTCTTTCAAAGAGTATTTAATTTGATACATTGTTTTAAATACCTGATAATCAACAATTTAAATATATTTAAAATAATTAAATCATTAAATTTGATACAGCATTTTAATAAATGTTACATCAAGAATTTCGCCATTCTGATGGCGTTTGATTGGTTTTTTGTTTAAAGAAAGTAGTGAAATAACTTGGGTTGTTAAAGCCTGTTTCGTAAGCTACTTCGGCAATAGTTTTATCGGTTTCTTTTAATAATGCTTTAGCTTTTAACAATTTAAAATCTGCTATATAATCAGTTACATTTTTATTTGTCAAAGCAGAAATTTTGCGGAATAATTGTACTCTCGACATTCCCAATTCTTTACTTAATTTCTCTACTGATAAAGAGCTATCGTTCAGATTTTTTTCAATAAGTAATTCAAATTCTACTAAAAATTTACGTTCTGTTTTTTGAATTTGACTAGGATTGGTGATTTCGCTAGAAAAACGGCGACGCATTCTATCTCGGTTTTCTAAAAGTCCTTTGATTTTTTCTTCTAATAATTGCTGATTAAACGGTTTTGAAATATAAGCGTCTGCTCCAGCTTTTGCTCCTTCAATTTGGCTTTCCATTTGTCCTTTGGCGGTCAGTAAAATCACAGGAATATGCGAAGTACGGAAATCATTTTTGATTTTTTGGGTCAACGAAAATCCATCCATTTCTGGCAACATCACATCACTAATGATTAAATCTGGAATATTATTCAGGATTTCTTCCCAGCCTTTTTCTGCACTTTCTACGGGAACAGTATTATAAGCGATTCTTAACTTTTGGGTCAAAAATTGGTTTAAATCTTGATTATCTTCAATCAACACAATCGTATTATCATGAACTACAGAATTATTTGTGAGCATCGGCGTGATGGGCTCAACGCTTTCACGCAAATAAGCATTTTCTTTAACCGACTCTTTTTCAATACTTTGGCATTCAACATAAGGCAAAATGATTTTAAACGTTGTTCCTTTCCCTTTTTCAGATTCTACTTCTATATCTCCTTGATGAAGCGAAACGAATTCACGAGAAAGTGCCAAACCCAAACCTGTTCCCAAAGAAATATTCTGATTTCCACGATAAAATAAATCGAAAGCTCGCTCTTTTTCTTCTTTACTCATCCCGATGCCATTATCCGAAATCAAAATCTCTATTTTCTCAATATTTTTTAAGAGCGACACGTGAATTAAACCACCAACTGGCGTGTATTTAAAGGCATTTGAAATAATATTGAAGAGTACTTTGTCCAATTTTTCAGCATCGAAACCGAATGGCATTTGCGCAAATGGACAAATAAATTGTAAGTCGATATGTTGTGTTTTAGCTTTTACATTAAAATCGGAAACGATGTCTTTCACAAAAGCTACCAAATCTTGTTGACTTACTTCCAATTCCATTTTGCCTGCATCAACTTTTCTTAATTCTAGCAGTTGATCAACCAAGCGGAGTAATCTGTTGGCATTTTTATAAATTAATTGAAGTGCATTTTTGGTTTCTTTTGCATCCACAGATTTACGATGCAAAATATCTTCCGTAGGCGTTAAAATCAAACTCAAAGGCGTGCGAAATTCGTGTGAGATATAAGAGTAAAAGCGTAATTTATCTTCTGTAGCTTGTCGGGCAAGTTGCGAAATTCGTTCAATTTCATCTTTTTGTTCCAAAATTGCACGATTTTGGTTGGCTAAAACTTGATTCGATTTCTGTTTTTCTCGTAAAAGATAGAATAAAATTCCCCCTAGAGAAATAACCACCAGCAAGAAAATAACGGTTAAATAAAGTGTATTTTGTTGGGTTGAAAAGATACGAGTTAGCTCTTTTATTTTACTAGCTTGTCGTTTAATGTCGTCTTGTTGCTCTTTTATTTTTTGGTATTGAGCCAACATAATGCCTACATTTTCTGCATTGATGATGGTCGTAAATAATTGATTTTCCTTTTCAAAAGGTTGTTTATTCAAAATTTTAACCGCCGTTTTGATGGCTTCTTCACCACCAGTAGGATATAAAATAGTTGCAGAAATAATGCCTTTCCTCACCAAATCAATGCCTTGATTTGCACCATACAAACCATCAACACCAATGATTTTTTTGTTCAAACCCAAGCTTTTACATACGTTTGCGATGGCGTGAGCTAATCTATCATTATGCGCATAAATCAAATCAACTTTAGGATGCTGACTTAGAAAAGCCCGAATTTCTTCTTGAAAATACTGTGGTTGTCTCGCTGAAAAGAGCGATTTCACCAATTTTAATTGAGGATTCTTATTGATTATTTTCAGAAAACCTTGGTGTCTGTCTATCGTAGGAGACGTTTTTGCGCCTTCGCCTACTTCAAAAATTGTTCCTTGTCCTTTCAGGATGATGTTTGCGTAAATCCCAGCATTTTGTCCGATGAGTTTGTTATCTGCACCAACAAAAGCCGTATATTTTTCAGAAGTAGTTTTACGATCAACGATAACCACAGGAATACCTGCATCGAATGCTTTTTCAATAATAGCCGTCAGTGGTTTGGCTTCATTGGGTGTAACGATAATTAAATCTACTTTATCATCAATAAACTGCTGAATCTGAGCGATTTGTTTAGTACTATTACTGTTTGCATTGGCGATAGTCATCCCGATATTATTATGGAAAGCCAATTCACTTTCCATTCCTTCTACCATTGTTTTACGCCAATTATCGTTCATTGTACATTGAGCAAAACCAATTTGAAAGGTCTTTTTTTCGGACTTATTACAAGCGTACAACATCAAGATGATCGATAGTGCTACAAATATTTGATAGATTTTTCTCATCTGTTTTCTGTTATAAAATGGTATAAATTTTTGAGTTTTGTTTCAATGAAAATGCTAAAATACGAAAGCTTTATAAACAAGAAAAAGATAAACTACTGGGTTTTAATCCAGTAGTTTATCTAAGTATTCTATATAAATATAAAATAAACGAAGTTATTCTATGAATTAAAGTGATATATACCTGTATTTTTATATTCATCACTCACAATTCACAACTCTTAACTTATTAGTTGTACGCAACATTAATGGAATCTTACTTCCAACTACTTTTCAAATTCCAGACTTTGAAGGCCTTTACTTTGAAAGTTTTTTCAGAAGTATTGATTTTCATTTTTGTGTAATCTTCATTCGGAAAGAAAATATCGGTAATTACTGTTTCGCCATTATCTGCAAATAACTCAGCTGATGATACGTCGAAATAAACGTGTAATTTGATAGTTTTGTCACTCGCTAATCTTGGTGCAAGATGTACTTTTTGAGCAAAAGTATCAGAAAAATCTATTTTCCCAGATTTGGTTCTATCGCTAAAGAAAGTATTATTTTCACTATCATAACCAATGATATATTTTTCACCTTTACTGTTTGAGAGTTCTACTTCCACCTTCCCTTTTTGTGGTTTCTCAAAAGATAGTTCCAATTCAGATAAAGTAGGCTTAAAGTTCAATTTCGAAGTAACATCTAGCGAACCTGCAATGTTTAAATTACTTAATTGTAGCGCTTTTTTAGCAGGATTTCTCAAGCCTTGAAGTTCTTTAACAGGAGTAACGGCAACTCTGTAGCCTTGGCTAGTTGATTTTAAACTTAATACTCTTGGAAGTGTAGCGGCACTTCTCCATACTCCAGTTGGAACAATATTAGCATATTGCCAGTTACTCATCCAACCGATTAAAATTCTTCTACCATCAGCTTTTGGAATATCCGACCAAGTTACGCCCGCATAATTATCTCTGCCATAATCCAACCAAAGTCCGTTGCCATTTTTTACAAAAGGTTTAAGGGCTTCGTCAAGAATAAAAGTTTTTCCATCAAAATCACCCACGAAGTATTGTGTTCCTGAACCACCGTTTGGTCCACCCGGATTAATGTTTACAATTAAAACCCATTTGGTAACATTACCATCTTTTAACGGAAACATATCTGCACATTCCCAAACGCCACCGTGATTACCCCATTCTTTTCCAAAACTTCCTGTATTTTCCCAATCTTTCAAGTTTTTAGAAACCCAAAATTCATGATGATCTTGCACAGCAAGCGACATTACCCATTGATTATGGGCTTCATCCCAAATTACTTTTGGGTCTCTAAAATCACGTGTTCCTGTATTTTTAACAACTGGGTTTCCTGTGAATTTTGTCCAAGTGCGTCCTTTATCGTTACTATAAGCAATTCCCTGACTTTCGAAATCATTTTTTCCAGCTTTTTCCCCTTCCATATTATGATAAGTAAAAATAGCTACTAGTGGCGGTTGATTATTGATACCAAAACCACTTGTATTTTTCCAGTCAACCACGGCACTTCCTGAAAAAATATAGCCTAAAGTATCAGGATAAAGTGCAATGGGTAGGTTTTCCCAGTGTGTTAAGTTTTTACTAACAGCATGTCCCCAGTGCATGGGTCCCCAAACGGTTTTATCAGGATAATGTTGATAGAATAAATGATACTCCCCTTCATAAAAAAACATTCCGTTGGGGTCGTTCATCCAACCTTTAGCAGGTGAAAAATGGAATTGAGGTCTGTGTTGTTTTTGGTATAATTTTGATGTTTCATGATGCTGTCCAAAGCCTTCTGTTGTCAAAAACAAAACGAAGACTATGCAAAGCAAGCTTATGTGTTTAGCCATTTTAATGTAAATCATTTTTTCATCATTTAAATAGTGAGTGAATGCCAAAGTTGACCTTTGTGCTTTTCTATGATTCAAAATTACTGGTAGATATTTTTTAAATGATGTATTAATCTTTCCAAAAATTCCAATTTTGATACAAAAATCAACTAGCTCAATATCAACAAATTAGCTATTCATCAAAACATTAAACTATTAAATATGTTACCAAAATTCAATTCATGTTACATCCATAAACCTCTTGCCTTTTATTCCATACATTTTGCAGCTTAACAAGCTTTTGTTTTAGCATCATAAGGGAAGGTTAAGGTGAAAGAAGTGCCTTTCCCTTCGGTACTTATAAATGAAATTTGTCCGCCTAAAATATTGGTAAATTCTTTGGTAATGGTTAACCCCAAGCCTGTTCCTTCGATTTGTAATACATTATTCGCCCTGAAAAACAGTTCAAATAAATGCTCCTGATCAGCCACAGGAATCCCAATTCCATAATCGGTAATGATAAGGTTGAAAGTATCTTGAGCAAAAACTAATTCTAAACTTGGGTTTTTAGCATTTGGTGAATACTTAAAAGCATTATTCACCAAATTACTGATGATATGGTTCAAGAATGAAGTATTAGAAGTAATCAATCTGTGTTTTTCTGGCAATATTAAATCTAAACTTCTACCGTCTTTTCGGTCGATATAATATTGATTATTTACATGATGAATCAATTGGATAATATCAATGGATTCAACATTGTACTCTTCGTGATTCACGCTAGTTTTTTCCAATAATAAAATATCTCTCAACATTTCTGTAAGACGATTCGACTGAAACACGATTTTGCTTAAATGTTGTTTCGTTTTTTCTTTAAGCGTTTCATTTTCAATCATGTTTACATAAATATCCAGAATATCAATACTACTTACAATGGTCGCAATGGGTGTTCTGAATTCATGAGAAGCAAGTGCTGTGAAACGATTTTTAAGGATGTTCATTTCACGTTCTTTCTCCAACGATAACTCTAATTTTTTAAGTTGTTTCTGAGCTTCTTCTGCTAATTTTATTTCGGTAATATCTCTTTCAATGGAAATCCAATGAGTAAACCAACCCGTTTCGTCTGCCACTGGAATTACGGTGAAATTTATCCAGAATTCCTCTCCATTTTTCTTATAATTGATGGTGGTAATTTCACAAGGTTCCCATTTACGCAAAGACTTACTTAAACGAGCTAATTCTGCTCTATCAGATTTTGGACCTTGTAAAATACGAGGTGTTTTTCCGATTACTTCTTCAGAAGTATAGCCAGTCATGCTGGTAAAGGCTTCGTTTACATACAAAATTCTTGGTCCGGGTTCATCAAAAGGTTCAGCTTCAGTAATCATTACTGCATCATTTGTATTTACCACCACAGACTCTAACAATTTCAATTGGCGTTCTCTTTCCTTTTGTAAAGTAATATCCTGTATCGCACCTACCATTCTAATGCCTTTTCCTTGCTCATTTCTGATGAGGAATCCCTTATCAATCACATGCGCATATTTGCCATCAGCTCTTTGAAAGCGGTATTCATCGTACCAATTATTTCCAGTACCTTCAATAGAAAGGTTGATACTTTTAATGACTCTCTCTTTATCATCAGGATGTAAGTAGCAAGTCCAAGAGTCTAAAATAGTTGTAGGAGATTCATGTTCATGACCAAACATATTGCGGTATCCTTCTCCCCAAAGAATAATATTATTTTCTAAATCCCAATCCCATATAGCATCAGAAGTTGCTTTAGAAGCAAATTGGTATCTTTCATTACTTTCAATAACAGATTTTTGAGCTTCCACTTTATCTGTAACATCTACCACAGTAGAAATCATCAGGTTTTGCTCGTAAATCGGAATATTTTTGGCGTTTACAATGCGTTTTTCACCCGTTTTAGTAGTGATGGTTATTCCTTCCCAACTCATTCTACTCTTATCTCCACTTAAAATATCCGTCATAATGCGTTCGCTTATTTCTTTTCTATAAGCTTCATCAGGATATATTTTTTCAAAGAAAGTAGTAATATCTAAAATATCTTCATTTGTCCAGCCATAAATTTCACTAAACTTTTTGTTCATCAAAGTGGCTGTTCCTTCATCTATTTTATTTACTGCAATACCAATCGGCAAGTTTTCTAAAGCAGTTTCAATAAACTTATTTCTTTCTTTTAATGCGATTTGACTATTTTGATATTCGGTAATATCCTGTACCGTTCCTTCTAAAAAGAGTGGATTACCATCTTCATCTCTGATAATTTTCCCGATTTCATAAATCCATTTACTCGAACCATCTGGCAAAATAATACGGTACTGTATGTCAAGGTCTTTTTCTCCTTTCAACGCAGTGGCTTGTTGCTCGATATAATGCTCTCTGTCTTCTGCTTGTAAAGTAAGTAAGAACGACTCGTTATTAACCTTAAATGATTGTTTTGAAAGTCCCCAAATAACATATACTTCGTCTGACCAATACAGACTTTGCTCTTTGATATTTACTTGCCAGTAACCTAATTTAGCAATATTAGTGGCTGCACGCAGTTTTATTTCATTATCTCTTAATTCTTGTAAAACGTTCTCTTTTTCAGTAACATCATTTATTTGTACTAAAACTACTCGTCTTCCTTGATAGTCCATTAAACGTCCCAAGCCTTCAACTTTTATGAGTTCCCCATTTTTAGTCTGATGAATTCTTGTTTTCTTGTAAAGTCTCTTATAGCTTTCTTCGCTATATATGACCTCAAACATCTCTGGAATTTCAGACATTGGTCTTAAATCTAAGATGGTTAATGCCAAAAATTCTTCACGAGTATAACCATATTTGGTATGGGCTACTTCATTGCAATCCACAATCTCAAGAGTTTTGAAATCCCAAATAAACATTGGAGCAGGATTGTTTTCAAAAAGATGTTTGTATTGTTTTACCAATTCTACCAACGCTAATTCATTGGCTTTTTTTTCAGTTGCGTCTTTAGCAACGCTGTAATAAAGTTGGTCTATTTCGTCCCAAGTACTCGACCAAGTAATTGGCACTGTCCAACCTTCTTTATGAATATATCTGTTCTGGAAATTTGTTGTTTCTACACCACTTTTTATGATATTTTCTCTTTCTATTGTTCGATTGCAATCTTCTGGGTGTACATAATTGATAAAATGTTTTCCTATCAATTCTTCAGGTTTATAGCCTAAAATTTTGAAAGAAGCATCACTTACTTGTATGAATCGTCCTTCTATATCAATGGTACAAATCATATCCAAAGACGATTGCATGACTTTATGAAGCTTCTCTTTTGTTTTTTGAAGCGCAATCTGTTGAAGTTTTTCATCGGTAATATCTTGAAAAACGCCAAACAATTTTATGGCATTACCCTCTTGATCTTTAACTAAGCTTCCTCTCGAAATAATGTGTTTGATTGTCTGGTCTTCAAGAAGAAATCTTTTTTCAACCCTGTACTCCTTCCCCGTTTGCATGGCACTTTCCATTGCTGCAATAGCCATTGATCTATCTTCTGGATGAATTACGCCCAAACCTCTTTCAAAATTTACTTCAAAAGCTTTTGGCTCATAACCACAAATTCGATAGACTCCGTCTGACCAATGTAGTTTATTCGTTTTAAAATCTAACTCCCAAGTACCAAATTTTGAAATGACTTCAGCTTTATTCAGTAGCTCAGTGTTTTTGCTAATGATTTCATTCGCCTGTTCTAATTGTTGTTTCTGCAAAACACGTTCACTAACATCCACTAGCGTTTGCATAACGAATTGTACTTGTTCGCCTTCCAAAATAGGAGTATGTGTTATTTCCCAATATTGGTCTTCTTTGTTTAACACTGCCGTTGGCGAAACAGAAATTGTATGAGGTATTTTCTGTTGAACCACTTTTGCTAAAGAAAGCCTAAGTGATGAGCGTATTTCAGCTTGTGTTCCTTGTATCTCAAAAATGCTTTTTCCGATTAAATCAACATTATCTAAAGCGCACATTTTTAAATAAGCATCATTAATATCGATGATTTTAAAGTCTTTTTCATCCATTGATAATAGTAAGCATGGCGAAGGAAGAACTTTAAAAATGTTGTTTGGAAATGCTAGATTCATAATGATGAAATGTTAAATAATCTAATAAAGTAGTTAGGATTTGTATTTTATGAGCTAGCTCATTTATTCAATATTGATGGAAATCTCGCTTTAAAAGCACTTTAATGCCAAATGTACGTGATTGTTTCGTAAAATCTTAATGGAAAAATGGCTAACAGTATTTCCATCAAAAAGGTATTTCAAAGGGAAATTACAGAAACAAATCTTCATTAAGTTAAATAAATAATTGAAATTATCTATTTTGTGTCATTTTGAATATAATATGAAACATATCACCAAAGTATTTGTTCATCGTTTTTTAAACTTTACGCAAATTTGATAGCACATTTTTCTTAGAAAATGCCCGTCTTTTTTCCATGAGATTTTAGCTTTATTATTCCTCACTGGTTGATTCTTTTTTGAGATTTTTTATTGACAAAAGGGTATTTCTCAGCTGAAAGATAATCAAGGGCTAATAAGGATTTATCAACTATTTACAGTCAAAATACTTGAATGAAACCACTTTCGGATTCCAAAATTAATTTACGCTAAACAAAAAAACGATGAAAATCAAACAACACTTTACTATTATCATCACTTTATTATTGATTAATCAAATTGCTTACAGTCAAAAATATCAGCAAGAAGCACTCAGTTTATATGAAAAAGTGCAAGAGCGATTTTATGACAAAAACGCAAAACTCTATACGGATGTCGATACCCTTGAACGAAAGTTTTCGCATTTATGGGGTTTGTGTTGCATGATTCAAGTAGTGAATGAATTAGAAAAAGCACAACCTAAAAAAGACTATATGTCTGATGTGATGAGCGCCATCAATGCCTATTATTCTGAAAAGAATTCAATCGGCGGCTACGATTCTTACTTGGTGAAATTGGGCGGTGGCGATCGTTATTATGATGATAACCAATGGGTTGGTATTGCTCTTATGGATGCTTACGAAAGAAATAAGAGAAAAGATTACTTGAAAACCTCGATAATGATTTACGATTTTATGATGACGGGCTACGACGAAGCCGCTGGTGGTGGACTTTACTGGCGTGAAGTAGATAAAATAACCAAAAATACTTGTTCGAATGCACCGGGTATTATTTTGGCTTTGCAATTGTACAAGGCTACGAAAGACAAAAAGTATTTGAAGGTGGCAGAAAATCTTTATGATTGGACAAACAAAAGGTTGCGTTCGCCAGAAGGTATTTTTTATGATAATGTAGTCATCAAAACCGATGTGATTGACAAGCACGCTTATACTTATAATACTGGTGCGATGCTTCAAAGTAATGTTTATTTATATGAAATCACGAAAGATAAAAAGTACTTGATAGAAGCGAAAACCATTGCGGAATCATCTTTAAAAACTTTTTATGCAAAACCAAAATTCAAAGATGATTATTGGTTTAATGCAGTGATGTTGAGAGCATTTAAACATCTTTACAAATATGATAAAGATGAAAAATACCTGAATGCTTTTAAAACTTGTACAGATGTTGCTTTAACAAACGACTTGAATGCACAAGGATTAATGGGAAAAAACAAAGCTGTCAATTTGGTTAATCAAGCAGGAATGATTGAAATTTTATTGAGACTTTCTGAAAAGTAGTAAATTGTTTTTGGCTGTAAATAAAAAAATGGAGCAAATTTGCTCCATTTTTTATGCGATGCCATTGCTAAATTGGATAATAGTAAACGACATCATAAACTGATTCCTCTCTATTTATTTTTCAATTTTTGTTCTAATACTTTCATGTAATAACCGCCAACAACACTTCTAGCCTGAAAACCTACCATTTTGCCCGTTTTAGTTTCGTGCCAATCGCTAATCGGTACTCTTGAATTAGTTTTAACAGCATATTCAAACATTGGGTTGACTAAAGCTTGAAAATCTTTGTCATTGTTAGTTAATACCGATGTCCAAATTACCCAGTCAGATTTTGTATAAGTCGCTCTGCTATCAAGTGGCAAACCAAATTCATTTTGTTTCGTTAAATAGTATTTTACTTCAGTATCAAAAACTTCTTTCGGGAAGTAATTCAAATTCAATACTTTATCCCAAACCAAATTATATTTCTGGCTCCAAGTCCCTTTTTTATCGAAAGTCAAAGCATAGTGGTCACCATCTTTTGCCATTTCTATCCACTTCGTTACAAAACCTTTTGTGATAGCATCATACTTTTGGTAAGTAGCGGTTTCCCCAATTTCTTTAGCTAATTGTGTGAACGTTTCAAGTGCTACAATGGCTTTGGCAGAAAGATTAATATTACGTGCTAAATGTCCTGCAAAATCATCTGTACACAATTGATTTGCTGGGTCAAAACCTTCTTTTGTTAAGAAATCAGCCCAAATTTTCATGACATCCCAATGTTTTTTGGCATAATCGTTATTGCCTTCAGCTTTACAAATGGCTGCCGCCAAAATCATCATATTACCACATTCTTCCACTGGCATGTCTTCGCCATAAGTTTGTCCGTTGGCTAATGGATATGTACCTAAATCATGCGCTGGGAATGGTTTTGCCCATTTACCACTTTCGCTGTAATAGAAAATACCATTTAACATTCCTCTCATCAATTCAGGATTATAAGCCAAGAAAAGTGGTGCCGAAGGATAAGTAACATCAACCGTATTAATAGAGCCATTACTGAAATTTTCTTTCGATAAAAACAAAGTTTCTCCCGTTGGACTTTTCAATAATTTATGCGCCGCAATACTTTGACGATAAGCCAATTCACATAATTTGGCATATTTTTCACCGCCAGCTTTCAAAGCATCATTATAAATGGTTGCGTTTGTTACTTCACATTTTTTGATGATTGAATCATACTCTTTTGACGCTAAATCTAGCTGACTTTCGATACTTATTGTGCCATTATTATTCCACCAAGGACGAAGATTTTGTCCAAAATATTGGATGGCATACAAATCGTCATAACCCAACATGATTACTTGTTCTTTTTGAGAAGAAGTAATTTTGCCCATGTCAACGATTGTATTCAATACCAAACGCTTTCCTGATGAAAGTTCCGTTCCTGTTGATTGAAATGGATTAACAGGCATATTGCTAATTGATTGTTTTACATTCGCTCCCGTTTTGGTAGCTACATACATATAACCCCAATCAATACGAAGGTCATCGCCTCTTTTCTTTAAAATGGCTTGCTCTTCCGTTCCAGCTTTTAAAATACTGAGATGATTACTGTTATATTTTTCGACTTTTACTACTTGTGCAGTCGTGTTGGTAGCAATGTCCGTCGAAGCACCCAAGTACAATTGTACACTATGTTGCTTTCCATCATTCGCTTTTACTTTAGCGCTGATATAAGAAACTGGTCTAGCCAAAATATCAAGTTCATTGATTAATAAAGGCGAAGTGAACGTAAGTGTAAGGTTTGTTTTGCCACAAGTAAAGTCATAAATAGTTTGTGTAGCGTTCAATTTTACACTTTTTTGTGCTGCCAAACGAATCAAATTTTCAGCGGGATTAATTACTTTTTCAACAATGCCTGCGTCTAACAGTGCATCGCCACCGCCAGTATTTTTTACATGAATCGCTAAAACGTTTTTACCTTTTTTGAGTTTACTTTTCATTTCGGTTGACATTGGCAAGTAAAGGAACTTCCCTGCGCAACAGCCTGCTGTGTAAATCAAATCTCCATTCAAATACACTTTTACTTCGTCATCGTACTGTAATTTTAAGATGGGTTCTTTAAAATTTATCTTATCCAAGGTGAATTCACGACGAACCCAAATATCGTTCGTCAACCATAAAGTTTTTGAAGTACCTCTTACATTACCGAAAGGCGCTAAACCATTTTGCCATTGTTTATCATCAAAATTAGGATTCATCCAATCTTCCGAAGGCTTTGTTTCTGTGTATTTTGCTGTATAATTTACTTCATCACCTGCTGGTAAAATACTGCTATAATTTGTGCTTGGTGCTCCTAAAAAGCGGTAAGTTTGTCCATCAACTTTTAACATTCCAATCAAAGAATGGTCTGTACCCGTCCAATGTTTGGTTGGCGAAGCATTCAAATTGTCGCTATTCGACCAAATACTAAAATATGGGTCATGCGTAATGAGCGGATAAGCAGGGGCTTTAGTACTTTGGGCAAACGTAAAGGCTGTTTTGCACAATATCAAGCCGAATAAAATCAGTTTTTTCATGTTAAAATGATTTGAAAAATAATGTTGTTGGGCATCAATACAACTGTAATTGAATAGATGGCTACAAAATTAGCGTTTCAATTTTCCACACTTAATTCAATAAGTATCATTATTTCTCCATAATGTTTCATTTTATATTGTTTGTATTATTATTTCATAACTTTATCATCACAAAGGCAATCATTCATTCTCAGATTCAATTTATACTTTTTGAAAAAACAGCAACATATCGTATTTCTGCTAGGCGTCACCCTTATTTTGTCTTTTTATCTGAACAAAAGTATGGCGCAATCCTACTTTTTTAGGCATTATCAAGTAGAAAATGGACTTTCTAATAATACCGTTTATTGCAGCGCACAAGACAAAAATGGCTTTCTTTGGTTCGGAACAAAAGACGGACTAAATCGTTTTGATGGCTATCGCTTCAAAACATTTAAGGCAAGTGAAGAGAATAATTTCAATCCCGATTTGATTCATTGTCTCAAAACCGACACTGAAGGGAAGTTATGGGTTGGCAATACCAAAGGTTTATATTATTTTGATAATGAAAAGGAACGTTTGGTTCGTTTTATTAAATCGGAATTGGTAGATGAAATCAACGCCATTGCCCAAGATGGTAAAAACCAACTTTGGTTTATTTCGAGGTTAATGCTTTGTCGCTACAATTTTGAGAAAAAAGTACTGACGGTTTTCCCAACTTATGATTTTTTTGAAGCTACTTCATTAGCCGTAGATGCTGATGGTAAACTTTGGACATCGACAAGTAACGGTTTTCTAAAGAAATTCAATGAGCAAACTGGTACTTTTAGCACTTATGATGTTTTCTGGCATTCACCTAAAGTTTCCCCTAATTGGATTCATAAAATGTACTTTGTCGGTAAAAATACTTTGTACATCGGAACTGCCAGCCAAGGTTTAAAGCAATTTGACATCCCGACGGCTACTTATAAAGATATTTTGAGTGTGAATCCAGATAAAACCAAAGTACATGTGCGTGATATTCAACAATATTCTGAACATGAATTATGGTTTGCCACCGAATCTGGCATTTTTATTTTGAATACGCTGACGAACAAATTCATCAATCTCAAAAAGAAATTTTTGGATCCATTTTCTTTGGCAGACAATGCCGTTTATTCGCTTTGTAAAGACAAAGAAGGTGGAATGTGGGTCGGTACTTATTTTGGGGGAATCAACTTTTACTCTAAAAGACATTCTCTTTTTCAAAAGTTTTTTGCCGATAATTCTAAAAAATCCATCAGCGGAAATGCCGTCAGAGAAATTTGTGAAGACCGTTTTGGAAATATTTGGATTGGTACTGAAGATGCAGGTTTGAATAAGCTCAACCCAAAAACGGGTGCCATTACACAGTTTTTACCAACAGGTGAAAAAACGAGTATTTCTTACTCCAATATTCACGGTTTGTTAGCTGCTGGAAATGATATTTGGATAGGAACTTTTGAACACGGTTTGGATGTGCTAGACATCCGAACTGGCAAAGTGCGCCGTCATTATAATGTTGGCACAGGCAAAAATGATTTAAAACACAGCTTTATTGTTAGTTTTTTACAAACGAAATCAGGGGATATTTATGTGGGTGGTGCTACGGCTTTGTATAAATATAATCCAAAAATTGATGGCTTTGAAATAATAAAAGAAATGCCTTACAATATTTGGGTTTCTACGATTATTGAAGATAGCCAAGGTACTATTTGGGCGGGTTCGCATGGTGGGATTTATTACTTTAATCCAATTACCAAAGAAAAAGGACACCTAAGGCATGAAGCCAATAGCACTACTAGCCTCACCAACAATAACATCAATGCCATTTATGAGGATAGCCAACATTGCATTTGGTTTTCTACAGAAGGCGGTGGACTTTGTAAATTAAGTAATGACCGAAAAACCATTACTAGCATTACTACCAACGATGGTTTGCCAAGTAATTTTGTCTATAAAGCTTTAGAAGATAAACAGCATAATATGTGGATTACGACTTCTAAAGGACTGGTAAATTATAATCCGACAAGCAAAGAAATGGTTACTTATACCAAAGACAATGGCTTACTAACCGACCAGTTTAATTATAATTCTGGCTACCAAGATGCCAATGGCAAAATGTATTTTGGTAGCGTAAAAGGAATGATTACCTTCAATTCGAATGAGATTATAAAAACATCTAGTTCGGCACCGATTTATATCACAGGTTTTAGTGTAGAAAACAAAGAACAGGAAATTGATGGTCAGCATTCACTGTTAAAAAAGTCGATTATTTACACCAACGAAATTACTTTGCCTTATGATAAATCGTCTTTCAATATAGAATTTGCCGCATTGAGTTATATTTCGCCCGAAATGACTGAGTACAGTTATTTTATGAAAGGCTTGGATAAAGAATGGACAGCCATCAAACCCAATCGTAAAGTATATTTCACCAATCTTGCACCCAGAAAATACACTTTCCACTTAAAGGCTTATATTAATGGTAATTGGAGTAAAGAAGAAAAGATTCTGATAATCAATATTTTACCCCCTTGGTGGGCTACAATTTGGGCTTATTTATGTTATGGAATCATTACGATTTCGTTGATTTATTATTTATTAAGAACTTATTTAATCATCATTGAAGATAAAAAAGCGAAGGAAATTTATGAAGCCAAAATTGACTTTTTTACCAATTTAGCCCATGAAATCAGAACGCCACTTACTTTGATAAAAGGACCAGTAGAGAATCTTTTAGAACAAGTAGAAGAAAATCCAGATATTAAAGAAGACGTGGTGCTGATGGAAAGAAACACCAATCGTTTAATTGCTTTGGTGACCCAAATTCTGGATTTCAGGAAAGTTGAAACCAAAAGTTTTACGGTAGATTTTATCAGCATAAATATCACCGAAATGCTCAAGGATTCTTATAGCAATTTTACTTTGCTGACTAAAAAGCGAAGACTAGCGTATAGCATTGATTATCCGCCAAATGATATTTTTGCTTTAGTCGATGAAGAAGCTTTAAACAAAATTTTCAGTAATCTTTTTAGTAATGCCATCAAATTTGCGCAAAAGAAAGTAGCGATTCGTCTTTTGCCATTACTGGAAAATGCAGATTATATCACTATTGAATTTGAAAATGATGGATTGAGTATTCCTTTTGAGATGAAAGAAAAGATTTTTGAACCTTTTTATCGCCTCAAAGAATCTAAACAAGAAGGTACTGGCATTGGCTTGGCTTTGGCTAGGTCGCTGACTGAATTACTCCATGGCGATTTATTTTTGAAAGAAACAGCCGACGGCTCAATTGTTTTTGTATTGCAATTGCCCCTTGAAAGAACCAATAAAGCTTAAAAATTAATGACAAACGATATGCAACCCGTCGTATTATTAGTAGATGATAATGACGAAATTTTAGAATTCTTGGAAAGAATGCTCAAAAGTAAGTACGCCATCCTGAAAGCAGAAGATGGTGCAGAAGCTTTGAAAATTTTGGAAAGAGAGTCCGTACAATTAATTATCAGCGATGTGATGATGCCCGTGATGGATGGTTTTGAATTGTGTAAAAAAATTAAATCAAATGTTGAGTTTTCGCATATTCCAGTAATTTTATTGACTGCCAAAAACGCTATTCAAGCCAAAGTAGAAGGTTTGGAACTAGGTGCTGATGCCTATATTGAAAAACCATTTTCTAAAGAATACCTCCAAGCACAAATTGCCAGTTTACTGAATAATCGAAATATCATCCGGGAATATTTCGCCAATTCTCCATTGATTCACATCAAAAGTATGGCGCATTCAAGGGCAGACGAGTTATTCTTAGAAACCCTTCATGATACCATTACCAAAAATATTGAAGATACAGATTTAGATGTAGAAAAATTGGCAGAAATCATGAACATGAGCCGCATAACGCTTTATCGAAAAATTAAAGCCATTTCAGTACTCACGCCCATCGAACTCATTAACATTACTCGTTTGAAAAAAGCCGCTGAATTATTGGCACAAGGAAATCACCGCATTTTCGAGGTTTCTTATATGGTTGGTTTTAGTTCACAAAGTAATTTTGCCCGAAATTTCCAGAAGCAATTCAATGTTACGCCTACCGAATACATGAATTCTAAACAATTAGAAAAGAAGTAAAATTACCTTTTATTCGCTTCATTTTTCTTCCATTTATTCTCCAAAAATCAATAGCTTTTCTTATCCTTTGTGCAATTAATCTTGTAAAAAACAGGAATATGATTGCGCTATTGATTGTATTTTGTAATTTTGTCTATAGTTTTTATAGATTATACATTATAACAAATGTAATCAAATAAAAACAACAGGTTTAATTTTCAATATTTTTCAGCTGTTTTTTTGTCAATCAAATGCGTTGAGCTTGCGAAAAGATTTATATTTTGACTTTTTTTTGTTTTTTTATTAAAAATCAGTTCCATTTATACATTTTTTGGAAAAAATATCAATCCTAAATAAGATGTTTGTAGCTTTATGATTCAGATTGAAAATCCTCATATTTTTTGTAATTTCACAAAATAGAGCTTGAAAAAATTCATAACCCTAAAGCGATAAATAAAACGATATTACATACTGACCAAGAATTATTTGCTTTGATACAGCAAGGCGATACTTTAGCTTTTGATGAAATTTATGAAAAGTACTGGGCTAAATTATATGCTTTTGCTTACAATCGTCTTAGAGAAAAAGAAGCCTGTGAAGAAATCATCCAAGATATTTTTGTTTCACTTTGGTCTAATCGTGAAAATCTTCAAATTACGAGCTCTCTTTCAGGCTATCTTTTCCAAGCAGTAAAGTACCAAATGTTGAATTTTATGAAATCAACACAAGTACGAAATAGCTATATTGATAGCTTTAACCATTTCAGAGATGCTCTTTTTGATGATTCAACCAATGAACAAATGGCATTGAATGATTTGAAAATGATGCTAGAAAAAAGCATAGAAGAGCTTCCAGAAAAATGTCAAGAAGTATTTCGACTCAGTAGAATTCATCATTTAAGTATCCAAGAAATTGCGCTTCAATTAAACATTTCTCATAAGACCGTCGAAAATCATCTTAGTAAAGGACTCAAACATTTGCGTAGTTCCTTGGGCGATTTTTTAGTTTTCAGCATTTTTTTTGAATTATTTATACACTAAAAAACCTGTTTTTTTAGCCGTATTAAGCTATTTTAAAAAAAGATTAAATATTTTCATTTTGAGATAGGTGTATTTCGCCTTTGCATTTACTTCACTATAAGAGGATACATAAAATAATATTTGGGCATTCATGAATCTTCCAAAATATTATTTTATCTACTCATTTTTAAAACAGCAATGAAAGATTTAAAACTTATAGTACTTATTGACAAGTACCAACAAGGCAACTGTACGCCAGCAGAAAAATTAATTGTTGAAGAATGGATGAATTCTTTAGCAATTGAGGAAAACGCCTTTGAGGAAATAAATGAAAAAGAAAAATTGGCTATCAAACAAAGAATGTTTGCCAAAATCAAGGAAGAAATTAAGCCCTTACCTAAAGAAACGGTAAAGCTTTTTAATTGGGCTGCTTATGTTAAAATAGCAGCAGTTTTGGTTGTTTTTATCGGTTTGGCAGTTTCATTAGTACTTGCTTATGATGTATTCGATTGGAAAAATGAAACATTACAGGCTTCGTCGGAAGGACAAACCAAAAAAATAATGCTTCCTGATGGCAGTATTATTTGGTTGAAGGGAAAAAGTACTTTGACTTATCCAGAACATTTTGACCAAGCCACTCGTGAAGTAAGTTTAAGCGGTGAAGCACTATTTGAAGTAGCCAAAGATGCCCAACATCCTTTCATCGTTCATTCAGGAAATATGGATACTCGTGTGTTGGGAACAAGTTTTAACATCAGACCCATCGGTAAGCATATCGAAGTCGTAGTTTTTACTGGGAAAGTAACCGTTTCATTGGCTAACACGAATAAGCAACTGTTGATACTACCTTCAGAAAAAGCTATTTGTATGCCTGCTGAAAAGGAAATTAAAGCACAAACAAACGTTCAAAAAGAAGAATATTTGGCAAATACTGAATACAACATGAATTTTGAAGATGCTCAAATGAGTGAAATCATCAAGAAAATTGAAGCTAAATTCGATGTTAAAGTAAAACTAACAGATAATACCGTAGCCAATTGTTTGATTACAGCAGATTTCACAGATCAGTCTTTAGTAAAAACTTTTGAAGTACTTTGCCAAACCTTGAATGGCACTTTTGAGATAGAAAACAATAGCGTCTGGCTGAAAGCAGAAGGATGTAAATAGAGTGATGAGTTATGAATTATAAAATATGAAAAAACAGGTTTATCAATGATTAAAATGCCTAAAGCTTACCGCCCAAAGCCTACAGCAATAAAAATAAAACCAAACTAAATAATCAACAAACCCCAATATAATCCTTAATGACAGAAAAAAAATCGTAAAAAAAGGCAAGAGTGTTCCCAGCACTCCTGCCTTGGCTCAATCATTTCATAACACCGTTTGGAAAACGGTGATGAGAAACTATTGTCTTATTCCTCCATTTCAACAAAGAATAAAACCCAACCAAAGGTATGATAGAAAATTATCGAATCAAAGACTTAACCCTAAGAATTATGCGGTTTACCATGTATCAAGCCATCATAATTATGGTTTTTACTGGAATCATCAATGCTCATGTAAATTTTGCACAAGGAGTTCTTAATCAAGGTGTTTCCATCAAAATTGAAAACGTTTCACTCAAAAGTGCTTTGTCACGTTTGGAAAAAGAAGCGAAAATAAAGTTTGTTTACAGTAGCAGTCAAATCAATTTGAATCAAACGGTAAGTGTTACTTCTTCTAAAGAATCTTTAGGAATTTTATTGGATGGATTACTTAAACCGATGGGCATAAAATATGCCGTGAAAGATGACCATTTGATTATTCTTTCTCGTAGTGCCAACAATACTCCTTTGAATTTATTGAAAGGAAGCACTGTAACGAGTACTTCTAGTGAAGCAGTAAAGGAAGACGTTACAGGTATTGTTACCTCTGCCGAAACGGGCGAACCTTTAATAGGGGTATCTGTAACTGCCAAAGGTACACCATTTGGAACTATCACAGATGAAAACGGTAAATTCCGCATTTTGGCAAAGAAAGGATACATTCTTTTGTTTACTTATGTTGGTTTTGAATCATATACAATTACAGTTGGAAATGCTACGGATTTAAAAATATCGCTAAAGCCTTCTCAAAAAGCCTTGGATGAAGTAGTGGTAATTGGTTATGGAACTTCATCAAAAAGAATCAATACGGGTTCGGTAAGTTCAATTACTTCGGCTGAAATTTCAAAACAACCAATTGCCAACGTATTGGCTGCTTTGCCTGGACGTATTCCTGGAGCGCAGATTGCACAAAATAACGGACTTCCAGGAAGTGCGGTACAAATCCAAATCCGTGGTCAGGGTTCACTTTCTTCAGGTACAATTCCTTTGTATGTAATTGATGGTGTGCCATTTACGAATTTCAACGGTGGTTCGCCAGCGACAGACAATTTGAATGCTTTTGGTACTTCTGGTGCAAATGGTGGCGTGAGTCCATTTAGTATGATTAACCCAGCCGACATCGAACGTATTGATATTTTGAAAGATGCAGATGCTACTTCAATTTATGGTTCTCGTGGTGCGAATGGCGTAGTATTGATTACGACCAAAAGAGGAAAATCAGGTAAAACGAAATTTGATGTCAATGCTTCAACGGGTTTTAGTGAATTGAATCGTTTTATCCCGATGTTGAATCCTGAACAATATTATGATTTAAGAACGCAAGCATTCAAAAACGATGGTATTACGCCAACAGTTAATAATGCCCCAGATTTATTGGTTTGGGATAAAACTAAAACAACCGACTGGCAAAAGTTTTTATTGGGTGGAACTGGTAAAATCAATGATATTCAAACAACACTTTCGGGCGGTGATGCCAATACTCGTTTCTTGTTTAATGCAGGTTATAGAACTGAAACAACAATTTTTCCGGGCGATTTTTCAAACAAAAGATTTACAAGTCGTTTGAATTTAGACCATAATTCAAAAAATAGAAAATTGAATGTTGCTTTTGCTGTAAGTTATTCGAAAGACAATACCAATCTACCACAAAGTGATGTGAGTATGGTGTATAATTTACCGCCAAACTTGCCATTGTATGATGCAAACGGAAAATGGTTTTGGTCATCAAATTTCACGAATCCATTGTCAACTTTGGGAAGAACTTATTTATCAAATAGTTCTAACTTAATTGCTAATGCAAGTGTGAAATATAATGTATTTTCTGGCTTCAATATCAAATCAAACTTTGGTTATACCATTACTGATTTAGACCAGAAAAATTTAACGCCTGCTTCGGTATTGAATCCTGTTTCAAACCCAACAAGTAATTCTGTTTTTGCGAATAATAAGGCACAAAACTACATTATTGAACCAACAGCAGAATATACAAAAGAAATTGGCGAAGGTAAATTATTAGCAGTAGCAGGAGCAAGCTGGCAACATAATACTTCAAATGGATATTATATCACAGGAAGTAATTATAGTAGCGAAGCATTATTGAATACGCTTTCGGCAGCAGGTTTAATTACCATCAATTACAACAACATTGTAGAATATAAATACAATGCACTTTTCGGTCGTGTAAATTATGATTGGAAAGGGAAATACTTTGCTAACGCTACTTTCCGTAGAGATGGTTCTTCTCGTTTTGGTCCAAATAATCGCTTCGGAAACTTTGGTGCAATTGGTGCAGCTTGGGTTTTCAGTGAAGAAGATTTCGCTAAAAAATTACCAGTATTGAGTTTCGGTAAATTAAGAGCAAGTTATGGAACTACTGGTAACGACCAGATTTCTAACTACTTATATTTACCGCTTTACAGTACTTCAGGAACGTACTTGAATAATCCTGTGATGAACCCTGCTACTTTACCAAATGCCGATATTCAATGGGAAACAACAAAGAAATTTGAACTGGCCTTAGAATTAGGTTTCTTGAAAGATAAAGTATTATTAACAGCAGAATATTATAATAACCGTTCAAGTAACCAAATTGCTTACTTGCGTTTGCCAACACAAACTGGTTATAATGCCATTCTATCAAACTTACCTGCTTTGATTGAAAACAGCGGTTTAGAATTTGATTTGAATACAACAAATGTTTCTGCTGGCGACTGGAAGTGGACTTCTACCTTCAATATTACTTTACCGAAAAACAAATTAGTTGAATTCCCAGGCATAGAGAATACTTTCTCTAGTGGTTCTTATGTAGTTGGACAACCAATCAACTTTACAAAAGTCCTTCACTATTTGGGTGTTGACCCAAAGACAGGAGCTGCTCAATATGAAGACATCAACAAAGATGGCGTGGTTACTTTTGATGACCGTTATGTAGCGAAAATCGGAACGCCTTATTATGGTGGTTTAGGGAATAGTGTTTCTTATAAAAACTTCCAATTAGATTTCTTCTTCCAATACAATCATCGTTTCGGACAAACCAATATTTTAAATAACAGACCGGGAACTTTGAATAACCAAAATACTTCGTATTTGAATGTTTGGAAACAAGAAGGTGATGTTACGAATATTCCAGCAGCAACGACCACAGCAGGTACAGCTTTGTATAATTCATACAATTTCTTCAGCTCGTCGGATGCTTTCTGGGGAGATGCTTCTTACTTGAAATTGAGATCAGCAAGTATTGCTTACAATGTTCCTAAAAACATTTCAAAAGTATTGGGAATGACCAATTGTAGAATTTATGTACAAGGACAAAACTTGTTTACGTGGTCTAAGAACAAATACATTTTAGATACAGAAACTACTGTTGGCGGTGGCCCTCCAGGTTTAGGGACAGGTACAATTGCACAGGTTTTACCGCCACTTAGAACGATTTTGTTTGGTATCAATTGCTCATTTTAATTAAGGAAATATCATGATAAATATCCATAAAAAATTCAAAGGAGTATTTTGGGCGACAGCCATCACTTCCTTATCGCTTTTTTCTTCATGCGAATCGTTTGTAGAATTAGGTGCACCGCCTACGCAGGTTGTTTCTGAAGATGTTTTCAAAGCTGATGCCACGGCTTCAAGTGCTATTTTAGGTTTGTATTCAGGAACGAACATGAGTCAATTTGTTCAAGGATGTACTTTCTTTCCAGGCATGTCGGCAGATGATATTCAGTATAATGCAGCCAATACATCTTATGATGAATTTGAAAATAATGCTTTGAGTACCAATAACTCTTTGGTAGAAAATACGATTTGGGCTTATTCTTATCAACAAATCAAAAATGCAAATAATGCAATTTCGGGTTTGAATAAATCACAAACATTGACACCAACAGTAAAAGAACAATTATTGGGCGAAGCAAAATTTGTCAGAGCATTATCGTACTTCTATTTGGTGAATTTATTTGGTGATGTACCGATGTCGCTAACACCAGATGCTGACTATGAAGCAAAAGCAAGTTTGCCAAGAACACCCGCTACTGCTATTTGGGCACAAATCATCACTGATTTAAAAGAAGCTCAAGCACATTTACCTGTTACTTATGTGGGTACTTTCAAAGGCCGTGTCAACAAACATGCCGCTACTACGTTGTTGGCACGTGCTTATTTGTACAGCAAAGATTGGGCAAATGCTGAAAGCCAAGCAAGTCAAGTAATTACGGCACAGGCTTATACTTTGCCAGCACCAGCCGATGCTTTTGTGAATACAAGTAATGAAATTATTTGGCAAGTAGCCAACACAACGGGAGTTTCTATTTTCGGAGGGAATTACTTGGCAGCGACAGGTGTCATTCCAGCTTTTTCACTTTATGATACTTTGTACAAATCGTTTGAAGAAGTTGATTTAAGAAAAACCAATTGGACGGGCGTTACCAAAATTGGTACAAACAATTATTATTTTATCAACAAATACAAAGTAAGAACAGGCACAGGCAATGAATACAGCGTTGCTTTGCGTTTTGCAGAATTGTATTTGATTCGTTCAGAAGCAGCAGCACAACAAGGTAAATTGACAGAGGCCAAAGCTGATGCCGACATTATTCGTAAAAGAGCAGGATTACCAGCTTTATCAAGTTCGTTGACCAAAGAACAATTATTATTGGCAATTGAACAAGAACGTAAAGTAGAGTTTTTCGGAGAATGGGGACATCGTTGGTTAGACTTAAAACGTACCAACAGAGCCGATGCAGTTTTGGGAGGATTGAAACCAAAAACTTGGAAATCGACTGCATCACTTTATCCAATTCCTGAAAATCAAAGACTTGCAAACAGAAATTTGACACAGAATTCAGGATATTAAATCAAATAGGAATGGGATGAATCCCATTCCTATTGATAAAAAATTGAACCCAAAAATCATTCACAATAAACAAGTAAAGGTTATGAAAAAAATAGTAATGGCATTGAGCTTATTAGCTCTGTCGATTTCTGGTATGATGGCGCAAACAAAGCCAGCAGAGAAAGAAGAAGTATTTAGCCTTACAGGAAAAATTGAAGGATTAAAAGATGAAAAAATCTTCCTTTCGCACTATAATGGTAAAGGTTTCGACGTTGATTCTTTAGTAAGTGCCGACGGAAAATTTATCTTCAAAGGGAAAATAAAATATCCATCTATCTATGGTTTATATTTGAATCCTAGAAAAGAACGCCTTAATATTTTTGTACAAGGAGGAGCTATTTCGGTACAAACTACTAAAGATTCTATCAGCAAAGGAACAGTAAAAGGTTCGCCTTTGCACAACGAATGGATGATACACCGCAAACAAATGGAAGGAGCGTATGCCATTATGAGTCAGTCGGATAAATTATACAGAACTACTGTAAAAACGAATAATCCAGATAGTGTTGCCATCAGACAGAAGGCTCATACACTATTTGTTGCTGGGGAAGCTTATGCTGATAGTATTTGCAGACAATTCATTACGACTCGCCCTAATTCTATGATTAGTGCATTTATCATCAATAGCTATTTCATGGGTGCGGGTTCTGAAAACAAAGCGAAAGAATATTATAACCTTTTAGCTAAAAGTGCTCAGTCTTCATATTATGGAACAAGTGTTAAAGAGTTTTTAGACAAATCAGCAAAAGTTGATGTTGGTAGAATGGCTCCAGCTTTTAGCATGGCAGATACTACTGGCAATGCTTTTACTTTAGCATCGCTTAAAGGTAAATATGTATTGGTAGATTTCTGGGCAAGCTGGTGTGGACCATGTAGAAAAGAAAACCCAAATGTTGTAAAAGCGTATAATGAATACCGTGATAAGAATTTTGAAATTGTGGGTGTTTCTTTAGACGATAAAAAAGCCAATTGGTTAAAAGCTATCAATGCTGATAAATTGACTTGGATTCACGTTTCAGATTTAAAAGGTTGGCAAAATGAAGCAGCAAAAATGTATGCTGTAAGTGCTGTTCCGATGAATTTCTTGTTGGATAAAAATGGTAAAATCATTGCCAAAAACCTCAGAAGTGAAGAGCTTCATAAAAAACTAGCTGAATTAATTCACTAATCAAATCACTAGATTAATAGTTGCTTTCTTGTATTGTGTAAGCTCTTTGCTTACACAATACACAAAGTAGTATTGCTCAAACATGACTGAATGCAAGATTTGCTCATCAGAATTAATACAAAAATGCACTCATCAACACAAATAAATCCATTAAAAAAGGACTTACAAGAAAAATTTAATCACCTTTGGCATTTGGTGGGCAATACGCCAATGCTTGAGATTTTCTATTCATACAAAGGCAGTATTCGCTCGCTATATGTAAAATGCGAACAGTATAATCTTACGGGAAGTATCAAAGACCGAATGGCTTTGTATATTCTTCAAAAGTCATATCAAGAAGGTAAAATTTCTCCGAACGATTTAATCGTTGAAGCCACCAGCGGAAGTACTGGTATTTCTTTTTCTGCCATTGGTCGCACGTTGGGGCATCCTGTTCAAATCATCATGCCCGATTGGCTCAGTAAAGAACGAATGGACATAATTGCCAGTCTCGGCGCTAAAATCACATTGATTTCTAAAGAAGAAGGCGGTTTTTTAGGAAGTATTCGCCTTTCAGAACAAATGGCGGCAATGAATACTAATATTTTCTTACCCCGTCAATTTGCGAATGATTATAATGCTGATGCTCATCAAGTTACTACTGGAAAAGAAATCTGGTTACAATTACAAAATATAGATATTACTCCCGATGCTTTCGTTGCAGGTGTCGGTACTGGCGGAACAGTAATGGGCGTAGGACGCTACCTAAAATCTAGAAATCCTGCTATTTGTGTGCATCCTTTAGAACCTGAAGAATCACCAACACTTACAGCAGGTAAAAAAATAGGAACACATCGTATTCAAGGTATTTCAGATGAATTTATTCCTGAAATTATCAAGTTTGATGAACTAGAAAAGCCTGTTCAAGCTAGCGATGGAGATTCTATTATTGTTGCCCAAAAACTAGCTCATCAATTGGGCTTGGCTGTTGGTATTTCTTCTGGAGCAAACTTGATTGGGGCAATTAAATTACAAGAGAAAATGGGTGCTGATGCTCGAATCGTCACGATTTTGTGTGACGACAATAAAAAATATTTGAGTACCGATTTGATGAAAGAGGAAAACCCAAAAGAAGGCTATCTTTCTACTGAAATAGATTTTATTAATTATCGTCCTATCAGTCGTTTATCTATTTTATCTCCTCGTATTATTTAACCATCGTTGTAATCAAAAACAACTCTTTATGAAAAAGATATTTCTTTTTTTATCGCTATTGCTATGCTTTTGTTCAGAAGCTCAGATTGAAAAACCTGTGAAATGGTCTTTCAAAGCAAAACCGATTACTGGGCAAGAAGTAATGCTTACTTTCTCCGCAAACATCGACAAGCATTGGCATATTTATTCACAACATATTAGTGATGGTGGACCAGTACCAACTTCGTTTAATATCAGTCCATCGCCTACTTTTGAACTTATTGGGAAAGTAATCGAAGAAAGTAAAGTGATTAAAGCTTACGACCAATCTTTCAGTATGGACTTACTTTGGTTTGAGCATACCGCTAAGTTTTCTCAGAAAATAAAGCTCAAAGAAAATAAAGCCTTGGTAAAAGGAAGTGTAGAATTTATGGTTTGTAACGATGTACAATGCTTACCGCCAGACCAAGTAGCCTTTGAAATTCCTGTAAAAATTACTGCGAAAATTCCTCTTCAAAAAAATACTGCTTTAGCACTCAAAACAACAGATACACTTGTCGAGCAAGTACAAAATCAAGTAACAAATATTCAAGATACATCCGCCAGCAAATCAACAGTTACAACTATTTCCGTAGAAAAAGCTACAGAACCCAAACCGCTTTGGCTGACTTTTTTAGCAGGTTTATTAGGAGGTTTTGCAGCTATTTTAATGCCTTGTATTTTCCCGATGTTACCTATGACGGTAAGTTTTTTTACCAAAAGAGCAGGTACAAAAACCGAAGGCATCACCAAATCTTTAGTTTACGGTTTATCAATTATCGTGATTTACGTGAGCTTGGGGCTTTTGATTACCATTTTCTTTGGTGCAGATGCCCTTAACGATTTATCTACCAATGGCATTTTCAACTTCGCCTTTTTTATTTTGTTATTGGTTTTTGCCGCTTCGTTTTTTGGTGCTTTCGAAATCATGTTGCCCGCTTCTTGGCTCAATGCTTCCGATTCAAAAGCTGATAAAGGTGGTTATTTAGGCATATTTTTTATGGCTACTACGCTGGCTTTGGTCTCATTTTCTTGCACAGGACCAATTATTGGCACTTTGTTAGTACAAGCCGCTACGATGGGACAAATACTTGGACCAGCCATAGGAATGTTTGGTTTTGCTTTGGCATTGGCTTTGCCTTTTACTTTGTTTTCAATGTTTCCATCTTGGTTAAATGCGCTCCCAAAATCTGGTGGTTGGCTGAATAGTGTGAAAGTTGTTTTAGGCTTTTTAGAAGTAGCACTTGCTCTAAAATTTTTATCCAATGTAGATTTGGCTTATCATTGGCAATGGTTTGATAGAGAGATTTTCCTAGCCCTATGGATTGTTATTTTCGGTTTGCTAACCTTATACTTATTAGGCAAAGTCAAATTTTCTCATGATAGTCCTTTGGCTTACCTTTCTACTTCTCGTTTGTTTATGAGTATCGTTACGGCTGCTTTTACGGTTTATATGATTCCGGGTTTATGGGGTGCTCCGCTTGATGCCATTGCGGCATTTTTGCCACCACAACATACGCAAGATTTCGATTTATATACTTCCCGACTCGGTACAAACAGCTCAAAAACTTCTGAAAACACCCATAAATACGCCGATATTTTCCACGCTCCGCTCAATTTGGATACTTTTTTTGATTATGAAGAAGGAATAGCTTTTGCCAAAAAACAACATAAACCTGTGATGATAGATTTTACTGGTCATGCCTGTGTGAATTGTCGTAAAATGGAAGCAACCGTTTGGTCGAAGCCAGAAGTATTGAAGTATTTACAAAATGATTATGTATTGATTCAATTGTATGTGGATGACAAAACAGAACTGCCTTCACAAGAGCAATATTTGTCGGATTATAGTCAAAAGAAAATCACCACAATAGGAAAAAAATGGAGTGAAATGCAAGCTAAACGCTTCAATACCAATTCGCAACCATATTATGTTTTGCTAGATTCCGATGGCAAAGAATTAGTTAAACCACAAGGTGCAAATTATGAAGTAAACAATTTTGTACAATTCCTAGAAAGCGGATTGAAGGCTTTTACGAGTTTAAAAATTTTCCATTCGGCGACGAATTAATTCGCCTTCGAATAGGAATTATTATATTTTTTCAAATTCAGAACTTAAAATATTTATGAAAAAAACACAAGCTATCATAGCATTATTACTGGCTTTAAGCAGTACTTATATCAGTTTTTCTCAGACTAAATTGGTCGAGAAAGTCACCAAAAAAGGAAATGAATTGGTGATTCCTTATGAAAAATATATTTTGCCCAATGGTTTAACATTGATTATTCACGAAGACCATTCCGACCCTGTTGTTCATGTTGACGTAACCTATCATGTGGGTTCGGCAAGAGAAGAAATCGGAAAATCTGGCTTTGCACATTTCTTTGAACACATGATGTTTCAAGGTTCTGACCACGTAGGCGACGAAGAACATTTTAAAATTATTACTGAAGCAGGTGGCAATATGAACGGTACGACCAATCGTGACCGTACCAATTATTTTGAAACTGTTCCGAGTAATCAATTAGAAAGAGCTTTGTGGCTAGAAGCCGACCGTATGGGATTTTTATTAGATGCCGTAACGCAAGGCAAATTTGAGATTCAACGAGCTACTGTGAAAAATGAAAGAGGACAAAATTATGATAATCGCCCTTACGGTTTAGGAAGTGAATATGTTGCCAAAACGCTTTATCCTTATGGGCATCCATATTCTTGGTTAACAATAGGTTATATTGAAGACCTGAACCGAGTAAATGTAAACGACCTTAAAAATTTCTTTTTACGTTGGTATGGACCAAACAATGCCGCTTTGTCGATTGGTGGAGATGTTAATCCTAAAGAAGTAATCAAATTGGTTGAAAAGTACTTCGGTTCAATTCCTACTTGTCCTGCTGTTGATAAAACGAGCGTTCCAGCAGTGGCTTTATCAACCGACCGTTATGTAAGTTATGAAGACAATATTCGTTTTCCGATGTTGCAAATGGTTTTTCCAACCACGCCTGCATTTCATAAAGACGAAGCAGCATTAGATGTTCTCGCTCAGATTTTAGGGGGTGGCAAAACTTCCCTTTTCTACAAGAATTTTGTGAAAAATCAAAAAGCTTTGCAGGCAGGAGCCTACAATTCAACGTCAGAATTAGCAGGTGAATTTACCATGACCGTAGTTGCTTTACCCAATACTCCTTTGAACCAAATGGAGAAAATGATTAGAAGTACTTTTGAAGAATTTGAAAAAAGAGGCGTAAACGACGACGATTTGGCTCAATTCAAGGCAAATTATGAAGCAAGTACAGTTCGAAATTTATCAAGCGTATCAGGTAAAGTTTCTCAATTAGCAAATTATCAGGCATTGGCTAGTGATGCTGGTTTGTTGACCAAAGAATTAGCAAGTATTCAAGCAGTGACCAAAGAAGATGTCATGCGAGTATATCAGCAATATATTCAAGGAAAAAAAGCTGTTATTTTGAGTGTTTATCCAAAAGGCAAAAAGGAATTGATTGCTTCAGAAAATAATTTTGTTGCTCAACCAGAGAATTACCAAGCACCTAATTATGGTTATGATGGATTGAAATATGTAAAGGCAAAAGATATTTTCGACAGAAGTAAAAAGCCAGCTACTGGAGTAAATCCAGAAATGAAATTGCCTAATTATTGGAAAGAAAAATTACCAAACGGCATCAAAATAATAGGGACAAATACCAATGAAATCCCAGCCGTTACACTTTCCTTTACGATTAAAGGAGGACATTTTTTATCTGCCAATGATTTATCAAAAGTTGGAATCATGCCTTTAACCGTTGCCATGATGAACGAAGCAACGAACGAACACACTGCCGAACAACTGAGTACTTCTTTACAAAAATTAGGAAGTTCCGTTTCATTCAATTCAGGTTTAGAAGGCATTTATGTACAAGTAAATTCTTTAACTAAACATTTAGATGCTACTTTGGCGATTTTAGCAGAAAAACTTTTGAGTCCAAAATTTGCTCAAGAAGATTTTGACCGTTTAAAAAAACAACAATTAGAAGGCATCGCCAATCAAAGTACTCAGCCCGTTGCCATTGCCGATCAAGTTTTTGACAAAATACTTTATGGTAAAGAAAGTATTCAGTCATTTTCAATGAATGGAACTGCTGAAACGCTTAAAAATATTACTTTAGAAGATGTAAAATCCTTTTATCAGCAATACTTTTCTCCATCGGTTACAAACTTGATTATTGTCGGTGACATTACAAAAAATGCAATCATACCAAAACTTTCTTTCTTGACGCAATGGAAAGCCAAAGAAGTAAAAATGCCTGTGATTAATCAAGATAGAAAATCTTTAAAAACTAAAATTTACTTGGTGGACAAAGAAAATGCGGCTCAATCTGAAATCAGAATTGGTTATGCTACCAATTTACCTTACAGTCCAGTAGGTGAATATTACCAAACGTATGTGATGAATTATATTTTGGGCGGAGCATTTAATAGCCGATTAAACTTGAATTTAAGAGAAAACAAAGGTTATACTTATGGTGCTCGTTCGTCATTTAGTAATACCAAAATTTCAGGAAGTTTTACGGCACAAGCGGGAGTAAAAGCTTCTACAACAGATAGTTCAGTTGTAGAGTTTATGAAGGAAATCAAAAACTATGCAGAACAGGGAATTACTACTGATGAATTACTTTTTACCAAAAATTCTATCGGACAAAGTGATGCGCTAAAATACGAAACGCCTGTTCAAAAAGCTTCATTTTTAGGCTTAATACTTGAATATGAGCAAATTGATAATTTTGTAGAGGCTAGAAAAAATATACTAAAAAGTCTTACTCAAACAAAAGTAAATGCTTTAGCCAAACAATATTTACCTTATAGAAATATGGTAATTGTAGTAGTTGGCGACAAGAAAAACATCAAATCAGGTTTAGAAAAGCTTGGTTATGAAGTAGTGGAATTGGATAAAAGTGGTGTTGAAATATAGTTTTTGAAAATTTTATGTTTAAAAATAAGCTCATCCATTTCTTTACAGGAGAAGTGGATGAACTTTAAATAAATTCTTCTAATCTCCCGCAACTCTGTAAGTCGGGTCTTCCAGAATATTTACAACGATTACTTTATCGGCTCTGGCTAATAATTTTCTACAATCTTCGCTAAGATGTTTTAAACGAACCGTTTTGTTTAATTGAGCATAACGTTCAGTAATTTTATTGACCGCTTCAATGGCGCTCATATCTGCAATTCTACTTTCTGCAAAGTCAATTACGACTTCATTTGGGTCGTTTACAACGTCAAATTTCTCTGTAAAAGCAGTCGTTGAAGCAAAGAAAAGCGGACCATAAATTTCATAATATTTTACGCCTTTATCATCTATATATTTTCTTGCTCTGATACGTTTGGCACTTTCCCAAGCAAAAACCAAAGCAGAAATAATTACGCCTACAAGTACTGCTAAAGCTAAATTATGCAACCAAATCGTAATCCCAGCCACTAGCATTCCAACAATAATATCCTGTTTAGGCATTTTGTTGATGATTTTAAAACTCATCCATTCAAAAGTGCTAATCGCCACCATAATCATTACGCCTGTGAGAGCCGCCATCGGTAAATTTTCAATCAATGGCGAAGCAAAAAGAATAACCGACAAAATAGTAAGTGCTGCGATGATTCCTGAAAGTCTTGCTCTTGAACCCGCAGAAATATTCACTAAGGTTTGGGCAATCATCGGGCAACCGCCCATACCAAAGAAAAAACCATTCAAAATATTGGCTACTCCTTGCGCTAAAGATTCTCTGTTACCATTTCCTTTTGTCTGTGTAAGTTCATCAACCACATTGAGCGTCAGCAACCCTTCGGTTAAACCTACACCAGCCATTATCAAACCATAAGGTAAAATAATTTGAAATGTTTCAAAAGTGAAAGGAATATTTGGAATGTGAAAAGGCGGAAACCCTCCCGAAACAGAAGCAATATCTTTTACTGTTTTGGTTTCTATGTTAAGCGTAAAAACCAAAATTCCCACCACAATAATTGCCATTAATGACGCTGGAACCGCTTTACTGATTTTAGGAAAAATCAACACGATAGCAATCGTCAAAGCTACCAAACCAGCCATAATATAGAGCGGAGTACCTGATAACCAAACAGTTTTCCCATCAAGTGCCGTTTTAAATTGCTCTATTTGCGCCATAAAAATGATAACCGCCAAACCATTTACAAAGCCAAACATTACTGGTTGTGGCACCAAACGAATGAATTTTCCCAACTTAAACAAACCCACAATAATCTGAAATACTCCTGCCATTGCTACTGCGGCAAAAACATATTCTAAACCATGCGATTTCATCAAGGCAATCAATACAACTACCGTTGCGCCTGCTCCGCCAGAAATTAACCCCGGTCTTCCGCCAAAAATTGCTGTTACCAAACCCATAATAAAGGCGGCGTAAAGACCCATTAATGGTGGAAAATCAGCTAAAATGGCAAACGACAGCGATTCTGGAATCATCGTCATGGCTACAGTAAGTCCCGCTAGTACTTCTGTTTTATAATTTACTTTTTGATTAAAATCAAATAAGTTGATAGACTTTAACATTATTTTAAAATTGATTCTATAAAATATTACCTCAGGAAAAGTAATTTTCTAAATACAAGTAATTGTCATTGAAGAAAGTTTGGAGAGAAAAATCATCTTGAAATGCTATCAAGATGAAGTAATAAACGAAGCTTTGTTAGCTAGTTTTTCCATTATTTCACACAAAAGTACCTTCTGAAGGTTGAAAATCAAAGAGAATAGGATGTAGCCTCTTCGCTCCTATTTGAATAATCCTTTTTTTAAACAATATTTGAGTAATCGAAAATCATCATCCTTACTAATTTATTCATCATGAAAAAACTTATCTTACTTTGCCTGTTATTTTTCTCTGTTAAAGTTCATGCTCAAACGCCTGAAGAGCAATTAACAAAATTAGGCATCACGCTTCCCACTGTGAGTCAGCCAGTGGCTAGTTATGTAAATGTAGTACGAACAGGAAATCTTTTATTCCTTTCAGGAAAAGGTCCTTTAAAGGCTGATGGACAATATATTAAAGGAAAATTAGGAAAAGATTTATCCATTGAAGAAGGTGCAAAAGCGGCTGAATTAGCGGCAATTCAACAATTAGCAGTACTAAAAGCCACTTTGGGAGATTTAAGCAAAGTAAAAAGAATTGTAAAAGTTTTGGGTTTCGTGAATAGCGATAGTGAGTTTTTTGACCATCCAAAAGTAATAAATGGCACTTCTAATTTAATGATTCAGGTTTTTGGCGAAAAAGGGAAACACGCACGTTCTGCGCTTGGTGTAAATGCTTTGCCCTTTAATATGGCAGTTGAAGTAGAAATGATTGTAGAAGTAGAATAGCCGAAAATATTTATCCTATAAATTAATTGAGCATATAAACCTATAAGGATTTGAATATAAAATCTCATTATTAGATATTTATATAAATCCTTATAGGTTTTTTTAAAAGCTTACCCTTTCAAAGAAAAGTAAAAAGTACTGCCTTTCCCGATTTCAGATTCTACCCAAATTTGTCCGTTCTGTGCTTCTATGAATTGACGAGCAATTGCCAAACCTAAGCCTGTTCCTTTTTGACTATCAGGCGTTTGGAAGTACTTATCGAATATTTTTTCTAAATATTCTTGTGCGATTCCTTTTCCAAAATCTTGTACAGAAAATACAACTGTTCCATTTTGACGAATAGCTGAAACAATAATTTTACTGTTTTCAGGACTGTAACGAATGGCGTTCGTCAATAAATTCACTAAAATCCATGCTGACTTTTCGGCATCAGCTTGTACTTGTGGAAGCTTGTCTGAAAGCTGAATTTCAATTTCTATATTTTGTTGTTGTGCTTGAAACTGTATAGCCGAAGTGGCGTATTCGATTATATTTTGCGGTGCTACGGCTTGTAAATTCAAACTGATTTTTCCACTTTCCACTTGGGTCAAATCCAACAATTCGCCCGTAATATTTAACAGTCGCTGACTGTCTGATTTGATATTTTCTAATAATTGACTTTGTTCTGGATTTAGAATGCCTACTTTTTCATTTTCTAATAATTTCAAACTCATTTTTATCGCTGAAATTGGCGTTTTTAATTCATGCGAAATCGTGGCGATAAAGTTGGTTTTGGCTTCATCTAATTCGTGGAAGCGAGTAATGTTTTTCAATAAAATTACTTTTCCTAAAACTTTCTCGTTACTTTCTACCGTTAAAGTTTCTTTAGTAAAATAGCTTTCACGTTCGTCAGCATAGATTTTAATTTCTTTATTTTGGTCTTTTTCATTCAAAAGTGTTCTCAGTAAATCGTTGTACAAAGCTACGTCTGGAGCGTATTTTCCAATCAAATCTTCTGATTTTACATTCAACATTTTAATCGCTACAATATTGACGAAGAGTATTTTATTCTTTTCGTCTAAACCAATTACGGCATCGTTTAGGTTATTGATAATGGCTTCAATTCTACTCTTTTCAAAAAGTATTTTTGCAAGATTCGAATGTTCGTATTCGTTCAATTTTTCCGCCATTGAATTAAATGCCGAAGCCAATTCACCGAATTCATCTTCCGAAGAAAAATGCAAGCGTTGTTCATAATTTTTATTGGTAATTGCCTGAATCCCTTTTGTCAGTTCTTTGATGGGGTTAGCAATGTAAGAGGGAAAATTGACGATAAAAGTAAAAGTCAGCAACATACAAACAATGGCAACCATCTTTAAATAATTGCTGGCATTTTCAGCGGTTTTCAAAGCCAAATCATTTTTACGAACAATGCCTTGTTGATTCAACTCTGCAATGTTGAACAAAGTTTGATTCAGTTTGGTAAAATGTGTTTCTGAACTATCTTTTTTAAATTCAAAATAGGCTTTTCGTAGATTTTGTGTAGCTTCAAGCTCGCCTACTTCCGTTACGTTGTGGGCTTGTTTATCCAACAAAACTTCAAAAGATTTATGCTTGACGGTATCTACAGACGACCAAGTATTGAGTATTTCTTCCATACCTTGCACATATTCCAAGGACTCAATATTATCTTTCAAGATTTTGCTGGAATCAGCCTGTAATTGATTCAGATAATACGTTCCCATTCCGCCCAACAAGACGATGACGGAAAAAAGGAAGAATAATCCCAGTTGAAGTTTTGCTTTGATTTTCATGGTAATTAGCTGTGAGTTGTGAGCAATGAGCTTTCAGCTTTTTTTGATTGCCTGCCAGTGAAATAATAGACAACCATTAATGAGTAATCTATTTAACTTAAAATCACAATATCAATATCCGAAGACGATAGTTTTTTTAGTAATTGATTAAATAAATTCGTTGCCAAGATAATTCTGAATAAACTAAAATGTGGTTTTCCGATACAAATTGTCGTGATTTCGTACTTTTCAGCGATTTCTACAATACTTTTTGCTACCGAATCACTTGGTATTCTGATGACTTCTGCTCCTAATTCTGTAGCTAATTTCAAATTATTAATCAAATGCCTTTGCGTTGCTAAATTGATTTTATCTCCCGATTCTGAAGGCGTTTGTACGTACAATACAAACCATTTTGAATCATAATGCGAAGCCAATCGAGCCGTTTTGCGAATGATATTTTTAGAAGTATTGGCATTAGAACTGATACAAGCCAAAAATCGTTCATGCGTAAATTTGCTACTGGCAACTTCGTTGAATACTTTTCTTTCTACTTGATGAGCTACTTCTTTCAAAGCTAATTCTCTCAATTGCAATAATTTAGCAGGTTGGAAAAAATTATTCAAGGCAGTTTCTACTTTCCTCAAATCGTAGATTTTACCTTCTTTGAGCCTTGTTATTAATTCATTAGCCGTTAAATCAATGTTTACCACTTCATCAGCTTGTTGCAAAACCCAGTCGGGTACTCTTTCGGCTACTTCTACATTGGTAATTTGTTTTACTTCGTCGTTTAGGCTTTCAAGGTGTTGAATATTGACAGCAGAAATCACATTAATGCCCGCATTCAGAATGTCCATGACATCCTGCCAACGCTTTTCGTTTTTAGAGCCTTCAATATTAGTATGAGCGAGTTCATCGACAATAGCAATTTCTGGACGTTGGTTGATGACAGCCTGAACGTCCATTTCTTCTAATTCTTTGCCTTTGTAAAAAAGTTTTCGGCGAGGAATCATAGGAATACCTTCCAACAAAGCATGAGTTTCGGCTCGGTTGTGGGTTTCGATATAAGCAATTTTTATATTGACATTGTTTCTAAGCAAAGTATGGGCTTCTTGCAACATCCTAAAAGTTTTACCCACGCCAGCACTCATACCAATGTAAATTTTAAACTTCCCTCTTTTGGAACTTTTAATTAAATCTAAAAAATATTGAGCCGAATGTTCCATGTTTTTTTAGCAATGAGTTATGAGCTGTGAGCTTTCAGCCTTGAGCTTTGAGCTATAAAATTGAGTACTTAACTTATTTAATAGTAAAGCTCAAAGCTCACTGCTCATAGCTCGTCACTCAAAGCTGAACAGCCATTGAAGTATTCAGTGAGAAATTATTGTTTACCGTTTTTCCTTCTTTACTGAAAATTGCGTCTTTACTTTCTAATAATTTCCCTTCCACTCTCCAAAGTAGATTGTCACTTACTTTATAGTCGATATTCAATGAATAACCTTTTGTTTGAAAGCCATTTGGCGTATTGCTGGCGATAATTACCCCATTTTTATCTTGATAATACTCCCACCGCACCGCTCCTGACCATTTTGTGTTTGCGGTATATTTTAAAATTGCCACAGGACTATACCAAGTATTGTATTCGGACGAAGCCACCGCTTTTTGTTCTAAACCATAATCAAACCCTGTAATCAAACCCAATGTTGAAGACAGTTGAAAAATACCATAAAGATTTGAAAAATAACGCTCTTGCTTTTGGCTACTTGGTTTATCATTTCCGATAAAAGTACTCCAATTGAGTGTTGTTTTTTCATTCGGTTTAAATTGTACTTGCGTTCCCAAAGCTAATGTTTGGTTCCCGTCTGGTCGTTTGATTCGCTGCCAACCGTTCAATACCAAACCCGAAATCGTCCAACGATTATCAGCATTGATATAAGTAATTTTCGCTCCAGACTCATAATAGGGTGAATTTTCCGCCAAAATACTTCTGGTGAGCGTCCAACAATCTTTTGAAATGGCACTTTCAAAACCAATATGAGAAGGCATAATACCAGCATCCAACCAAAGGTTTTGTTTATTTGAAAGTTTCATTCCTACATTCGCTTCAAAAACGTGTTGCATCAATGAAGGCTCGCTTGCCAAATTGTACTGGGCATAAGTACCAGCCATCAAAGCCAAATTAGCTCGTGTGTTTGCTGAAGTATAAGTGCCTTTAATAAAACCGAGATTGAGGTTAAACTCATTGTGTCGGTTATGATTATACATGAAACTCGGACGCTCGTGGTTGGCAGGTTGATTGAAATCATAGCCATAATAGGTTTCCAAATAGCCCGACCAAGTGATACTTGGTTTACTTTCAGTTTGTCCAAAAATACTTGTTTGAAAAAAGAACAAGGCAATGAAAGTAAAATAAATGGTTTTCATGAGATTGTGTGAGCTGTTAGCTTAGAGCTATGAGCCTTGAGCAACGAGCTGTAATAATTTATTCAAATTTCTGGGAATACTACTTACGACTCATGGCATGACTTCGAGCTTTGAGCTGCGAGCTATGAGCTATGAGCCATGAGCAACGAGTTGTAATAATTTATTCAAATTTTTGGGAATATTACTTCCTACTGATAGCATGACTTCGAGTCCTGCCATCAGTAAAAAAAGCTCATAGCTCACTGCTCAAGGCTCACAGCTTCCAAAGCAATATTCAATTTCAGTACATTTACTTTTTCTGTTCCGAACAAGCCTAAAAGTGGTTCTTCGGTTTGGGCATTCACTAAAGCGATTAATTTTTCTTTAGATAAATGTCTGATTGTAGCAATTCTGTCAACTTGTACCAAAGCAGCTTTTGGCGAAATGTGTGGGTCGAGTCCACTCCCAGAAGCAGTTACTAATTCAGAAGGAATTTCTGCTTTGGGTACTGTTGGGTTATGAACTAAAAATGTATCAATACGAGCTTGTACTTGAGCCAAATAATCAGGGTTGGTAGTTCCTTTGTTTGAACCACCAGAACCCGCAGCATTATAATTCACCACCGAAGGACGACCATTAAAATACTGGTCCTGGTCGAATTTCTGACCAATATTGGCTGCTCCAACAACTTTACCTTTGTATTCAACAAAAGTAACTTTTCCTTTATCAGGAGCAAGTTGAGCAAAGCCTAACACGATTAAAGGATACACAAAAGCAAATAGCAATACACACAATAAAGTGAGTTTAAGTGCTGGAAAAAATTGAGTTTTCATCTTCTTGTCTGTTATCGGTTAACCGTTAATTGTTATCTGTTAATAGTTAACCGTATATTACTTTAATAAACTTTCTTAATTTGGGAACTTTTTAGCTCAAAAAGAACTCCTTGATAACCGATAACCGATTTAGAAAAACATTCCCACCGCCAAATCAAGTACTTTAATTCCGATAAAAGGAATAATTACACCGCCGAGTCCGTAAATCAATAAGTTTCTTCTTAATAAAGCACTTGCTCCGATAGGCTTGTAGTCAACACCACGCAAAGCCAAAGGAATCAACGCTGGAATGATAAGAGCATTGAAAATCACAGCCGATAAAATAGCACTTTCGGGCGAATGCAAGTGCATAATATTTAGGCCTTGCAAACTTGGAATACTGGCAATAAATAAGGCTGGCACAATGGCAAAGTACTTAGCTACGTCGTTGGCGATAGAAAAAGTAGTGAGCGTACCACGAGTCATTAATAATTGTTTACCGATTTCTACAATCTCAATCAATTTCGTTGGGTCATTGTCCAAATCCACCATATTTCCCGCTTCTTTGGCGGCCACCGTTCCAGAGTTCATTGCTACACCCACATCCGACTGAGCCAAAGCTGGTGCATCGTTTGTACCATCGCCCATCATCGCTACCAATTTCCCACTGGCTTGTTCGGCTTTGATATAATTCATTTTATCTTCTGGCTTTGCCTCAGCGATAAAATCATCTACGCCTGCTTTTTCGGCAATATACTTGGCTGTCAGAGGATTATCTCCTGTTACCATTACCGTTTTAATGCCCATTTTTCTCAAACGTTCAAAACGTTCTTGAATACCTACTTTGATAATATCTTGCAATTCGATAACACCCAATACTTTTTCATTTTGAGTTACCACCAAAGGCGTACCACCATTGCTGGCAATAAATTTCACTTTGTCTGCAATTTCTGTTGGAAAAGTATTGCCTGCACTTTCAGCAAGGTTTTTCATCGAATCAAAAGCACCTTTACGAATACGAATACCATTCGCTAAATTCACACCTGACGAACGAGTTTCTGCCGTGAATTTTATCAGTTCAACATCATTTTGCAAAGTCGGAATTTTCAAACCATGACTAATGCCCAACTCGATGATTGACTTTCCTTCTGGAGTATCATCTGCTAAAGAACTTAGCACTACAGCATTCATAAATGTCTTGTTATCAGTGCCATTCGCAGCGTAAAAATTGGTCGCTTTTCGGTTTCCAATCGTAATTGTTCCCGTTTTATCCAACAACAACACATCTATATCTCCTGCTGTTTCTACGGCTTTTCCTGATTTAGTAATTACATTGGCACGCAAAGCTCTGTCCATCCCAGCAATCCCAATTGCAGATAATAAACCGCCAATTGTAGTAGGAATCAAGCAGACAAAAAGTGAGATAAAAGCGGCAATCGTAATCGGCGTATTGGCGTAATCTGCAAAAGGTTTTAGGGCTACGCAAACGATGATAAAAATTAAGGTAAAACCTGCCAAGAGTATCGTTAGAGCGATTTCATTCGGTGTTTTTTGGCGAGATGCACCTTCTACCAAAGCAATCATTTTATCTAAAAAACTCTCGCCCGGTTCGGTCGTAACGATTACTTTAATTTTATCAGAAAGTACTTTTGTACCACCCGTTACCGAAGATTTATCGCCACCCGACTCACGAATGACTGGAGCAGATTCGCCCGTAATCGCAGATTCATCAATCGTTGCTAAACCTTCAATAATTTCGCCATCAGTAGGGATTGTGTCGCCTGCTTCGCAGACAAATACATCTCCTTTACGGAGTTGGGCAGAATTTACAATTTGAATTTCGTTCAAATACATTTCACCTACTTGTTTGATAAGCTTTGCAGGCGTTTCTTCACGAGTTTTACGCAAAGAATCTGCTTGAGCTTTGCCTCGTGCTTCGGCGATGGCTTCAGCAAAATTGGCAAACAATAGCGTGAAAAATAAGATGATTAAAACTGTTAAATTATAAGCAAATGAACCTTGGTCTGTATGATTGATGCTATAAATCGTAACGAATAACATCACAAGCGTTCCTAATTCAACCGTGAACATCACTGGGTTTCGGAACATTATTTTTGGATTTAGTTTTACAAACGAAGCAGCGAAGGCTTCTTTCACTAAATCCGCTTGGAAAAGCGAAGTTGGTTGGGTTTTCATGAGAGTAAGCTTTAAGCTGTGAGCCTTGAGCTATCAGCTTTGAGTTTTGATATGAGTTATGAGCTTTGAGCAGTGAGTTATGAGCAATGAGCTTTGAGTGTTTATTTTTAAAAATCTTACGGCTAAAGCTTTAAACTTTTAGCCTTGAGCTATCAGCTTTAAGTTTTGATATGAGAAATGAGATGTAAGCTTTGAGCTGTGAGTTATGAGCTTTGGACTTTGAGTGTTTATTTCTAAAAATCTCACTGCTCACAGCTCGTAGCTTACAGCTATAAGCTGAAAAATTCCGCAATCGGCCCCAAGGTCAATGCTGGGAAGAATGATAAGGCTGCTACGATAAAAATTACGGCAAAAACCATCAAACCAAAAGTACCTGTGTCAGTTTTTAAAGTACCTGCACTTTCAGGAATGTACTTTTTATTGGCTAAAATTCCTGCAATGGCTACTGGCCCGATGATGGGTAAAAATCTGCTCAGTACCATCACGATACCGCAACTAATATTCCACCAAAGCGTATTGTCGCCCAAGCCTTCAAAGCCCGAACCGTTGTTGGCTGCCGAAGAAGTATATTCATACAACATTTCTGAAAATCCGTGAAAAGAAGGATTATTCAACCAACCAATCTCAGGATTTTTCACAAAAATGAAAGACGATAAAGCAGTAGCTCCCAAAATCATCAGCGGATGTAATAGAGCGATAATCGTTGCGATTTTCATTTCTCTTGCTTCGATTTTTTTACCCAAAAATTCAGGAGTACGCCCGACCATCAAGCCAGAAATAAATACTGCGATGATGATAAAAACATAGAAGTTCAAGAAGCCAACGCCTACTCCACCGTAAAGGGCGTTAATCATCATACCCAAGAGCGTAAACATTCCCGTCAGTGGTGTAAAGCTATCGTGCATGGCGTTTACAGAACCGTTTGAAGTAACCGTAGTGGATATACCCCAGTATGCAGAAGCGGCAGAACCAAAACGTACTTCTTTGCCTTCCATGCTACCAAGCTGTTGGGTAATTCCCATTCGCTCAATGGCGGTATTGCCATTCATTTCTAAATAAATAGAAGGTATCAAGAACAGGAGGAAACCTAAAGTCATTACGCCAAAAATGGTGTAGGCTAATTTTTTACCTTTCAGATAATAGCCCAAAGCAAAGACCATCGCTATCGGAATCAACAGGATACTGCCTACTTCTACGATATTGGTGAGGTAATTGGGGTTTTCAAGTGGGTGAGCAGAGTTTACGCCAAAGTAACCACCGCCATTTGTCCCGATTTGTTTAATGCCAATCATGGCTGCTGCTGGGCCACGAGAAACCTGTACGGTATCACCTTGCATTGAAATAAAAGAAGCTTTTCCTTCTACGTTCATGGGTGTTCCGTTGAACAAAGTAATCAAGGCAACGACTAATGAAAGCGGTAATAAAATACGAGTACAAGATTTCAAGAAGTAATTGTAAAAGTTACCTAATTTGTCGGTGGTGCGTTCTTTCATGGCATTAAAAACCATCGCACAAACCGCCATTCCTGCTCCTGCTGAGATAAATTGGAATAAAGTCAAACAGGCGATTTGTCCTAAGTACGACATGCCACTTTCGCCAGAGTAATGTTGCAAATTGGTATTCGATAAAAAGGAAATAGCAGTGTTAAAAGCCAAATCTGCCGACATCGAAGGGTTTCCGTCTGGATTCCACGGCAACCAAGCTTGGTTCATCAAAATAAACATTGCCCAGAAAAACCAGAGTAAATTAATGGTCAGTAGCGCCGTAAGATGTTGCTTCCAAGTCATTTCCTGTTTAGGATTGATGCCCGAAATTTGGAAGAAAAGTTTTTCGATAGGATTAAAAACAGCATCCAGAAAAGTAGCTTCTCCACCGAAAACTTTGGCGATATATTTCCCCAACGGAATAGCACAAACGACGGTGAGGATAAAGGTGAGGATTACTCCTAAAATTTCAGTATTCATTTTTTAGAATTTTTCAGGTTTTAACAAAACATAACACAAGTAGCCAAAAACGGCAATGGATAGAGCAAAGAGGGCTGTCATCATGGTTGTAAAAGAATCTTTCGATTCGTTGAAGGTTAAATGTTTTCAAAAAAATCAATGGCTTTAAAAAAGAAAGCAAAGCACAAAAGCCCAGCGAGTAAAAGAAGGATTGTTATCATCGTTTTAATTATTTGTTCGATGACCTTATGCCAAAATATAAGCCAAGAAAAAAGAAAAGATTGTTACTTGTTGAAAATCAATAGAATAGAGATTTAAACATATTTTGGGACAATAAAAAACCCTTCCATTTTGGAAGGGTTTTTGTCAGAATGGAAGGGAGGGATTTGGGATTTGTGGTTTCGGATTTGGGTTGTTTTTCAATAGCTCAGATGAAACCAGAATCTTAACCTACCTAAATTGTATAAGTTTTTAATATTATATTTTGGTGTTCTTAGTCTTTAATATGTTTTTAAGAAACAAAATGTAAATTTGAAAACTAATAATTATTAGATTATAAATTAGAGAAATAATGTTAATGACAGAAGAAGCAAAAAGTCAACTTCAAAATAATATTGAAAGAAGATTAAATGAGCTAACGAGTGATATTGATGATTTAAACAGACAATATTCCATATTAGAGACTTGTCGAAAATCTATTAATTGTACTGACGATGTTTACTTTGAAAATCTTCAAAACTTGTTAAACTTTCGACTAATAGTAGGAATAATTAATCTTGATTTATGTGCAGCTATATTGATTCATTTAAGAGCTAAATTTCAATATGAGTCCATTTATTCATCAAGACAGATCATCATAATAATATGTGAAGGCTATAAGAAACTCTACAACTTTATCATTGAAAAAGATAATGGTGATAAGGTAAGTAAATACCGCAATAACTCATTTTGGATTAAAGAAGTTGGAACGGTAGTTCATGAAATATTGCCTGAATACCAATCGCAATATGATTTAATAACGCAACAACTTGATAATTATCTAAGTGTAAACTTTGAAACCCTCAAAGTTCAAAGAGATTTATCTATTCACTATGATAAAGAACCTATTAAAGTTTATGAAATGCTATCTAACTTAGATATTGAGGAAACATTAAAAACAATGATTCCATTTTTAGCAATCTTAAATAGCATGTTTTCTTTTATTTTTGAAATAACTAAAGGGTTTGAACAAAAAACAAAATTAGAAATTAAGAATCAAGAACTAAGAATTTTAGAAATTATCAACTTAATTAATAAATTCAAAACTGAACAAAACGAAAAAATGATTGAAGATGCCGTTGAACAAATATTTTCATCAAAAAAAAATATCGACAATATCCAGTTTTAAAACTATTCACTCCTCTCTACTTGGCGTAGTTATTAAACTACTTCAAAAAGTACTGCAATATTACATTACAAAATGTAAAGCATTTTATTGGTTTTTCAAGTTGTGACTCACAAAATTTGAGCTTTAACTCACACAAACCGCATCACAACTCAATTTTCCCGAGTACCAATACAGAAAAAGAGAGTCGCTATTCAGAAATGTTGATTTACAAGGCTGGATTTGTGTCTGCTGATACAGTTTCTGTGAGCTGGTACTCACAAAAACTGAATGCTTACTCTCAGAAATGGAGCTACAATACAGAATTTGTGAGTTAAAGCTCGCTTTTTCTGTATTAAAGCTCTTTAATGATGAGAATATACACTCCTGACTATTTTAAAGACTAAACGCATTTTTTGCCAAATGACAAATCCCGAAAAGATAACTTTGACTAACTTGCTACAATGAAAGAACTGATAGCATATATATTACGGTTTGGGAATTTAAACCCACAACAAATTGACTTCATTGCCTCGAAAGCCAAAGAAATAGTGATTCATAAAGACGAATATTTTTCAGAAGCAGGTAAAACTTCTCGCCAAGTCGGCTTTGTTTTAGAGGGCATTGTCCGAGTGTGTTATTACAACAATAAAGGCGAAGAAATTACCAAATACTTCATTGAAGAAAACAATCTTGTGGTGGATTTGGAGAGTTTTGACAATGAAATCCCATCAACAGCTTATGTACAAGCCATTACTGATTGCAAATTGATTATTTTTTCAAAAAAAGATTGGCAAGAATTACTCAACACCATTGTTGGTTGGGATGCCATTGTACATAAAATTATTTCAAAAGCGTTAATGCAAAAAGTAGAAAGAAGAAGCCCTTTGGTTTCAGAAGATGCTACAACTCGCTACTTGAAGTTTATAGAAATATATCCAACTGTGGTTAACCGTATTCCGCTTTCTTACATCGCTTCTTATTTAGGCATTACGCAATCGTCATTGAGCAGAATTAGAAAAAACATTCGCTAAAACGCTTTTTGCCAAATGGCAAATGATTTCATTTTTAAACGAGGCAACTTGCATCATCAATTTAAAAACAAGAAAATGAAATCAGTATTAATTACAGGAGCCAACAGAAGTATTGGTTTAGAAACAGCAAAACAACTTTCACAAAAAGGATTATTCGTTTATTTAGGTACTCGTGACCTCGCAAAAGGAGACGCTATCGTAACAGCATTAAATGAAGATGGATTTCAAAACATCAAAGCGATTGCAATTGATGTTACTAATCTTGATTCAATTTTAGCGGCTAAAAGTAGTATCGAAAACGAGCAAGGCAAATTAGACATTTTGATAAATAATGCAGGAATAAGCGGAGATTTTCCTCAAAATGCTTCAGATACTTCTATTGATGATATTCAAAAAGTATTTGACACCAATTTTTTTGGAGTTATCAGAGTAACACAAATATTTTTAGAACTGCTCAAAAAATCTGAAAGTCCACGAATCAGCAATATTACTTCTGGGCTGGGTTCATTGACATTGCATAGCGACCCGAATTGGAAATATTATCCCTTTAAATCGGCAAGTTATGGAACATCAAAAACTGCTTTAAACGCTTTTACTGTGGTATTGGCTTATGAACTAAAAGATTTGCCATTCAAAGTAAATGCGATTGACCCAGGTTATACGGCAACCGATTTTAACCACTATAGTGGCCCAGGAACAATAGAAAGTGCGGCTACTTTTATCGTTAAACATACACTAACGGACGAGAATGCTCCGACAGGGCAGTTTTTCAGTAATGATATTGAGGATGAAACGGGAGTAAGTCCTTGGTAAAACCTATTTTTTTCATTAGGGCGATACTTAAGCCCTAATGAAAAAAAGTCACTTTTTTGCTCTCAAATACTTTCTGATAGGTTTGTCCACAAATTGCATCATCACGATTGCAAAAAGTACTAAGCCACAAGTTCCGAGTACAATTACCCAAGTAATTTGATTGATGTCTGGCTTAAAATGAGCTAAATAACTAGCAAAAATCCATATAAAAGCATAGTGGGTCATGTAAAGTGGGTAAGAAAGTTCTCCTGCAAACTGACAAAACTTTTGTGTAAAAGACGATAACTTCGTTCCTGCTCCTAAGGCAATCAATAGTGGGAAATAAAAGGCTACTATTAAAAATTCTATTAGCCAATTATTGGCAAAAACGGGTATCATCAAAGCCGCTAATATCATCAGTGTTAAACCGATAAACCCTAATTTATTCTGAATAATCCATTTACTTCTATTGACTAATAATCCTGCTAAAAAGGAATATGCCAAGCGTACTCCACCGTCCCAAAAATTGTTTTTACTCCAGCCCCCCATCAAATTTCCAGCACGATAACTGACTATTCCAAGGGCTATTGCGGTCAAAATAACAAGAATACTTAATAAACGACGGCTGATTTTATGCAGGAAAAAGGCGTACAAAATATTGGCAACATATTCCCAGAATAGCGACCAAGCAGGAGCATTAAAGCCAAATAAATTAAAGTAACGGTCTTCCATCAACGGAAGTGGAATTATCAACATTGAACCACCAGCTAACAATACAATATTGACCCAAGTATAATTAGAAGCAACACTTGACCAAGGACTCCAAAGAAAACCGATAACACCCAGCAAAGTTCCTATCACGACCAAAGGATGTAAACGAATTAATCGAGTTTTGAAGAAAGCTAAGGTTCCCATCTGCTTTATTCTATCATCATAAGCATAAGCGATAACAAATCCTGAAAGGCAAAAGAAAAAATCTACAGCTAAAAAGCCATGACCAATAAAGTTTTTACTATAATCGGGATATACACATTCTGTAAAATGAAATATTACTACGCACAAAGCGGCAACGCCTCTTAATCCATCTAATATTTCAAAATGGGGTTTGTTTTTTATCATTGTTTGTTGACTTAGCCTTTAAAAGAGATTATCGGAAATATATTACTCTAATCTCTTCTATTGTTACCTCTAAATTAATTCAAGACGCAATATAAGCCCAAGTTTCACTTTACTGTGTAGGTTTCTATAAGCTTTAAAGCTTGTTTGATTTTTCTGTTGTCGAGTTGGAAATTCTACAAACTATATTGATTGTATTTACAGTAAGTTGGGTTTCCAACCCGACCTAACCAATCCCATATTCCTCAATCTTACGATAAAGCGTTGTCAAACCAATATTCAAAAGTCTAGCGGTTTCGGTTTTGTTGCCTTTGGTGTGTTGAAGTACTTTTTGGATGTGTTGCTTTTCGATGCTTTGTAAATCGAAGGAATTAAGGGTTTTAGAAGATAAATTTTCAGCAGGAAATTGAATCGCAATCGGTAAGCTTTCTACGGTTAAATGTCCGTTTTCATTGAGAATAATGGTTCGTTCAATCACATTTCGGAGCTCACGAATGTTGCCTTGCCAATCGTAATTACTGAGTTTTTCCAGAAAATCTTCTTGTAAATCAGCTATCGTAATGTTGAATTTTTTAGCAAAATCTTTGGCAAAAAAACGAGCGAGTACTTCAATATCAGTCTTGCGTTCACGCAAAGGCGGTAAAGCTATTTGAAAAACTGAAAGTCTATAAAATAAATCCGAGCGGAAATGTCCTTCGTTGGCTTCTTTGCTTAAATCACGATTTGTTGCCGAAATAATCCGTACATCTACTTTTATCAATTTTGTATCGCCAACTTTGATAAATGTTCCTGTCTCTAATACTCTTAATAATTTAGCTTGTAAATCCAGCGACATTTCTCCTATTTCATCCAAGAAAATCGTTCCGCCGTCTGCTTCTTCAAACAAACCTTTTTTATCTTTGGTCGCCCCAGTAAAAGCACCCACTTTGTGTCCGAACAATTCCGATTCCAGAATTTCTCTTGAAAAAGTAGCACAATTTACTGCTACAAAGTTTTGAGAAGCCCTTTTACTTTCTTGATGAATGGCGTTGGCAAACACTTCTTTTCCAGTTCCCGTTTCGCCTGTTAGCAGAACGGTGGTGTCGGTTTTAGCTACTTTTTGGGCTAAACTGATTACTTCTTTAATCTGCTTAGATTTCCCTAAAACCTTTTCAAAACCTTGGTTTTTAGGCTGAACGCTTTGCGACTGATTTTGCACTTTATCCATCGCTAAACTTAGCATTGGCAATATTTTTTCATTGTCGTCGCCTTTTACCAAATAATCAAAAGCTCCATTTTTCATGGCTTTGATGCCGTCTTGGATTGTTCCATAGGCGGTCATTACAATAATCTCAAGACTTGGGAATTTCTCTTTGAACTTTTGGGTAAAGTCCACACCATTGCCGTCGGGCAGTTTTACATCAGAAAGTACTACTTGAATCGCTTGATTTTCAAGAATTTTCCATGCAGATTTTAAGTCGCCAACTTCCCAAACCGTATAATCTTCCAACTCAATAATTCGCTTGAGTAATCCTCTTAATTGTTTTTCATCATCAATAATCAGTACTGTTCCTTTCATCTTGAATTAATTTCTACAGCCATGTAGGCTTTATCTTCGGCTAAATTAGTAGATGTTTTAAGAATTATTGCATTTCAACTCATCATCTTCCCTTTGACAAATTTCAATACCATGCCTTATCTGGTTTTAAGACAGCAATTCAGTATTTCAATTATTAATAAAGTAATGAAATATGTAAATTTGACAAGAAATGAGTTTCTCATTCAAATAAAAAAGCTTGAATTCAGCTTATCAAGAAATTACTGAGTACAACAGATTTAAAAAATTATGCAAAAAATCTACTTATCCTTGGCATTTTTGGCAACTGCCTTATTAACTGCTGCTTATTTGCCTAAGCAGGATAATACTTCCAATGAAAATACTGGTTGGACAGAATATTTGGGAGGACCCGAACGGAATCATTACTCTAGCCTCACACAAATCAACAAGACCAATCTTAATCAATTAAAAGTTGCTTGGGAATACCATACATTGGATTCTGGACAAGTTCAGTGCAATCCGATTATCGTAAATGGAATACTTTATGCAGTAACAGCAACGAATAAACTTTTTGCGTTGGATGCTGCCACAGGCAAAGAATTATGGACATTTACCAATACTGGAAGCACCGCTTTAAATACTAATCGTGGCGTTACTTATTGGGAAAGTAAGGATAAAAACGATGCCGATGTTCCAAGAATCATCTTTGCACTAGGTTCTTTTTTATATGCTGTTGATGCTAAAACAGGAGAGAAAATCAACACCTTTGGCGACAATGGCAAAGTAAGTTTGAAAGAAGGTTTAGGCAGTACTGCCGTCAATAAATTTGTGATTTCAAATACGCCTGGCACATTGTATGAAGATAATATTATCATGCCTTTGCGCCTTTCGGAAGGAGCAGATGCTGCTTTGGGAAATGTTCAGGCATTTAATGTTCGTACAGGAAAACTCTCTTGGGTTTTTCATACGATTCCACATCCAAACGAATTTGGTTATAATACTTGGCCAAAGAATACTTATAAAAATACTGAAATTGGCGGAGCAAATAATTGGTCGGGCATGGCTATCGACCGTAAAAGAGGAATTTTATTTGTGCCAACAGGTTCGGCAGCTTCTGATTTTTATGGAGGAAATCGTAAAGGACAAAACCTTTTTGCCAACTGTTTAATTGCATTGGATGCAAAAACAGGGAAAAGACTTTGGCATTTTCAGTTCGTTCATCATGATATTTGGGATAAAGACTTACCAGCGCCTCCGAACTTGGTGACAATTAAACGCAATGGAAAAAGCATTGATGCAGTAGCACAAGTAACCAAAACAGGACACGTTTTTGTGTTTGATAGAGTAACGGGAAAACCTTTATTTCCTATCAAAGAAACCCCTTTTCCAAAATCAAGTATTCCAGAAGAAAGTGCTTGGGCAACACAGCCAATTCCAAGTTTGCCTGCTCCTTTTGCTCGACAAACTATTACTGAAGCAGACGTAAATCCATATTCTGATGAGAAAGAAACATTACTTAAAACCATCAAAACAACTCAAAAAGGAGTATTTCAGCCACTTGGTTTAAAAGAAACCTTGGTATATCCGGGTGCAGACGGCGGTGCAGAATGGGGTGGTGCAGCGGTTGACCCAGATGGAATTATGTATGTAAATGCCAACGAAATGGCTTGGCTATTTAGCTTAAAACCAACGCCAAAAGCGGATGAATTAGCCCATTTAAGCAAAGGACAAAAACTTTATGCAAGTACTTGTATGGTTTGTCATGGCAAAGACCTCAAGGGGAATCCTAGCAGTGGCTATCCGTCTTTAGTGAATATTTCTGACAGAAAAGACCGTGAGTATGTTTCAAAAGTTGTTGCTTCAGGTAAAGGAATGATGCCCGGATTTGGACATTTATCAAATACAGACCGACAAGCGCTAGTTTCATTTTTATTTGGTGATGAAAAAGTAGAAGCAAGTGCTGAAAGTACTAAAGGGAAAACACCTTTTATTCCCTATCAATTTAATGGTTATCATAAATTCATCGATTCAAAAGGTTATCCCGGTATTCGTCCGCCTTGGGGAACACTTACTGCCATCGACTTAAACACAGGTAAACATCTTTGGCAAAAACCATTTGGCGAATATCCAGAATTGAAAGCGAAAGGTATTCCAACAACGGGTTCAGAAAACTATGGCGGACCTGTGGTTACAGCTAGTGGTTTACTTTTTATTGCTGCAACGAAGGATGGAATGTTTAGAATTTTTGACAAGAAAACTGGGGAAATTCTCTGGGAAACAAAATTACCAGCAGCAGGTTTTGCCACACCAAGTACTTATTTATTGAACGGAAAACAATACATCGTTATCGCCTGTGGTGGTACTAAATTAGGAACAAAAAAAGGAGACAGTTACATAGCTTTTTCTTTGTAAATACTTCGATAAGTTTTTTAGATAAACAGCGACAAAATGAATTAATCTTAATGTCATTTTATCGCTGTTTTTTATAGTCCCTTACAAATCACAAAATAATAGTACAAGTAATTCATTTTATTTTTATATAAATATTACATTTACATTAGTTGTATTTTTTATATCTAAATGAAAATCTGCTCATGAAATGGACTTATAGCATAGCGCAAAAGTTAAAAATTGCAAGCATATTGGGTGTAATTTTTATTCTACTATTTGTTAAGAATGTATCCGATAAAAACAGTTTTATCGCTTTGGGTGATACTTTTTCTAACGTTTATGAAGACAGATTACTTGCAGAAAGTTACATTTATGAATTTTCAGATCATCTTTCTCGTAAAAAATTATTGATTGACGATAGTAAAGATATTGAAGCTTTAAAACTTCATAATAATGCTATTAAAGAACATCATACTAGTATCCAACAACTACTTGTAGCTTTTGGAAAAACGCAACTCACACCGACAGAAGAAGTATTGTTTCGGGATTTAAAGAAAAAAATCCAGCAAGGCATATTACTTGAGAAGCAATATATTACAGCAATGGAAACAGGAGTTTCTACTGAACAAAGCAAAAGGCTTTTAGATGAATCTTTTTATGCAACACTTAGCAATTTGAATCATTTATCTCATATTCAAATTACTGAAGGGCAAAGGCTAAATCAAGCTTCTCAGAAAATTGTGTTTGGTTCAGCATCTCAAAGTCAATTTGAGCTTTCACTTTTAATGGTGTTGGGCATCGTTATTTTAGTGTTGATTGTTTCTTCAAAATCTGCTATTTCTAAAATAGCACAAAATTCATCGCTGAACTGAACCCTAAGTAAAGCTTCTCAAATATAAATCCAATCTTTAGCTAATGTTTAAAAGGTTAAAGATTGGATTTGTTTTGAAGTATTTTTTCTAAACTTATCTCTGAAGATTAATGTTAGCTTTTTGTATCAAGCCCATTTTACATTATCATCAATGAAAAATATTCCTGCTAAAGTTTTTGCTCGACAATACGAAATAAGAGACGAGTTTCTAAAAGAAATCGACAAGCATTTATTGGATTTAACCGAAGGAAGAACCCAAGAAATGTTTGAAATTAGAGATTTCGCATCAATTATGAATATCCATCCAACACATTTAAGTAATACAATTAAAGAGACGACCAATAAATCCCCTTGTTATTTCTTTGAAGAAAAAATACTTGATATTGCCAAAGGCATGCTTGCTAAAAACGAAATGTCAATTGGAGCAATCGCTACTTTACTTACTTATGACCCTTCCAATTTTACCAAATTCTTTAAAGCATACACCAAGCTTACGCCCAAGCAATATCGTGAACAATGTTTGCTAGAGCAATTTGTATAAAATACTGAAGTACTCACCATTTTCCCTGAAACTGTCACCATAAAAAAGCTATAGGCTAAAGTTAATTTTGTTGCATTAATTAAAACAAACAGAAAGATGCCAAACAAAATAGCTTTAGTAACAGGCGGTAGCCGTGGATTAGGGAAAAATATGGCTTTAAGCCTTGCCCAAAAAGGGAATAATGTCATCATAACTTATCAGTCTCAAAAAGAAGAAGCTGAAAAAGTAATAGAGGAAATCCAACAATTAGGACAACAAGCTGTCGCTTTACAATTGGACGTAGCTAACTCAAAGACATTCGATAGTTTTATCGAGAGTTTGAAAAGTGCTTTATCTGAAACTTTTAAGGCTGACGAAATAGATTTCCTTATTAATAATGCGGGCATCGGTACTCATGCTTCATTTGCAGAAACGACAGAAGAACAACTTGATACTTTGTATTCAATTCATTTTAAAGGAGCTTTTTTATTGACACAAAAAGCCTTGTCAATTTTAGCCAATGGTGGTGGAATTATTAATATTTCGACAGGTTTAGCTAGATTCTCCTTTCCGGGTTATGCTGCTTATGCTTCGATGAAAGGGGCAATCGAAACCCTAACGAAATATCAAGCCAAAGAATTAGGACAAAGAGGAATTAGAGTAAACGTTGTTGCTCCAGGCGCTATAGAAACAGATTTCGGAGGTGGAACTGTACGAGACAATGCACAAGTAAATGCTCATATTGCTTCTCAAACAGCCTTAGGAAGAGTAGGCTTGCCAGACGATATTGGCGGTGTCATTGCCTTTTTATGTAGTGAAGAAGCTCGTTGGATTAATGCCCAACGCATAGAAATTTCTGGCGGGATGATGTTGTAGGAATATTTAAACCTTTGATTTACAAAATTGATATGTGTTTCTATTATGAGGACAGAAAAGTTTTTACTTTTTAAGACTTTATAATAGAAACATGTTAAAAAAAAATAAGGGATTGCTTATCATTTTGGTGTTAATTTGTTATCAAGGTGCTACACAAAGCATAAGAACAATCTTGGTAGCTGATTCAAAACATCCTGATTTAGCCAAAACTTATGAACGAAACCTCTTCATGATGGATTCTGTTTTTAGAGAAATTGCTAAAAATATACATTATGATTATTTACCTATCGCTGTCCACTCTCATGATTTTACTGAAAAAGATTTAGATCGTGAGATACTCCATTTGCCAATTAATACTGACGACATCATTGTACTTTATTATACAGGACGAGGTATTTCTTCATCACAACCCACAGATTTATTCCCTAATATTCTGATTAGAGACAAATATTTATCCATTGAAAATATTCATCAAAAATTAAGCAATAAAGGTGTAAAACTCAATATTAGCCTAGTAGATTGTAATAATCAACTCACTCCACGACAAACTTTAATAATTGAGAAGCCTTTAGTTACTCGTTCTATTTTTGTTGAAAATGATATTTTAAGAAAATTATTCAAAGAAAGTTCTGGTAACATCCTTATTTCAAGTTCAAAGAAAAACGAAAAAGCATTCAGTAGTGCTCATAACGGCACTTATTATACCATTGCATGGTTAGAAGCACTTTCACAAGCTGAAAATAATAATATTCACATTACTTGGGACTCTCTTTTGAAAGATGCTGAATTAAGACTTCAAGAAAAATTAGCTCAAGATAATAAAGCCAATCTACAGCATTCACAATGGAAAATTACTGCTGATATAAAAGAGCCTATTACTCCGACTCCTCATACACCAACAGTAAGTTTTAACGATACCAATTTGTTCCTCAATACGTTGGCTGATGAAAAATTAAAATATGAGAAAAGAGAAAAATTGATGGTAACTCAAATGAAGAAACTTTTCAATGTTGATGCAGAGGCAAATGAATACATCAATGTGATTGAAAACAATATGAGTGCTATCCCTATTGAAGACTTTTTGAATAAAATTCTTATTAATGCCAATCTTATTAAACAAATAAACGTAGTTGAAAATCTATCCACTTTTAGTCAGGATGGTCGATACCAAATCATTACAATTCAGGAAATTAGATAAATTACGCTATTATGAAAAATATCATTTATTGCTTTATATTCTGGTGTATTCATAGTTTGTTTTTCACAGTAAAAACATTTGCTCAACACTCCGACCCTAGTCCTGAACAGCTCTCAGAATTCAAAGAACTTACCTTAAGGAGAGTCAATGATTTAACCAATTATATTAAACAGATTGGTGATAAATCTTTACCTGAGCGACCTAGATTAAAATCCATTCAATTGGCAATGAGTCTTTTTGATACTGTTTATTATAATGCTAATGGCAAAAAAATTACCAGAATGCCAACAGTACAAGTATCAAGAAAAGATGGCAGTGTTGAAAATATTCCTATCCGCCAATATTTTAATAATCTTTTTAAATTGCCTCATTTTCCAAAAATAGAAATTAGTTCTTACGACGTATCGTATTGCTCCGACTTTGAAAAAGGTATGGATGGGAACTATCACGCCACAGCATTTTATTATCAAAGTTTTAAAGGTTATGATCAAAAGGGGAAAGTATCTTATGAAAGTAAAGACAGAAAAGCCATAGAAGTAACCGAAAAACCTAATGCAAAAGGGAAATTCACGATTTCATTTGGGAATATTAGTGTGATAGAAACAACAGCTTTGAGCCCAAATTGACAAATGAAAAGAATACTTATTTTTATTTTTTGGGGAATAATTCATAATTCTTTAGCCCAAAATTCAGAGACCAAACTTATCCCAGATAGCATTAGTACTGTTGTTTTCACTAAGCAACCTGTAGCGTCTTTTATGCTATGGCAGGTTAAAAGTGTTAATGAATTTATTCATCGTTTTAACTATGAAGTATTTATTGATGGCGAGAAAATGAACGATTCTTTACAAATTCTTTATCCAAGAAGTCAATATATCTTGAAACTATTTAATGAAGATGATGAACGTTTAAAAATGACAGAAAAAACACAACTTTATTTTATAAAAGTTAATCAATTCATAGCGATGATATGCGAAGAAGACATTAAAATCGACAAACAAGCGAAGTTGTCTGCCAATGTAAAATTGGAAGCATTGTATAAAGAAAAGAGTGTCATTTTAGACATTCTTTTACAAAAGCAATATTTAAAAAAAGAGGGATCAGCTAGATGGCAAATAACGAATATCAGTTTACCCAAAGAAATAATTGAAGAGTATCAGCATCTCATAGAAAGAAAAGATATTACAACAACAGATTCAACGTATAGAGAAGAAGGTTTAAGTCCTAATGCACAGGATATAGCTTTTTCTCCTTTGGTAAACGCATTTAATCAAGGAAAAGGTATTGTTTCTCTTTGCAATCAAACAATCTTGAAACACCAAGAAATATTCATTCTTGAAAAAATTTTACGACTAAGCTTGCTAAAAGTAAAAGGTACGAAAGACATCTCATTCAAAATTAGTGTTCACAAAAATTATCAAATAGAAATAAGAGAATTTATGAGAGAAAAAGAAAATTCTGGTTGGCTAATTACAGATTTAAAACTGAATTAAATAAAAAGTTTTTTGATGTAACTTTTCTTCTTCTATGGTGATTTAAAATTTATTTAACGATGAAAACAAAAAGGCTATTTACAGAAATGATTAAAACACAAAAACTATTTAATGAATCTATCTAAACTTAACTCTATGAAAACATCAATTTTTCATAAAATAAGCCTATGTATATGGGTGCTAATTTCATTTATCTGTTTATCAAGCCTAACCCAAGATAGTATTCCAAAACCTCACAAGAAGGCTCTTGATAAAATGCTGAACGCTTATCAAAAAGAGCTGATTAGAATGATACCAATTTTGGTCAAAAAACCTTCTGTTCAAAAAGAAACAACATTTATAAGTACTTTTTTTACGACAGATAGTATAAAAATTGTCAATCATTTAATTCCAGGAATGATTAAAACAGACTCTAATGTTGATTATTTAGTTAGCAAATCTCCATTAGAGGCATCTGAATTTATCAAACTAACTGTAGGTACTTACAAGATAGCCTTTAACTATCACCTCCGTAATCAAAGTACTAGTTTATTGAGTATAGATTCCCTCTTGTTGAAAAAACAGAAAGTGTACAAATATAAACAAACGATGTGTTTGGCATTTACTGGTAAACCTCATGAAAGAATGGCTGTTGAGGTTAATGATACTTTAAATTTTATTACTGAAATAGTAGAAGATTCAAAACTAAATATTTTATCAACAAAAATCAGTGGTGTTAATCATAAAAACACGGTTTCTAACATCTCTGATACTACTAATAAAGAGCTTATTACAGTTAACAGTGATAATATAATTGATTGGAGTCCTGAAAAAAAAGTAAAAACATTTTTGGGTTACCTTACAATACTAAAGGATAAAAATGAGAAAGATTCAACCTCAATTAATAAAATGATTCTTGAGAGTAATCTTATTTTTGATACAAGTGGCTATGTTAACTTGACTACAAAAGATGGCAAAAATGTGCAATTAACAAGAGAGAAGTTTCTACAACAAGTTCTAGAAAATAAAAACAGTTATCAATTCAATTATGCAAAAATCAGCTTGTACGATAATTTTAGAAAAAGCGAGTTTGATAAATGGTTTTGTAGAATCACTACTTTTCATGAGGTTGTTCAGTTTGAAGGTGAAAATCCAGTTACAAATAAAGTAACCTCTGTATCGAGTATGCCAGTCAATGGAGATTGTCTTTCCACAAAAGGAGGCTACTACCAACTTGCAGAATTAGGGCTAAAAGAGCTTTAAGTTTAACGTTATAACCGAATTTAAAAATCAAAAAACAAGAATATGAAAAGCTCAAGATTAAGCCGAATCCTTCTTTTAATTTGTGCTGTAGTACTTTGCTCACAGTCTATCACCGCTCAAAAAAAACGTAAATTAGGGCTTGTCAGAGATGACAAAAAATATCTCCATCTACCTAAGCGAAGCAAGAATTTTTCTTTGATGAGAGGTATTTTACCATCCACGTTCAACTTAAAATCTTTTGTTCCACAAGTTGAAGACCAAGGAGATTTTAGTACTTGTGTGGGTTGGTCAACGGCATATTACATGCGAACGATTATGCAGGCTAAAAAGCTAAACATCAAAGGACCAGAGACTATTAGAGCCATCGCATTTTCTCCAACCTTTGTTTTTGAACGTATCAAAAGCCCAACCGACTACCAATGTCAAACAGGCTCGAGTATTTCTGATGCACTTGACATCATGAAAGAAAAAGGCGTTGCAACTTTAAAAAGTGCTCCTTATGCTTGTGGTAATAAATATACAATGCTTGAAGAGGAAGCGGCGGCCAACAAAATTGAAGGCTATACCACTCTTTTTGATATTCCAAGTACAGCATCGGTTGAAGAAAAGATTTTATCTATTAAAACGGCTTTGGTTGAAAGTCAAAATGCAGTTTTGATTGGGATGTGGATTCCTAATTCCTTTTTTCAAGCCAAAGAAGTTTGGAAAGCTGCACCTGCAGAAACTATCAAAAATGCAGTAGGTGGACATGCAATGGCAGTCATTGGCTATGACGATACTAAAAACGCCTTTTTAATTGTAAATAGTTGGGGAAATAAATGGGCAAATAATGGGTTTGTATGGGCTAGTTATAAAGATTTAATAGAGTTTACTCCTTATGCTTACGAAGTACTATCACCAATAACACCCGTTCCAGTACCTACTCCGGTACCAGTAGTACCTTCAAATAATACAACAACGGATGTTGTTCCGCCAGCTCCAGTACAACCTGTACAAGAGATATTTTTAAAGGGAAGTATCAAACCACTTTTAGCAAATGGTGATCTTATGCCTGTTTCTACTTCAGCGGAAAGAGGTTTAGATGTAACAAACGATGCTAATATTGATATGATTACCTATAATGTCACTAAAGAATATCCATCTGGAACATCTTTCAAAACCGAAATCATCAATAATATATCAAGCTATATGTACATCATTGCCTCAGATGATAACAATAGAGTAACCAAATTATTTCCTTATGATGATGAAGTAAGTGCTTTGATTCCATCTAATAATATTGCCATGTTACCATCAACAAATAGCTCATTTACGATGGATAATAAACCTGGTAATGATTATTTCCTAGTATTGTATTCAACCAAAGAACTAGATATTGATAAACTCAAAAATGATATTGCCAATGCTCAAGGCGAATTTAAACAGAAAGTATATTCAGTAATTGGCAAAGATTTAGTGTCAGCTGATACTATCTTATATGAATCAAACAATATTGCTTTTGAGCTGAAGGGCACACCTAACGGGACGATTGTTCCATTATTACTTAAAATAAAACACATGAAGTAACACCTTATTTAGCGAAAAGATACCTATTAAATCCTCTTCTCAATAATTGAGAAGAGGATTTTGGACATCAAAAAACAGCATTCTCTTTTCTTTTTATCAAAATGAATATAAAAAGCAGCTCCATATTACTATTCTTATTTTTGATATATTCAGCAATATCGAAGTCTCAAAAACTTTCAAATAAATCGAATAATCAGATCGAATCCACTCAAAAAAGTATCAAAATACTCAAAAAAACCAAGGCTTCATTACAAGTGTTCTTCAATGCTAAAACGGATGATGATGAAAAAAATGCTTGGAGGCAGATTGCTTCTCATTTACTTGAAGGAGTAGTTTTTGAAAATGATTTAAATCCAAAAGGTTTTCTAAAAGATGATAGTAAAGATTTACCAATTGAAGAGTATTTACAATTGGTTCAGACAAGATATCCTAATGGACTAAATTTTAATATTGATTTTAGTAAAGCGAGAATCTTTTTCAAGAAAAATAAAGAAATTTATGTGTATGCACATAAGTATATGCAAGGCGATTGGTATTTTGATGGTAAAAGAAAAACCTTCTTAAATAATTATCAATGGTGTAGAATAGCGTTAAGATTAAATGAAAAAGATAATAAAGATCAAAGAGAAATTAAAATTGCATACCTAGATAACGACCTAAGCGAATTTAATAAAGCAACAACCGTTGAAGACTACACTAATAACCTTCAACAAAGAACTTTAGAGGATGTTGCCGAAAAATTAGCAGGAGAACTCAGTAAGGTTATTCCAAAATCTGAAACAGAAGAGATTAATATTGAAAAAACTTCATTTGAAGGAAAAAACATTGTGAATACTTTTTCTACAATGTTTACAGGTGAATTAAAAACGATGTTGGGACTTGCCCACCCAAGCCTAAAGATTACTTTACCTACTACAAGTCGTTCAATGAATAGAATTCTAAGTTTAAAAAGCGATTATAAAATAATTGGAAAATACTTAGAGATTAATGCAACACTTATCAATACAGAGGGAACAGAGATTATCAAAATTTCCGATAAAGTAATTATTAATAATGCTGAAAGCTGGTCAAAAGACATTATTCCACAAAAAGAGCATTTAGTTGAAGTAGAAAATATTAATAAAATCGTTAAAAACACTCCTGCAAACTATGACTCCAAACAATTACAATTTGATATAAGGACAAATAAAGGGAATCAGGCACAACGTTTTACAGAAGGAGAGATTCTCTCTATTTTTATCATGGCTAATCGCCCTTGTAAAATAAGATTAGTTTACAGAGATGCTATAAATAATCTTTTGTTGATGAATAATAATGACATTGAAATAAAAGCTCAAGACATTAATAGACTCATAAAAATTCCAGAAGAATTTAAATGTGCAGCACCTTTTGGCATTGAAGCCTTGATTGGTTTCGCCACTACTGGTGATTTTGGAATATTACAGTCAGAAAAAAAACAAGGCATTACTTATATTTTAGATTCATTAGAGAAATTAAAGAGTAAATCTACTTCAGAACAGACAGTAGAAAGAATTATTCAAATAACAACATATTCAAAATGATGTAACGTTTCATGATGTGGCGGTATTCATATGTAAGAATTCAACAGAGGAACTCTACCTTTTTCTTAACATAGGTTTATGAAAACACATAAGAACAAAACACAGTCTAATGATATTCGCATTGGAGCTGAGATTTACCCAATTTCAGACATAGTAATGCTGGAAGCATCCATCAATTACACTTTCTTTTACTTAAATAATGGAAAAAAAATTATGTATGCCAAAACAATAAAGTCGTTTGAAGAACAATTTATCAGTCATGGCTTTTTAAGGGTACATCGAGCATATATTATCAATAGTGCTTATATGGAAAGATATTCAAGACATAAAAATTATATATTAATGCAAAATAACCTAAGAGCTAGTATCTCAAGAAGGAGAAAAGAATTCTTAGATTATTACTTATTCGATCAAAAATCATCTTTCCCACATATTTTTTAAGTATTTTCTTCATTTCTCAAAGAAACTATCATTGTTACATTGCTGAATTACAACCATTTATCAAAAATTTATAATGACTTTACATGAAGAAGTAATATTAGCCTTAAAAAGTAATGATAAAACAGTTCAGACTAATGCTATTCATAACTTTAGAGCAATGTATAGTAAGCATCTGAAGAATCATGCTAAACAAAAGTATCTGTCTGATACTGAAGCAGAAAAAGAAATTGATAATGCCTTGAAAATGATATTATCTGCCATTATTGAGTATGACTATTTACCAAAAGAAGATGAGTTAATAAAAAGGCTTAGAAAAACTGTATCATTAACGCATTATGAAAGTCGGTTAACTGAAGAAATGCTCAAGTTCATTAATCAACAAGAAACAGATTACTTGAGCATTGAAAAAAAAATCCGTAAAATATTAAACCCTTTTTTACAATTATTTAACTCGACAGAAAACAACTACATACTCATCAATGTCGCTAACCAACCATTAATGACAGATTGGATAGCACAGCAAACATTTGATTATTACATCTATAGAACTTTAGGGAAAGATGAAAAAATTACTAGAAATAGACTAGCCAAATTTCATCATATTATTCATGAAACATATTTAATTTTTACAATTCGTTATTCTCAAAATGAATCGGCAAAGAAAAAAGCCGAAAACAAAATTAATGAGCTTTGCAGGCTATCTTTTGCAGAAAAGAGGAGTACTGACGATGACTTGTTTTCAGAAAGTATGGAATTACTTTTTAGTGAATTATCTCGAAAAGATTTTATTCTTAAAACAAGCATACAAAAGTATTGGCATGGAATCTTCAATACTTTATTGGATAAATCTAATAGAGAGAAAAGCAGTTCTAAAAGTATAAAACATTTAAAAGTACCTGCTGATAAATCATTTTGTTTAGAAGAAGTTTTTCTATTTATTCAAGACGGACTAGATGCCATTGAAAAAGTTCATGCTGGAAATGCGAGAAGGCTTTTATTAACTGGACGTAAATCACATTTTATCAAACTCGTAATAGAGGCTATGCTTAGTGAAGCCTCAAGAGGTTTTTTGAGTTCTGGCAAAAAATATAATTATAAAAATAAACAATCAGAAGCTCAACAACGACAAGATTGCAAAAAAGCCTTAATTGATTGGATGCAAAACGAAATCAATCATCCCGAAAGTACTTGGGCAAATGCTAAAGGGAAAGCTATATATCAATTTATCTGTAATGAGAACCCATAACTTCAAAGCAAAATATATTATATGCAAGAAGATAACTATAAAGTATTCGAAGAATACGTAAAGGGTGATTTAGATGTAAATCAACTGAAAAATTTCTTGAAAAAATTACAAGAAGACGACGGTTTTTATCAAGATTACCTAATTTGGACAAAGCTTGATAATTGGCTTGATGCAATTACTTATTTTGAAATAGAAAAAACGATTGATGAAATAACCATTAAAGAAAACACAAAGCCTATTATCCCATTGTTTCGCCTAAAATTCATTGAATTAGCAGCCTGTTTGATTTTTATGTTTTCCTTTAGCCTAATCATTTATAAACGCTTTTATGATTTAAATAAACTACAAGGTAGTTTTAGTTATCAAACAAAACTTTATGAAAATAGCTCAAACCCTTCTAAAGAGTCTCATAAATTTTCTACAAAAACCTTAGCATGGGAAGTTATAAAAGCATCACAAAAGGATACCACTTATCAAATGGTTTATGAAGACGCCAACCTGCGTAAAATTGTACTCAAATTACCTAAAGTTGGTGTTGATTTTAATAAGAATGCCAAAATATATTTCGATGATACTACTAATAAATTTGTATTAACATTGGGGAAAAAGAAGTTCATACTCATCAAATCAAACAAATGGGAAAAGCTAACTGCTGAATTATAAAATTAAAAGAAGAAGATGTAACATTTTTAAATTAGCGGGAATAAATATATTGACAAAAGGGGTCATAATTGTTGAAAAAGCACACCTATTAAAAAATACCCCATCTATAAACATAGATGGGGTAAATAAAGAGTACATTTAGAGATAAACGACAGCATGTTTATGGACGGCCATTGCCAGTTGAAGCTGGAGGGTCATCACTCACCTTTTTTACAGTTGTTGAATCCGATAAAGTAACATTTTTAGCATTAGCTGCTTTAGGCTGAATTACTGATTCGTCTTGGCAAGCAGATAACAAAAGTCCCAAAACAAAAATGCTTAATAACTTATACATGAGCTTAGGCGTGTTGGTGGATGTTTAGCGCAACACAACTCTACATGTATCTGAAATAACCTTTTTGATTTTAGTGCTTAATTTTAAAGGAAATAAATTGAACTAAAAGAGACGGTATATTCATAAAACCAATTTTATTTTTAATGATAATCGTTAATTTTCAACTTTCTCTCAGCTATCTTTAAGTACTGTTTTGTATCAAATAAATTTTCAAACAGCATATCCTTACCTTCCTATTTTTTAATATAAATAATTATGAATCAAAGATATAGCCCAAGTGATGTGGTTGATATACTGAGAAGTAATAACCACACAGAGATTAATAATGTGACTGTATTTTTATATCGTTCTTTTAAACCAATCATAGCATCACATATTTTTAAACAAGGTGGTAATTATGATGATGCTAAGGATATTTTTCAAGAAGTAATTATTATTTTTTTTCGTCAAGTACGACATTTAAAGTTTGAAGCAAAGTCTTTAAAGGAAATGGAAGGTTATTTCATACAAATCGCCAACAACAAATGGCTTAAAAAAAAAGAGGCTGATGGAAGGCGTTTCAGAAGAGAACAAGAATATTTGACTCAAAAAAACGTTTACACTCAAGAACCAATATCTAGTGCAATAATAGAAAACGAAGAAGAAAATAGTTTTCTTCCCAATATACTTGAACGATTAGGAGAACCTTGCCGAAGTATTCTGATGGCATATTATGGCGAGGACCTTTCAATTAAAGATATTGCACTACGTTTCAATTTAGGGAATCCAGATGCAGTAAAAGTTCGCAAATTTAGATGTTTAGAAAAACTTAAAACACTTCTACTTAAACCATGAATACACAAGATGATTACCAACGTTTAGAAACCATTGAGCAATATTTCAATGGCAGTTTATCAGTTGACGAAATGGCTAACTTTGAAAATGCCTTAAAGAATGATTTTGATTTTTCAAAAGAAGTATCCGATTATCAAAAATTAACAAATATGATAAAAGAGATAACAATTGAACAAAACATAATAGCAACTTTAGATAAATTAGAACAAGAAGAGCCTATAACTCCTTTAAAGAAAAAGGCTTCTTTCCTAACACTTTTCCCTTATTTAAGCGGTCTGGTTGCAGCTTGTTTAATTTTTGTATTGTATGCTTCATTCTCAGTTATTCAACTACCTGGTTCGGAAAATGACCTTACAATTGTTAGGGATGTAGATGTTTCTATTCTTTCTCCTGTAGAAAAAAAAGTATTTGATAACTTTTATGCTGGACAAAGTTATTTAGCTGAAGGGCAGTTTCAAAAAGCTGTTCAAAGTTTTCAAGTTGTATTAAAGAATAATAATCTTCGTCCATACTTTAAAGAAGCGACTCAATGGCACTTGGTTTTGGCTTACTTAAAAAGTGGTCAAATACAAGAAGCCAATCATTTATATGATGAGTTAAGTTCTTGTAATGATTGTGTGTATCCAATTGGAAAAATCGATAAAGCTAAACTTTGGTGGCAAATTTTTTGGGCTAAGGTTTTCTAGGCTTCTTGACGTATTTTTTGAATAAAAATATGATTAGGAGTGAAAAAACTGTTATTCCAACAAAAAGGTAAATACTTGAAAAGCTGTTCTCAACTATTGGGCTAATATTTCCTGTAATTGTTAGATTTGCCCAATAAAAAGGGTGATTTAATTCATTACCAAGTGGTTCATTTAAAAAATCTATTTTTGCCTTTTGTAAAGCAATGTCTTTCGTTACTCCCTCTTTAAGATAAGTATAAAATCTTGAAGTAATGAATTCACTCGAACGATCATGTGCTTGCCATTGAGCAGATAATACTGCTTTGCATCCTGCTTTATAAAAAGCATAACAAAGAGACATTACTCCTTCTTGAGGTTCAATATGTCCATTTCCACTATTGCATGAACCCAACATTAACAATTGACATTGCTTCATTGGTAAAGTCAAAATTTCATGAAAGCCTAATTTCCAAGGTGATGAAGATGGATTAAAATAAATGTATGAGTCTGCATACTTATTGGGGTCGGAAACGGAATGACACTTAAGATGGAATACATCATACTTATCCGAAAGCTGAATAAAATGATTTTTAGTTGCTTTAGCATCCTGTAAAACATCATTATTTTCTATTTTCGAACTCGCAGGCAAAGCCATTAGTGTGTCTTCAGCAATAATTTGTTGCTTAGTAAAAGGGGCAATTGTTAAAAGCTTAGGTTTTGAATTAGTCTTTAACTCTTGTTTTAGTAGATAAGTAAGTGCATTATATTGATATGAAATGGCAAAATAGCGAACGAGATAATCATTTTTATTTTTCCCTAATTCTAATACTTCAAAAGGTAAATAATTTAAAATGCCATCTCTACTGATAATTAAGCATTTTGTTCCTACCAATACTTGTTCTACAGGATTTATTAAAATCTTATACAAAGCTACAGCCTCTGGACTTCCTTGGTAAGCAAATAAAGTAGGGTTTTCTCTTAATGAAAGTATTAATTTTTGCGTTTGATGTATAAAGTTAGAGCCTATATCTAGTTTTTTAATGATTACTTTTTGATGATTAACAGCCAATACAAAAACTTTAAAATCAGAGGTTATTGTATAACTGACATAGGCGCTTTCGGGACTTAAATTTGCTATAATTTCTTTTATTGATATATCAGCATTAGAGTATTGGCTATTACGATGTGGCATATACGACGCCAGTTTATTATTCAATTCATAAAGTTTTAACTCACTGTCTGTCAACAATTTTCGTAAACTATCCAAGCTTTTAGCATTAACTTTATTATCAAGCATAGCCTGTTTTAATCCAGCATTATAACGTAATTCTTTCTGTTCTTCATCTTGAATAGGCATTGCTTTGGTTGAAATTTTTACTTTATCAATTGCTATTTTATCATTTAGCGCTATGGCTTTTGTGCTTTCCATAATTCTCAAAAATAAATTAGCATTAGCAATGCTAGGCTGTAATTGGTAAAACTTATATCCTAAATGAATAGCTTTTTCAAACACTAGCTTATTATCTTGATTAAATCTCAATTTATCTTCTTGGTAATCAATAGCTTTTCGATGCTTTTCTGCTAATAGCACAGCTAAATAAAAACATCTAACACTCTTTTCAAGTATTTCCTCTTGGTGTTTGGTTGCGTAAAAATCACTCAAAATTTCACCTTTAAAAGTTAACAATTGAAATAGGCTTTTTTTATCTAAAATAGTTTGTGAAAGCAACGGGTTATCAGCTATAATATTACTATTAAATTCAAGCACAAGTGCCTGAAGTCCTTTTTGAACTTCCTGTAAAGCTTGTTGCTTTGCTCCTAAAGCATATAAATTCTTAGCTTTTTGTAAATGGGCTAAACTTAAATACTTATCTTTTTTAATTTTACTCTTCCCATAAAAATCAATTACTTTATCAAGATATAAATTACTTTTTTCAAATGACGTACTCAATGAATAACAAACTCCTAAATCAAATTTTATGAGCATTTTATCTCGTTCATTATGAACGAGAAGTTTCTCTTTAACAAGGAATTGATACATTGTTAAACCTTTTTGAAAAAAAACTTCCGCTTGGACATATTCTTTTCTACGTAAGGCATTCCAACCCATTGATATGAGCGTTTGTAAACCATGATAATGCTTAGGTATTCCAATTTGTTGGATTTTTTGATATATCAAAAACGCATTTTGATAATCTCCCATCCAATCATAAGTATTGGCAAGATTATTCAGAAAAGGAAGTTCATATTGATTTAAGTGGTATTCTTTACAAACCAATAAACTTTTTTGGATATAATGAATCGCCTGTGTATAATTTGCTTTACGAGCATAAAACATCCCTTGATGATCCCAATGATTGGCAACATAATTAGGAATTTCAACAGTTAAATTAGGGCTTTGTCGTAGTAAATTATTGGCTTTGCTAAAAAAATAATCCGTTGAATCACTTTTATACAAAGTAAAATAGTTCGTAGCTAGATTCAGATATACTTTAAAAATACATTTCTCATTAGACTTATTAATATTAGGCAAAAGCTGGAGAACTTCTCTACCTACTTTGATGGAGGCTTCATGTTGAGCAAGAGCATATAAAGATTCTAATTCATCTAGTTTTTTTTCAGCTAATTCCAAATTTTTATCCTTGGATAATCTCATTGAGATTCCATTTTGAATCAAGAAGAAATTTATTAAAAAGCCTAGTATAAAATATTTCATGTATAAAAAGCAAGGAGTGGTTAAGTAAAAGACATTATTTACATTCTGAATGTAAATATTACTTAGGAAAACACTATGTTAATATAAATAAATTATTTAGAATAATCAGACAAATAACCTCTTCAGATTAAAAAGAATTTGATAAACCAAGAAAAAGCCTTTTGGAAGAGAAAGAAGGAGAAAATACTCTAAATCTGAATTTTTGAGTATGTAAATAGCTCAATTAGCCTGCATCAATGCGGCAAAAGCCAAAAACTTATTTTTCGGTCTGCTTCTTTTTTAAACGTCGTATTTTTTTTACAAACGCTTTAATTTTTGAGCTAAACTGTAAACGTATATTCTTTGTAGTTAATAGAAACACTTGGATTGGACTTACTTAAAAAAGTTAATTATTTATTTATTCCTATATTTATAACTCAATGTTATGCAATTAGGTCATCAAAGAAAAATTTAAACGTTGAAAAGCATCGTTGATCTTTTCAGCGTTTATCCCACAACAAGCAACTAACATATTATCAAATAGATTAATATTCAGTTTTGCAATTTCATTATACCCAGAAAGAAACAAAACTCATCAATTCCTTGATTCAAGATTAATTTTTTGAAGAACTTACTTATTAATAACCTATAAAATTACAAACACTTGGCACAATCTATTAAAATCAAGCAGCCTCTTCACTCGGACTTATATGATGCAATTAAGAACGGGGAAACATGGGCTTTTGAGTATTTAGAAAAAATACTCTATTCTGGGCATTTATTCGAATTAAAAGGAGACTCAAATACTGCGTTTGATCTTTATCATGATGTAATTATTGAACTTTATATTCGAGTAACTGAAGGGAAAATAGAAAAACTAAATAATGATAATTCAGCGATGATTATTGCATGGGCCAAAAGGCATCTCGACTGGAAGAGAAGAGATTATTGGAAAAGTTGTGGTTATAAAGATGTTAGCCGACTTGATAACGTTACTGAACTTTTTGGCGTTGTTCAATCAGAAGCTGAGAGCATTTTATATTATCAGCAAGTTATTACATTGATAGATGGAATGCCAAATAAATGCAGGGACTTACTTACTGATAAATTAATAAACGATTTGGAATGGAAAAAAATATATCAAAAATACCCTAATGACAACGAAGGAAGCTTGAGAGTACTTTTCAGCAATTGTTTAAAAATATTAAGAGACCAATTAGATGAATAGACATTTTTTACTTTGTGCTTGTTAAATAATTTTAAAAATATCATTTTTCTTTAGTTAAAAGGTTGGTAGCTTTACACTAAAATTTATATCAAATGAATATTACTAGTGAAGATACATTAAGGCTTATCAACCATTTAAGTGGAGATGAAACAGAACAAGAGAAGACCGCAATCATTGAAGAATTAAATTCAAACCCAAATCTTCTCCGTGAATATGAAAAACTTCAAAAACTACGTACTGCTCTAAAAGCATCTATAATAAGTAAAAAACTAAAAGCAATACACGAAACTGCCCAAAAAGAAGAATCAGGACAAACAGATTGATTTGTTTGCAAATTCCTTTTTCTATTAAATATACCTTCTTTACATTTTTTTCTTTCTTAAAAATTACAAAATAGACTACAATTCTATTTAGTGATGGCATGAACCATTAATTTCTCCCATCATGAAAAAAAATATATCAATTGCTACTTTTCTCAGTTTAGCGGTATCTTATTGCTATTTTTCTGACTGTCATTTTTACTTTTTTAACCCTTCGAATCTAAGGTTTATACAACCTTAGATAATTTTAATCCTTGTGTTTTAATCGTTTTTTATAAAAGCTAAATCAACATATTCAGGATGGAAAATCATGGGCAAAAATCAGTTTTTTATAAAATTTTAGCGCTATTAGCCATAGCTTTCGTAGTAATTATTTATAGAATAAAGGCTAAGAACTGGGATGTCAGCCAATATAAAGATATACACTTAAATTCAGATACGCTGTATATTGGTTCTACTGAAGAATATGTTGATCATGAAATGTTACTATTCCGTTTTCAGCGGTATTATAAGGCTAAAATCAACACAGAAAAATATAAAAGTAGGACTCTGAAAGAACTATACCGACTCCTAAAAGACGATAAAATTAATTGTTTAGTTATTTCGGCAACCAATGTGGATACATCATCTATCGTTTGGAGTGAGCCTTACGCAATTGACAATATTGGAAAAAATGGACTAAGGATCGGTTTGCCTAAGACAAAGCATAATCAATTTCTAATTAAGCAATTCAATCATTTATGAGGAAAATATACTTTACTCTTCTTTTACATCTCTTTGTATTTTCGGTGTTTTCACAAAAAATACACATTATTGGTTTGATAGATTATCAAAGTGATGAAAGAGTGTATGGAAATAAATATATAAAAAATCAGCTCATTGAGTTAGAAAACATCTTTAGAAATACAGATTATGAGGTAGATACTATCTTTTTCTTAAAAGAAGAACTGGCTGATACAAATTTTGTAATCCGCAAAATTAAAAATTTACAAGTAAATCAAAATGATGCCATTTTCTGCTACGTAGCCGCTCATGGTTATAACAAAAATAATGAATTGTATCCTACTGTAAGACTAGGGACAACGAATCAATCTGACATTTATTTGGGAAGTTTAAAGCAACTTCTAACACAAAAACAAGTTCGGCTTTATGTTCTTTTGAATGAATCCTGCAATGTACTTTATAAAACTCAACAGCTTTTTAGTAGGAATACTCCACGGACAAATCTTAATAAAAAGACAATAAAGGCATTGTTCAATGATTCAAAAGGGTCATTTATTATGATGTCTTGTAATGTTAGTCAACGTTCAATCATTACTGATGAAGGAGGAATTTTTGGTCAATGTTTTTTTAGTGCTTTAAATGAACAGTTTTATTCAGAGCTACCGCATTGGGAAGTTATTGCACAAAAAACGGCACAATTAACCCCTAAAAAAGTACTAGAAAATGATGCCAGTTTTATACAAAATCCAGTTTATGAAAACAATATTCAATACGTTGAATCTAATAAAACTCAAGAAGAAATTGAAAAACAGATAGTTATTGATGTTAGTACTAATACTTATCGAATTGATGATTTTGAAATTGAGATAAAAACCGATAAGGGGCGAAACGATATAGTTTATTACAAAAGTGATACAATAAGATATTGGTTTAAAACGACTAAACCCTGTTTTTTAAGACTAATTGATATTTGGCCAGATAATCGTATCTGTTTGTTATTAGATAATTATGAAGTAAAACCTGAAGAGGTTTCAAAATGGGTTGAAATAAAAATTGCAAAAGGCAAGTCTATTATCTGTGTTGCTCCTTTTGGAGTAGATTATTTAATGTCTTTTGCTTCTACACAACCTTTTTGCAAGCTAAACCTTATGATATACAAGGGTACAAAATTTGTTAAAGAAGATTTGAAGGAAGTCTTGAGTTGTTCCAGGAACTCCCCTAATAATATTGTTTTAGAAGATAAATTATTAATTACCACAAAAGATCGGCTATCAATCGCCAAACCTAAATAAATTGTATTTAACTAATAAATAATTACTAAGATGATTGCTCTATTTTTTAATAAAATACTCAAGCTATCCTTTTTTTTAACCTCTAAAAAGAAAGCGGTACTTTCATTCCTTTTCTTGGTTTTTGCATTACAAACATCAATAGCACAAAATAGGTCGTTTAGCCCAAATCCGACAGGCGAACGAAGAATTGCTCTCGTTATTGGGAACAAAGATTATACTGGTGTTTCAAAGCTTAGAAACCCTATCAATGATGCTATTGATATGACAAACTCCTTGAAAAGGCTAGGCTTTGAAGTATTTACTTTAAAAAATGCTGATTATAGAACTTTTATAGATTCTTTAAACATCTTCACTTCTCAACTTAGGAGTAGCGATGTAGTTTTGTTCTATTACTCGGGGCATGGTGTAAGTTATAACAACGTTAATTACTTATTGCCAACTGATACCAAAATTCGTTGCCTAGAACAAATTGAATCTTCTGGTATTTCACTCAATCGTATCTTAGTAGATATTGCTTCAAAAAGTGTAAAAAACAGCTTCGTCTTTCTTGATGCTTGTAGAGATTTTCCACATTTAATGAGTTGTGATGCCAGTAAAAGAAACATTACTGCTCCGACAGGGCTTGTACGTCCTACCAATAATCCACAAGGAAGTATGGTTGTTTACGCTACTCGAGAAGGCAGTACAGCCGATGATAATATCAACGAGCGAAATGGAATGTTTACAGGGACTCTTCTAAAGTATATTGAGATACCTAATATTGGTATCAGAAGTATTTTAGATAGTACAACAGCTGGAGTAAGAACAAAAACAAATTATCGTCAATCACCTGGCCGTTATGATGAACTAGAAGGAGATTTTTATTTCCTAAAAACAAGGACAGTCATCAGCTATGATGATGTAAATAAGTCTATTCAAGAAGGAGAAGCCGCTTTTGAACAAAAACAATATGATGATGCCTTCAGATACTATTTTCCACATAAAGAACATACCCTTTTTAAATCATTTAATCAAGGGCAGCTTGGTTTTATGTACGACATGGGTTTTGGTGTACGTCAAGATTATTCAGAAGCGATGAAATGGTATCTAAAAGCTGCTGAAAAAGGTGATGCACGTGCTGAATATAATCTTGGCATCTTTTATGAAAGAGGATTAAGTAATCGTCAAGACTATAAAAAAGCCGCAGAATGGTATCTTAAAGCCGCAGAGCATCATTTAGCAGATGCTCAGTTCAACCTAGGTTTTTTATGTGAAAAAGGATTGGGAGTAGCACAAAACTACCGGGAAGCTACCGAATGGTATCGTAAAGCGGCCGAACAAGGAGATGCCGATGCACAAGTAAACTTAGGCTTTATCTATGAAACTGCTCAAGGACTTCCACAAGACCTCAAAGAAGCCGTAAAATGGTATAAAAAGGCTTCTGACCAAGGTGATGCTGAAGGTTCATATAATTTTGCTAGATTGGCTAGCAATTCTTTATCAAGCCAAGAATTAATCAATCTCTACACTCAAGCAGCAAAACAAGGGCACATTGAGGCACAGTTAAATTTAGGATACATTTATGAAACAAGTAAAGGGACTCTTCAAAATACTTCACAAGCAATTAATTGGTATCAAAAAGCAGCTAATCAAGGACATCCTATAGCGCAATTTAATCTAGCAGTAATGTACGATGCAACTAAAAATGGTTCAAATCAAAATTATGATGAAGCAATCAATTGGTATCAAAAAGCAGCTAAACAAGGGCTGCCATTGGCGTATTATAATTTAGGAATTATATATGAATACGGAAAAGGTGTATCTAAAAATAGCAGTTTAGCAAAAGACTACTATAAAAAAGCAGCTAAACTAGGTAATGATTCAGCACAAAAAGCCCTCGGACGTTTTGGGATGACTTGGTGAGTCTCATCAGGCATTTACAAAATTTCATTGCTTCAAAATTAAAATTTATTTAAAAACTTACTCATGAAAAAAGCGCTCTTTACCATATTTTTTGTTTCTTTAATATCCACAATCAATGCCCAATATACTGGAATATGGCAAACGAATAATAATGCTGGCGTCAGAGAAGCACAGATGAATCCATCTAGTATTTCAGACTCTAGGCTAGCTTGGCAAATTCACTTGGGATCAATGTATTGGGTCGGTACAGAGAATACCTTAAATAATCCTTGGGCATCCCCATCATCTACCACTGTTGATGTTGGCGAAAAAAAGTGGAGAACTAATTATGAAGATTGGGCTGGACCAGGTTTGATGATACAACTTTATAATAATCATGCCATCGTATTTGGTACTCGCCTTCGGACTTGGCAAAGTGAAAATGGAAATCTAAACCGTTTATTCGGAACAGACCCTATTAGTGTTGATACATTTCTTTTCAAGAATCAAACTTACAATACAGCCACAGTCAGAGATTACAGTTTAGGATATGCCTTACCAATATTCATCAGAAATCAGCATTTTTTGAAAATTGGTGCAACCATAAAATGGTACAGAACAACCAATAATCAAGCTTATAGCTTTGATGCTGATTCATCCAAAATAAACTTTACTGGACAAAGACTCTTTGGCGATATTGATCATAGCTATAATAATATTATGGCTCAGCATGATGGAACAGGTTTTGATTTAGGTTTAACCTATGAATTCAGACCTAATTATCAGCAATATCATTACAAAATGGATAAATATGACCGTTCAGATGTTGAAAAAAATAAGTATCGCTTGAAATTAGGGCTTTCTCTCTTAGATTTGGGCAATTACAGAGTTAATAATGCTAAAAAATTACTAACTGGGAGTATTGCCAAAAGTAGTATTAACAGCAAAACATTTAGTGGGCTTGCCTTAGACCCTATCACAGAAAGCTTTAATCCATATTTTAAAGATACTATTGTAGATAACCTTTCTGTTTTACCTTCTACCCTCATACTTCAAGCAGATGCTTATCTAGGAAAAACCTGGTATTTTAATTTGATGTACCGAAATGTGAAAAAGAGTAATAGTTACTCTCAACCATCTATGGTTTCTGCAGCTTTTAGAGCAGAATCTGGTGATGGAAGTTGGAGCATGCCAATTTCATATGACATTGACAATAAATCTATAGGTGTTGGTTTCCATGTACGTCTTGGCTCATTAATTTTCGGAACAGAAAATATCAATTTTCTTTTTGACCAGTCGAAAGGAATTAAGCCTACTTTCTATGTTGGAATATCAATATCAAAAAAAGCTAAACGAATTAAAGATAATGATAATGATGGTGTATCTAATCGCAAAGACAAATGCCCAGATAATCAAGGCTTAGTTGAATTTGACGGGTGTCCAGATAACGATAATGATGGCATACAGGATAAAGATGATGCTTGTCCAGATAAAGCAGGAACGATTAAAACACACGGGTGCCCTGATAGAGATGGTGATGGTATTCCTGATGATAGCGATAAATGTCCTGATCAAAAAGGACTTCCAAAATTCAATGGTTGTCCAGATTCTGATAACGACGGTATTCCTGATGAAAAAGATAATTGTCCCAACGAAGCAGGACCAAAAGAAAACAAGGGATGTCCTATTAAATAAGGAATATAATATTGATTCAAAAGACTGTTAAATATGAAGCAAATAAAAATTCAAATATCAATACTTATTCTTATTACTTTAAGTCATTTCGGATTAGGCCAAGTCAGCAAAAAGCGTTTACCTAGTCCGATTAACTCCGAGTTTTTAGAAGATTCACCTTCAATAAGTGCAGATAGAACTAGTTTTATTTATCAATCTAATAAATATAACCCCAATAGAGAGGTCTCTTATATTGGAGATTCTATCATAAATCCTCACATTATTGGAATATTCGAGACGAAGCTCCATCAAAGAGGTGAATATCAACCACCGCAAGCTATTGAAAATATTAATAATTTTTTTCAACCATCACGTATTGTAAACCATCCAAATATTAGTTATGATGGTAATAGTATATTTTTTTCTGGCATTAATAAAATTGGAAAAGGAAGTGAAGACATCTACTTTTCTACCAGAATTAATGATAATTGGAGTATTCCACAAAATGCAGGGGAAGCTATCAATACAGCAGCTTTCGAAGGTTCACCAAGTATATCTCCAGATGGCAAAAGGCTTTTTTTTATTCGAGAAATACCTAATCAAAAAATAGGGAATCAACAATGTTATAAAATCCTGCTATCTGAACGTGAAAGTATTAATGACCCTTGGGAACGCCCCATCCAGCTACCATATCCTATCAATCAAGGCTGTGAATGTGCTCCAAGGATTCATGCTGATGGTAAAACACTATTTTTTTCGTCAATCAGAAAAGAAAGCAAAGGCGATTTCGATGTATATAAATCTGTATTACAGGACGACGGAACTTGGCTAGAACCTGTTAATTTGAAGTTTATCAACTCAAGAAAAGATGATAAGTTTGTGACGATTAATCCTTGCGGTGATATACTTTACTTTGTTTCTGATGGTGATATTTACTCCTCAGTAATTCCAGAAGAATACAAACCACAAAAAAATGCTGTCATACAAGGTTTTGTGTTAGATTCTCTTTCTCAAGCTCCTCTTCATGCCAAAATTGATGTAATAGCGAAAACTTCTCCTAGTGAAATTTTCGCTACTTTCGAAACAAATATTTCAGATGGTAGATACACTGTTGTTTTACCAACTTATGATGAATTTACTTTAAATATTAAAACGGAAGGTTATATAAACAAAGGTTTGTCTATCGGAGGAAATTCCTTCAATAACTGTGAATTAATTGCAAAAGATTTTTTGATGCAAGCCATTCCAAAACTGATTCCAGCTAGTACAATGAGTGTATCAACACCAACACCTAAAAACAATACAAAAACTAAAAGAATTGAAATTCTGAAAAATAGGCAATGATTTTATAATAGCGTTTAGTTGAATTGATGTGTATTACTCAAATGTCTGAGGTAGAGATGATTGTAAAAATAGGCGATTGTCCATAATTAATACCTGTGGTTTTAGATTGTCTATCTAAAATTCTCTTTACCTCCTTCATTGTCCTATTTTTTATTTGCTCCCAGCTAGTATTAATGTTATCGTTAGAAGTACATTCATAAAAAGCCTTCCTAAACATTTGCTGAAAAATACTACCAGACTCCACACTATATGAATACTCACCACGTTCTGCAGCACAAATTAATATTGTCTTTTTAACATTAGAAGCTCCAAAATCCCAAAATAGTTTTTTAACCAAATCTTCATCTGTTGGGTTAGCTGTATTAGGAATCTGCGACATCCCTTGAATAAAATTATTACAACAATCAGCAAGGATAAACCTTAATCTAGGATTACAAGCTCCAATCATTGCATTTAGTTTATTCATCGCAAGCACTTCGTTTCCAAACGAAAATCGTGGAAAAATTTCGTCTCCAAAATTTGCACCATGTCCTGAAAAGTAAAAGACAATTCCGCTATTCTGTGGTTGATTTTTAGTAATATCTCCTATTTTATTAATAGTTTCGATTAAATGTGTAGGAGTAAAACTTGCATTTAAAAAAGTATGAACTTGAACATTCATCCCTGCCATTTCTCCCTTGGAGCGGAAAAAAAATTCCATTGCTCTGAGGTCAGCTAATCTATCTTTTTTCCTGTTTTCTTGACTTAAATCAATTGCTAACAACACATTTAAAATTGGTTTTCCAATTTGTAAATTGACTTTTGGTTTCTTCAAAAAAGTAAATACCCCAAATCCATATAACTTCGCAAGGAACATTCTTCTTTTCATAAAATTTCTCTTTATTTTAATGTATTTGTTTTACAACTGCATCCGTAGGAAATATTTGCCTGAGATAATTTATCATACGTTCATGGGCAATATCAAAATCTTCTTCTTTATTCAGATTATGCCCTACAAAACGCCAAACATCACAATCCAAACAAATTAAGACTTGCACTATTTGAGTACCTTTTTTAAACTCTAATCCTAAAATTGGTGTAAACGTGCAATTTTTCATCAAGTTATCAAATGCGTAATTTCTATCAGAACAAATTATTTTCTTCAAACTAATTATTTCATTTTGTGTAAGTAAGGCTCCTTTTTTTCGGACAGTATAACCTGCAAAGGTCTCACCGTCATGTTTAAATGGATAAAGAAGAAATGGTGTAATCTGTTCTGCTTGTACAATGGTTTTACTAGCGTTCATTCCTAAAAAAAGTCTAAATCGATTAAAACCCTTAAATACTTCAGAAGTAGAATCTGTATTTTCAAAAGTATTTTTATGATTGATTACTGCTATTTTTTTTCTCTCATTAAATAAAAGATTAGGATTCGACCATCCAGTTTGGTAAAAGGTAAACCACCAAAATAGAATATGTAATACTTTTATTTTCATGAGAGCCTACAGTACTTTGGGAATGGATGAAGGTATTTTACAAAGAGAGAAATTTCGCAATAGCGTATAATAGAATGTAAAAGTAATTTGTAAAAAAGCTGTTAATTGTCATTGCATTATCTACAGCTTTTAACATAAATAAAGATGCCTAATTTCTCTACAATTATCCTCAAAAAAACAATTGAATGTAATATCTTTAGCGTCTCATTACTATCACCCAACATTAGTTATGCAAATTGATTTAAAATTTCTTCAGGAAACGTTTGGAAATGTTTTTGAAAGTGAGTTACTCAAAGAGTTGGCTCTAACTGGTAATTTTATGACGGTTGAAGAGGGTTTTGTATTGATACGTCCGGGTGGATATATTCGTTCTGTACCAATTATTTTGCAGGGTTCTATCAAAATTCTTAGGAATGATAGTCAAGGTCGTGAAGCGCTTTTATATTATTTGGGCGGAATGGATTCATGTGCGTTATCTCTTACTTGTTGTCTTGACCGAAAGGTTAGTGAAATTACTGCTATCGCCGAAGAAAAAACGACTTTAATCAGTGTACCTGTCGAAAAAATAGAAGAATGGATTACTAAATATTCCTCTTGGAAACATTTTGTTTTTGCTACCTATCAAAAAAGGTTTGAAGATTTACTCAATGTCATTGACGATGTTGTTTTTCATAAACTTGACGAACGTCTCATTAAGCTTCTTCAAAGAAAGGCTAAACAAAGCGGAAATAACATTTTTAACATCACTCATGAAGAACTAGCCAATGAACTTGCTACTTCTAGGGAGGTGATTTCTAGACTTTTAAAGCAATTAGAAAAGCTTGGTAAAGTAAAACTTTCGAGAAATAAAGTAGAACTCTGTTAAAATACAGATTTCTATGTAACATTTATCACGGTTTATTGTATTATAAAAACTGACATTTGTAGCATCAATTTATAAACAAAAAAGATTTATGAAAATGTTTGATTTTTTTAATGTAAAAAAGAGCTACGAAAATGTATCTGCGGATGCTTTTAAAAAATTATTTGATGAACATCCGAATGCCGTAATTTTGGATGTTAGAACCAAAGAAGAGTTTAAGCAAGGTGCAATCAGGGGTGCAGTAAATCTTGATTTGATTGGCGGGAGTTTCAAACAGGAAATTGCAAAAATGGATAAAGATAAAACTTATTTTGTGTATTGTAGAAGTGGAAATAGAAGCGGACAAGCCTGTAAATTGATGGGAGATTTGGGTTTTAAAAATCTATATAATCTTTCAGGTGGCATTATGAATAATACATTTTAAGGTTATCATCATGGAGAATATATTTAAAGATTGGGGCGTTTTACGAATAGTACGTCTGTTGATGGGAATCTATATCATTGTAGAGTCAATCAGGGAACATCAAATTTTATTGGGCTTATTGGGTGGGTTTTTCCTATATCAAGCCATAATGAATACAGGTTGTACGATGGAAGCTTGTGAAGTAAAACCTAAACACTATACTCGAAATTCAAATAGTGAAACGGTAGATTTTGAGGAAATTAAATAGTTTTGAAAAAAATGGAAAAGAAAGAAAGTTTTTCAGAAATAATTCAAGGTTCAACACCTGTCTTGGTAGATTTCTTTGCGGAATGGTGCGGACCTTGTAAAACAAGGTCGCCAATTTTAAAAGATTTTGCTACCCAAATGGGCGACAGAGTAAGGGTTTTGAAAATTGACGTAGATAAAAGCCCAAGTACTGCCGCAACTTATCGTATTCAGGGTGTGCCTACTTTGATTTTATTTAAGGATGGAAAAATTGTCTGGAGACAGTCGGGTGTAGTGCAAAAACAACAATTAACACAAATCGTTAACCAATTGCCACACTAAGCTTAGTTATTCGTTCTCAAAAAAGCAATTTAACGATTAATGGAAAAATACTTTGAAGCCTTTTACATGGGATATGCCAATTACTTTATGTATGTTTTGAACGAAATTTTACATCCAAGTTGGCATAATTACTTTTATTGGCTCATTGCTATTTCTTTTTTTGTTTGGGCATTGGAAATTGTTTTTCCTTGGCGAAAACAACAGGCTACAATCCGACATGATTTTTGGTTGGATGTATTCTATATGTTCTTCAATTTTTTCTTGTTTTCGTTAGTTGTTTATAATGCCGTTTCAGATGTAGCGGTTCTGGCTTTCAAAGATTTCTTAGGGCTTTTCGGCATCCAAAATCTAATTGCTATTCAAGTAGAAAGCCTTCCTTTTTGGTCACAATTATTGATTTTATTGATTGTCCGAGATTTTGTGCAATGGAATATTCATCGATTATTACACCATGTGCCTTGGCTTTGGGAATTCCATAAAGTACATCATAGTGTTATGGAAATGGGTTTTGCGGCACATCTTCGTTATCATTGGATGGAAACTATTACTTATCGAAGCCTTGAATATATTCCTTTGGCAATGATTGGTTTTGGTATTGATGATTTTATTATCGTTCATTTATTTACGTTGACAATTGGGCATTTAAATCATGCTAATATTTATTTGCCTTTGGGTCCATTCAAATACATTTTGAATAGCCCACAAATGCACTTGTGGCATCATGCTGAAGAACTACCAGAAGGTTATCCGAATGGCATCAATTTTGGAATTACACTCAGTATTTGGGATTATTTATTCGGCTATGCTAAAATTCCTTATCAAGACAGCACTTTGAAATTGGGTTTTCCCAATATTCACTTGTTTCCAAAAACTTTTTGGAAACAAGTAAAATATCCTTTTGAGAAAATCAAAGGCAAACATTAATCTTACTTTAATTAACATACTTTAATAACATCCATTTCCAATAAAGCACCTAATTTTTCAATTTTACTACTGATGTGACCAATGCCAATAGCACAATGATGCGCTGGTCCGTGGCTATTCCAATCGTTCACAAATTTTCTGGCTCCAATCGAAAACTGGTAACGACTATTAGTATTTCCAATTTCTAGGATTGGGCCAGCAACAGATTTTCCTTCAGCTACCAAAAGCATTAAACCACCACCTCTTTTTTCAACAACTGATAATAAAGTAACTGGACCATTTTTCACACTCATTTCTACAGAAACACCTTTCCCTACTTTTCCATGATATACTTTCAATGGACGAACCTTCGTTTTTCCTTCAGCAATAGCGATATGTCCTGGACCATCATGTCCCATCAAAACTACGTCATCTTTAAAATCCATCGCATAATATTCTGTAAATGAACCGCCAGCGCCAAAACTATCCATAATTTTCATGGCTTGTGCATTTTTAATTTCGTACTCACCTGCTACAGGAATTCCATTGGCTGTTAGCAAAGAATTTCCTAAAATTATTGAAGCTATTGCCTCTTCATTTTCAAGATTTCCAGTGCCTTTGTAATAATATGCTATAGAACCCAATTGATGTTTTGCTACTAATTTATCAAGCGCAACAGAAGTAATTGCCGCTTTTTCAAGTTCATCAACAGGACAATCTGACTGAATATCAAAAGTTTCATAAAAGTAATTGAGCCTATTTTGCATTGCTTCAGCACTTACTTCTTTTCTTAACATTGCCAATTCTTCTACTTCTAGTAATTCAATATGTCCGCCAAAATGTGCGTATTGCTGGGTTAAATCTGAATAAATATCTAGCATTCCGCTATAATAATGTCCCATACAACCCATTCGATTATACGCCATAATGTATTTTACTTTAGCAGCTTCTACCCATTCGCCGATTTCATTCCAACATTCAGGATCATCGTGTAACATTCCTGTAATTTGGTGGAAAGTAATACCTACTCTATTAAAAACATTCGCAATTTCTGGCACTGGACAGGCTGAACAATACGCCAACCATTCGCCCGTCATTTGGGTGCGGTCAGTCATGGCATTAAATTGCTGATAATTAATGGCTGATTCAGGAGCAAGATTCAAAATAATCACAGGTACTTTAGCTCTTTGAACTACTGGCAAAACAGTCGAAGAAAGTGCATAAGTAGTAACATACAAAAAGATAATATCAACATCTTCTCTCCTGAAAGTTTTACCTGCTTCAAAAGCTTTATCAGGCGTATCCACCAAACCAACGTTGATAATATTAGGATGAATCTTAGTTATTTTTTCTTCTACAATAGCAAGGTAACCTTCCAAACGTTCTTTTAATCCTTCAAACTGTGGCCAATAAGTATCTAAACCGATACCGAATAAGCCGATTTTAAGGGATGAAATACTGTCTGACGTTACTCCTGTTTCTTTTACTATAATTGACATTTTGGATGGGTTTTTATCGGGATAAAAACGACACTCTATTTAACATATCAAAATATACATTATAAGATTCGCCATTATCCACCAATCTATTTATTCTTATTATTTTTTCACAAAATAATAGTATTAATCAATGCAATTAAATACCATTTATGATTCATTATTTGCATTTTTTGATACTACATCTTAATGTTTAAAGAAATAATATTCCATTTAAAACATCTTTTTTTGTATAATTATTTCAATAAAAAGATTTAATATTTTGGTGATACTATATTTTTTTGTACTATTGTATCATAATGATAAAATAATATCAACAAGCATCCATTAGCGATGTTTTTATAAACAAAAGACAATCAATCAAAAACACAATAATACATTTTATTACTATTAATCCGATTATTACATGAACCAAAGAAGAGACTTTCTCAAGAAGATGGGATTGGCAAGTGCTGGCTTACTGATGGCACAATCAGATTTGCTCGCTGCACGTTCCTTTGCAAAGCCTAAGCAAATCGGCTTGCAATTGTACACACTTCGTGAAGAATTAGCGAAAGATGTAAAAGGAACCATCAGTAAAGTATCAAAAATTGGCTTCAACCATGTTGAAACTTTTTTTAATTACACAGGCGATGCAAGCAAAGATTTATTCTGGAATTTAAAAGCAACTGAGTTAAAACAATTATTATCGGATAATAATTTAGTAAGTCACAGTGGGCATTACCAGTTGAATGATTTCCTTACGCCCAACAATGGAAAGGATGATGCACTAAAAACCCAAATTGAACTTGCGGCAGCTTTAGGTCAAAAATATTTAGTTGTGCCAGTACCTCCGTTCGGTTTAATCGACAAAATGACTTTGGATGATTATAAGTTTATGGCAGCGCAATTCAACAAGGCTGGCGAACTGTGCCATAAAGCAGGCTTACAATTAGGTTATCACAATCACTTCTGGGAATTTAAAGTATTACAAGATAATAAGTCGGGTTATGAAGTATTGCTAGAAGAAACTGACCCAGCTTTATTGAGCTTTGAATTAGATTTGTTTTGGACTGTAAAAGCAGGAAAAAATCCAGTTGAATTGTTCAAAAAATATCCAAAACGCTTTGTGATGTGGCACGTAAAAGACATCGACAAACAATTTGCTAAAGCGGTATATCCTGATGCCAACAAGAAAGGTATTTTTGATACTTTGCGTGAAGTAAAATTTACAGAGGTAGGAACTGGAGCAGTGAATTTCAAAGAAATTTTCGCTCATAACAAAGACCTTGAATATATTTTTGTAGAACAAGACCAAATTTATAGAGAGGACAAATTTGAAAGTATTAAAATGAGTTACGACTATATCAAAGGAAATCTTATTTAAGATTTAAAGCAAAAAAGCATGTCATCAAAAATGGCATGCTTTTAATATTATTATCCAATTTTATTTAATACTACTCTAAATTTCCAACCAAAGTAATAATCGAGCGGGCTGGAACTGTAATCAACTGTTTAGTAGAGGTAGATGGCAAAGGCTTTAAATCTGCATCTTTAGAAGTAATGTAAGCTTTTACTGTACTTACTTTCATGTTTGAAAGCACAAGTTTCACATCAACAGGATTAATATCCGAGTTGATAACAACGGTAATCAATTGTTTTTGAGCAAGGTCTTTGTAAGATGAAACTTGGAATAAGTTATTCTGAGTATTTTCATTTTCAACTGTTGTGGCAATACGCTCTGCATTCGGACGAACGAAACGACTAAAATTACCGAAAGCCCAAAGCATTTTACTTGCACTAAAGTTTCCGTCTGTTTTATTTTTGTCAATGTAAATCAATCCGTCTTTATAATCATAAGGCGAAATTGATAACCACCAATGCCATGCTGTAGCATTGCCATTGACTAAATCGTTGTGAATTGTTCTGGCAACATACAAAGCGGGGTCGATACCAAGGTCTTTTTTATTGCCATCCATTTCGCCAGCGTTATCGCCCAAAATACAATATTCCGACATCCAGTATTTTAGGTTAGGAATCGTGGCAACACGTTCAGCCAATAATTTTCTTTTATCACGAGCTTGCAAAAATGGTGAACTCGTAAAATAACTATGTCCCGAAATGGCTTTTTCAAGATTCGGTAAATTTCCAACATAATTAGAAGAACTTGCTTCAAAAAAGTCTGTGATTTGATAGCCTTTCACAAGATTATCTTTCGCATACAAAAAGTTTAATTCCCCCGCTTCAGCAATATTGATTTTAGTTGAAAGATTTGCTTTCAATAAGCTTGTACTCAACGAACGAGTAATACCTGCAATTTCAGTATTGTTAAAAGGAGTACCTTCTTGTCCGCCATCGCTCCACTCCCACTGAGGCTCATTCACTGGACTTACGTAATCAAACAGAATTCCTGTTTTATCTTTCACACCTTTGATAACAGTCGCCAAAAAATTAGCGAAAGTATCAAATTTATCCACACTTAGGTTCGACTTACCGTTACTTGCGTACGCTTTTTTATTAACAGTAAATTGAATCGGTGGTGAATTGGTGAACGCTAAAAAGTTTTTTACATTTCTTTGTTTTGCAGCATTCAGAAACCAAATTTGTCCAGCTTGTCTATCCCAATGATAACTTCCATCATTATCAAGAAAGGATTCTGCTCTTCTCCATTCGTCTTTGATTCCACTATCGTCGCCAACAGCTGCACTTCCAGCTCCAATATTAAATCGCCATAAAGATAAGCCTATGCCTTTTGGCTGTCCGTTGGAAGTTGTATCCTGACTAAATAATAAATCGGCAATGCCATTTTTTTTACTTTCGGGCCAGTTTCCAACAAATTGACAAGACCATGCGTCCGAAGCTCCAAAATGTTCAATGGTTTGAAAGGTTTTTGCTCCATCAATGCTAATGTTTACTTGTTTGTTTTCCTGTGCTTTTACATTATCTGGAACTACTTGAGCTTTTGTACAGCTAAAAAGTAAAAACAGAAAAATATAAGCCATCAGCCATTTTCTTAGCAAAAATGATTTGCTTACTTTAAAAGATGTTCTTATCATGCTTTCGAGGTATGTTTGAATAAAAAGATAGAATGAGACACCAATATAGAAAGAAACCCTTTCATTCAAGTGATTTTAAATGAAAGGGTTCTATGATTAATAACCGCTCGTTTGTGTTAATTTTCCATTAGAAGCTTGAATTTCAGCTCTTGGAATTGGCAAGAAATTATGTTTCTCTTCAAAATGACGACCCGATAAAGCTTCTTTTCTGTTATAAGTAAGCGTGGTACCATTTCTCACAACTTCAATACCATACGCAGGAACGTTTTCAGTAACATTTGCAATTTTCCAACGACGAACATCATAATAACGGTGTTCTTCAAAAGCTAATTCTACCTGACGTTCACGACGAATTACTTCACGCATTTGTGTTTGTGTTAAACCTGCTTGAAGTGCCGGCATATTTACACTTGGTCTTTTTCTGATAGCATTAACGGCATCGTAAACACTTTGGTCTGGACCAACTGCTTCGTTTTGTGCTTCTGCGTAGTTTAACAGAATTTCAGCATATCTAAAGTAAATCCAAGGCTGAGTACCTGCAACATCCCAAGGATTATCAATTGGCAAATTATCATTCATGTATTTCTTTAAATAATAACCAGTTTTAGAAGTATTCCAGTTTGATGGTCCATCCTTACTGTCTTTTCCACCCGGTAAATAAGATTGAACCGTATTTGTTCTATAACCCGCATTATTATAAAGAATCGTCATATAAAAACGTGGATCACGATTGGTGTATGGGTCTTGACTATTATAACCAGAAGTTGGTTCAGTAATAGGTTTACCATTGTTCATTTCGTAAGCATCTACCATGTTTTGTAAAGGCACATTTCCACCCCAACCGCCATAGCTGTTTGGTGCATTTGAAATTTCTAAACATACGTGGCGAGCACCTTGTGTATATAATCTCTCAAAAATGATTTCTGGATTGTTTTCTGCCGTTAAAAATAGCTTATCATAACCATTTGTATAAAGGCTGTATTTACCCATATCCATTACATCTTTGGCTGCTTTTGCAGCGGCTTGCCAGTTACCACTATTATACAGTGGACTCGCTGCGTACAATAACAAACGTGCTTTTAAAGCCAATGCTGCCCCTTTTGTAGCTCTGCCCAACTGCCAATTGTTGCCATTATCTCTTGGTAAAAGCGTGCCTGCTTCATCCAATTCAGCTACTACGTAATCGATACAATCTTTAATAGACGATTTTGTATAAATGTCGGCATTGGCTAAATCTTCTCCTAATTCCATTACTTTATCTTTCATCAAAACCACACCACCGTAGTTACGAATAAGGTCTTGATAACGGAAAGCTCTTAAAAACTTCAATTCGCCTTTCAATCTATTTTTCTGAGTAGCACTCATTGGTACTTTATCAAGGTTTGATAAAGCATAATTAACGTCACGAATACCACGGTAGCTTCTTCCCCAAATCGTACCCGCAATTCCTGTATTTTCTGGCGCTAATTGTCCTCTTTGTACTAACCAAGTATTGTCATCGTTATTATAAATTGACTCGTCGGTCAATGAAGACCATAAGGCATATTCAAAACCTCTACCAAAACCAGGAGGAGTACCTTCGGCTTCTTTTTCGGTAAGTCGCACGCCAACATAACGGTTAATTACATAAGATTCAAACAAAGAAGAATCTGAAAGAATAGACGCATCAGATACTCTATCGGTTGGTACTACATTCAGGAAGTCATTTTTACAAGCATTTACAGAAAGGAAAATCCCTGTGGCAATGACAAATATTGATATTATTCTTTTTGATTTCATGGTCGATAATTTTAAATATTAAAACTTAACATTTACACCGAGATTGATAATTCTCTGTTGTGGATAGAACTGTCCACTGTTACTGTTTCCTTCAGGGTCATAATCTTTTACACCTGTAAGTGTCAGCAAGTTGAAAGCATTCGCATAAATACGTACTTGTTGTAATTTTATCGAACTTAACAATGTTTTTGGAAGCGTAAAACCAACCTCAACATTTTTCAAACGAACAAAAGAAGCATCATTCAACCAGAAAGTATTATTATATAAGCCACCATTGATAGATGAAGAAGCTCTAGTATCTACACGTGGATAAGTACCATTTGGATTTGATGGACTCCAACGGTTATCAGCCCAACTGCTGTAGAAATTCCCTACTTGTCCAGATTCAGGTAAAACGTATTGACTTACATTGGTTTGTCCAGAAACAACACATGAAAAATCGAAGTTTTTATATCCTGCATTAAACACTACACCATAAGTAATTTGTGGTACGTTACCGTATTCCGTTCTGGTTTGGTCATCAGCTGTGATTTTTCCGTCTTTGTTGTAATCTTCCAAAATCAAATCTCCTAATTGTGCTCCTGCAACGTGAGGATAAGTATCTAACTCAGCTTTTGTTCTGAAAATACCAATTGCTTTATATAATTGATAAGTATAAAGTGGGCGACCAGTCTGGCGTTGATAATCCAAAGCACCAGCGGCTTCGTCAATAAAAATTACTTTACTTTTAGCATAAGTAAAATTGGCAGAAATATTGTATCTAAATTCTCCAGCATGGCTATAACCCAAACTTGTTTCAAAACCACTGTTATTTACTTTACCGATGTTCTCGTCAGGCACTAAAGTTCCTGAGCCATAAGGATTCACAATTCCTGATACATTAGGAATCGAAGCATTTCTGGTAGCAAGAATATTTGAACGTTGTTGTTGGAAATAGATAAATTCTAAAGTAATATCTTTGAAAACAGTAGTATTCAAGCCTAAATCCATCTTTTTCGCTGTTTCCCAAGTAATATCTGGGTTCGCTAATTTCGTTAAATCAATTCCTGAATGAATTGTATTTGCGCCAATCACATAATTATTACTGAACGAGTAATTATTATAATATTGGAACTGACCAACGTTATCATTTCCTAACGAACCATAAGAAGCTCGTAATTTCAAATCATTTACTTTATCAGTTTTAAACCAAGGCTCTTCAGAAACTCTCCAACCTACCGATACCGAAGGGAAGAAACCATATTGTTTTCCTTCAGGGAAAATTGAAGAACCATCAACACGCATCTGCACTTCTCCAAGATATTTTTCATTGAAATTATAAGCAATTCTACTGATATAACTTTTTCTAGTAAAGTTGTAGCTACTTCCATAATTGTTTTTGTCGGTTGCAGCCGCACCACCTTGCGATAATTCAGGCGTTGAAACAGTAGGATAATTGATTCTTGAAGCACCAAATCTTTGTTGTGAATTTTTACTTTGCTCGTAAGCTACAAACGTTGAAAGATTGTGTTTGCCAGCATGTAATTCATAGTTCAATTTAATATTTTGAACCATCGAAGAAGTATTTGTTTCATCTTGGCTCAAAGTTGCTGCACCCGCAGAACCACCTGTAATTACTCTATTATAGACATTATTATTTTTGTCATAAGAATACAAAGGATACGGAGTACTGAAAGATTTTGAGAAATTATAAGATCTATCAGCCGAATAGAATCCGTCGATACTTACTCCTTTTACAAAAGGAAGTTTATAACTTGCTCTTAAAATACCATTGAAAACAGTTGTTGGGTTCGAATTGATTCCACCTGCTGAAGTACCTAAAACTACTGGATTATTATTTTCAACACCAGTTGATGGCAAGCCATTTGGATATACCGAAACAACTGTTGGATATGCTCTATAAATAGAACGGAAAATATTACCAGCACCAGAAGTAGGATATTGTCTGTCTTCCTGACGACCTGCCAATGATAAGCTTACCTTGAAATTATCAGTAATACTAGCTTCAACGTTCGATCTGAAATTATACTGTTTGTACTGCGTAACGCCATTTCTGTATAAACCATCTTGGTAAATTGTTCCAAGTGACAAGTAATATTTGGTATTATCCGTTCCACCATTGATACTTAAACTATGCTGATTTTGTAAAGCAACACTTTTCAATGTTTCTTTTTGCCAGTTGGTATTTGGGTAATTAATTGGGTCTGAACCATTTCCAAATTTAGTGATTTCATCTGCACTATAATGCTGATTCATTCCACCTGCTGGATTATTATAATAATCGATTTCGTTCAAGATTGTTGCATAAGTAGCCGCATTCGCCAATTTTGGCAAACGAGTAGGTGAACTCAAGCCTTGATTAAAGCTGTAAGAAATCGTTGGTTTTCCTTTTCCTCCTTTTTTAGTTGTTACAAGGATTACTCCATTTGCCGCTCTACTTCCATAAACAGCCGCCGAAGCATCTTTCAAAATTGAAATACTTTCTACATCATTTGGGTCTAAACGCTCTAAACCACCAATTTGTCCGGGTACTCCATCCACTACAATCAATACATCATTGTTCCCAGTAGAAGCAAAACCTCTTACCGTATAGCTTGAACCGTCATAACCAGGTTCTCCACCTCTGTTGTTTGCCACAAAACCAGAAAAACGACCAGCCAAAGAGTTTGATAAATTGGGCTGTGGACTTTTCACAATTTCAGAACCTTTTACTTCAGAAACCGAACCCGTTAAAGTTACTTTTTTCTGTGTACCATAACCCACAACAACCACTTCTTCCAATGAACGAACATCTACTTTCATGCTAACGTCAACAACTATACGCTTTCCGATAATTTGCTCTTGTCTGTCGTAACCTACAAAGCTAAAAACCAATGCTTCAGCATCATCGGGTACGGTAATAGAATACTTACCATTGCTATCTGTTGAAGTTCCTCTTTGGGTTCCTTTGATGCTAATATTTACACCCGGTAAAGGTTCACCTTTTTCCGAATCCACTACTTTTCCAGTAATTGTACGTTCTTCCTTCACTAATATGTCAGAAGTAATTGGGTCTTCATTAACAAACGAGACCGAAAGCGAGGGATTGGCATTTAAGATAATTTGTCCACCCAGTACTTTATAACCTACATTCATAGGTTTCAAAAGTGCTTCTAATACTTCTGATAAACGTTGTTCTGAAGAAGTAATATTTAACTTTCTATCCGCTTTAATTGCCTTTGAACTATACACAAATTTTACTTGAGCCTGCTGTTCAATCTTCTCCAGCACGTCTCTAAGTTTTATGTTTACTGCTTTTATTGTAATGGATTTATTCAAGAATTCTTGTGCCTTTGTATCAAAGCCATAAGAAAAACTTGTAAAGACCATCGCCAAGGCAATTTGTATTACCGAAATTTTCATAGCAATCAGTAGCATCCTACTGTTTTGTCGATTTTTTTTCATAATTTGGACTGTTTTGTTAATTTTTCACATTTTTAGCATGACAATATTTGCCCATCGCTCTCTCAGAGCGTAGGTAATTCCTAAGGTTTGGCAATGGTGCGAACATTGCTAGACCTTTTTTTGTAATAAAATGTTTACTTTTTCATTTGAGAAATTTTTATGGTTGATTGTTATTGGACTGAATATTAAATTTAAAGTGAGTCACAGCCTTGCCCATTGATGAGTATCACTGTTCCTTTGATTTCGTAATTTCCATTAATTGCCGTACAAATAATTTCTAATTGTGTATGCAATGGCTGTTTTCTGATGTCTGCCGTAAACGGACAATCATATAATTTTTCATTCTCTACTTCAATACGAATGCCGTAAATCATTGAAATTTTTTCTAATACTTCCGAAAGTGGCGTATCGTGAAATTCAAAAATATTTGCATTGTCTTGCTCAGCAGCAATTTGTGGCTGTGGATTATCAATCAAGCCCGTCACAAAATGATGTTGTCCTTCGTAAAAAGTAACTTTATGATTTGGAGATAGCACGACTCCACTATTTGGTTGCGTATTTTTCTCAAAAACTGAAACTTTACCTGTAATTACTTCAACTTGTACGTTGCTTTCTTTGTTCGGTGCTTTCACGAAAAAGCTTGTTCCTAATACTCTGGTGACAATCTCGCCAGCATGAACTAAAAAAGGTTTATTAGGATTTTTTGCAATGTTAAAAAAAGCATCGCCCGTTAAATATACTTCCCTTTTGTCTGCTTCAAATTTTACTGGATAACTTACTCTACTATTTTGATAAAGTGTAATTTTACTTCCGTCACTCAGTTTTACCAATAAAGGTTTTTCATCTTCATTAATTTTTTCGATTAATTGTATTTTAGAAGATGCCACCATTGATTCATACATCGGTGCAGAGTTACCTTTTTCATTATACTGTTGATAAAATAGCCAAGAAACACCTAAACCAATTGTCAAAATTGCAGCAACTTTTATCCAATTTGCCCAAGGTAGTCGTTTTGTTTTTCCTTTACTTTTTTCTTGTAAATCAATCTGCTGAATTTCATCCATCATCACTTTCACATGACTTTCAATCTTTGAAGATGAGATTTCTTTAAACGGTTTTACTTTGATAGATAAAATCAAACTTTTCGCTTCGTGAAGTATGCGTTCTTTAGACGGATTAGCAATTAGCCAAGCCTTCCAGAAAGCATTATTTTCTGCATTGGGATTTTTTACCCATTGCACAAAATACTCATCCAGCAAAAAATCTTCTATTTCAAAATTGTGATATTCTTTCATTTCCATATTATCAAACTCAACACATACGCTTTATTGATAATATGCAAGTGGCTATTGGTATCTACTGTAATAATTATAAAATTTTATAAAAAAATATAATTAAATGTTTATTAATAGTTTTCACCATCGTTGTAAACAACTTATAATCAAATGATTAATGAACCAAATGAAGCATTTTCGAAGTGTAAAAAAATATATAAATTTAAAATGAAATTATATAACACGCCAAGCAAAAAGCAGTAAAATGCAATTTACGTATTCGTTTGGCCATTCAGTTCTGAGCTTTCGGAGGGCTTCGTATAATAAATTATAAACCGACTGACGGTTCACGCCAAGTACTTCTGCAATTTGCTCGTTGCTCAGGTTTTGATAGAATTTTAAATAAACCGCCTCTTTTTGTCTTTTCGGCAATTTATTCAAAAGCATTTCCATTTTTCCGATTTGCTCGCTTGAATGTTCTTGTTCTATCAGTTGAGTTTCTACCGAAAAATCTACCATAAAATGATAATCATCCGAAGCTTCTTCATGTTGAGCAAACCACTTTTTGTACTCTCTAAAAATTCTTCTTCTAAGTGATTTCAACAAATAATATTTCACAAAATCCGTTTCGCCAAGTGTAGCACGGCGAAGCCAAATTTCCATAAAAACATCTTGAATGCAGTCTTTAATATAATCTTCATCAGGCACAAGGCGAATTCCATAACTAAAAAGTACTTTATAAAAGTCAAGCATTAGTGTCTCAAAAGCAGTTTCATCACCACTTTTGATTTTTAACCAAAGCGTAATCGCCTTGGCATCTAAAGAGCCTTCATTTAATGGAATATTTTGCTGATAAATCTTCATTAATAGTAACTACGCTTTCATTAAAAGCTTCAGTTGGAGGAGAAATAGTTACTCAAAACTGATATATTTAATTGTACAGAAACAAAAATCAAGGGAAATAATTGAAAAAAAATACTCAATACAAACAATTTTTAAGCTTTTAATAAAGACTAAGTTCCCTAAATTACGTTTCAATTCTAATTGACAAATCTAATTAAAAAAAAATTATAATAATTATTTTCTAATAATAAATAGTATTTATTCCTGTTTTAAAGGTTTGGGAGAATTTCGTACATTTATACATGAAACAATTTCGGCAATATTTTACTTTCGCTTCCAATAATACTGCTGATACTTTAGGTATCAATGTGCTGAACCTTGGGCATAATATTCACCCTGCCAATAAACCATATCCAGATATTCAGCATCCTGATTCTTATTATTTCGAATGGGAAAAAGGAAGAAGTTTGAAGGAATATCAAATCATTTATATTTCTAAAGGAGAAGGTTATTTTGAAAGTAACGGTTTACCGCCACAATTGATTGAAAGTGGAACGATAATCTTACTTTATCCCGGTATTTGGCATCGTTTTCGACCAAAGGAAGAAACAGGTTGGGAAGAATATTGGGTAGGTTTTTCGGGTGCTTATGCTAAATATTTGCTTGAACAGGAATGTTTTAATCCACAAAATCCGATTATAAAAGTGGGTTTTAACACAGAATTCTTAGAAACATTTTCAAGATTTATAGCCTTGGCAGAAGTACAGGAAGCATCATATTTAAAGCTTTCTTCCTTTTTACTTATTCAATTATTGGGTATTGTTTATACTTCTGTATTATTATCAAACCAAAAGAAATCTAGGAAAGAGGAAATAATTGACCAAATCAGAAATGAAATTCACCGAAAATGGAATAATCACATTGATTTTGAGGAGTTGGCACAAAGTAATAATCTTAGCTATGTTTGGTTTAGAAAAACCTTTAAAGAAGTACTAGGAACATCGCCCAACCAATATCATTTACTTTTGAAACTCAGAAAAGCTGAACAAATCATTCAAGATTCCAACCTTACTCTTTCTGAGGTAGCCTATCAATGCGGTTTTGAATCAGAATTTTATTTTTCAAGAATCTTTAAGAAGAAAATGAATTATAATCCTTCTGAAATTCGGAAGAAAAACATTTCGACTTGCCCTTAAGGAACAAGTCGAAATGTTTCACTGATGAAAAAATAATATGCTCAAATCACCATTTAAAATGTAAAAACGATACTCCTTGTCTCGGAAGTTTCATTTTGATTTGAGCTTCCCCATTTTTAGGCGTTATCCATTCTGGAGAAGTAAGCAATTGTAATTGTCCTGCTTTTTCGAGTATCGCAATCTGTTCAGCTGTAGGTTGTTTAGGTGAACCCATCGTCTTCCAAACTTCATAAGCATTACTATTTTCTTTATCAATACGATAATGCAATAAGGCTACTTTACCAGTAGGTAATCCTTTTATTGATATTTCCACAGAAGCATCTGGCGCAGGAATATTATCATCATGATAATTCCATACCATCACTCCTGCTGAATTTGTACTTTTAGAAGCCAAGGCATTAATATCGGCAGCATCTCTAACACTTTGGTCTCTAACTTTTTTGAAATCATAAGCTAAATTTTGATTTACTTCTACACGATTCCCTTCCATCATACCAAACATACGGAATACATTTAGTACAGGTTTATCAACACCATTAGTAGCCAAATCTCTGAAACCACGGAACCACGCTTGGTCTTCAAATTCAAATGACCAAGAAACAGCACCTAGCAAATTTACACCTCTAGCTTCTGCCAATTCGTATTTTCTAGCAAATGAAGCAGCTGTATAACTAGAATACATCGTCCCGTTGCGATAAGCATTTTGTGGATGCAAATCTTCTGAACAAGCGGCACAACCTTCTGGGTCTGATTCTCCAATGATAATCGGTAATTTCTTTAAACTTGGATACGACGCCACAATCTCAAAGCCTTTGTCAAGGTCACGGAGTTGTGTGCCCATGTTCATTTGTACATGTCCGCTCACAACTTTTGGCGCACCTTTGGCATGATAAGTAATAAAATCAATCGGAGAACCCGTTTTACCCGTAGCATAGTTTTTACCTTTAGTTACATGGTCTAAAAAAGTCTTCAAGAAAGTAGCCGATTTATCCCATGCTGGACCTGTTACTTCTGGTCCACCAATTTTGGCAGTTGGCAAAGCACGCTTTACAGCATCTGCCGAATAATCGTACAACTTGATATACTCTTCGGTTGTACCTTTCCAGTAGCCAATGTTTGGTTCGTTCCAAAGTTCCCAATACCAGCTTTCTACCTCTTTTTTTCCATATTTTTCTACCGAATGTTTCACCCATTGGTAAACCAATTCAGCCCATTTGTTATAGTCGTTTGGTGGATATGCCCAACCCGTGTAAATATCATTGTAATTATCTCCTGGTTTCCAGTAATGACGATACGGCTTTGGATGACTTGAAAGTGCTTCGGGCATAAAGCCAATCTGAGCAATGGGTTTCATGCCACGTTCGATGAAAGTATCAAAAATTTTATCAACGATAGTCCAGTCGTAAACAGGATTTCCATTGGCATCTTCGGTATAAGCGTTGGTAGAACCCCACTTCAAAGCAGCCGTTCCGTCACCCGTTACCAATAAACTATGTACTCTTACATAAACTGGTACTTTACTTAATTGCGAGATTTCTGTCAGCAATTTTTTGCCGTCTTTCATATAAGTATAGTTGGGTTCGTCGTAGCCAAACCAAGCCCATATTGGTTTCATGGGTGCTTTAGTTTTCGACAAATCAACCTGAATTGACACAGGAGCTTGTTCCTGCGCAAATACTGGAACAGACATCGCCACAGATTGGGCTGCCAACAACAGCAATAATGATGTTTTTTTCAAGTGCATTTTATTGATTTAAAAATGTTAATATTTTAATGATATGGTTTATGTATAATTCTTGATAATCCGGCGTTAACGATTTGTTGAAAGCAGTAAAATATTAGTGTTCATCTAAACGAAAATATCTAAATAATGTACTTCATCAGAAATTGGCATAATCCCATGTTTTTGCAAACAGTTGAAGTATAGACTGTCGCCTGTTTTCAGATGGTAATCAATCTCGCCAACAGTCATTTTCATTTCCCCACTGATGATATAAATAAATTCTTCGCCTTCGTGCTGTAAAAGATGTGGCTTTACTTCTCCTTTTCGTGCAACGAACAACATTGGTTGCATTTTTTTCTGGTGATATTCTTGCCCGAAAGGATAAAAGAAATAACCTTTTTCAGTTTGTCTGAGATTATCTTCTGCCTTTTGCTTGGTCGTGAGTATAGCATTTAAAAATGCCTCGGTTTCCAATAAACTCGAAATATTGGTACCCAAAGTATGAGCAATTTTAATCAATGCCGCTACCGACGGTACTGTTTTATTATTTTCAATTTTCGAAATCATGCTTTTAGACAATTCACTGCCATCAGCAACCTCTTGCAAGGTTCTTTTTTGATTATTCCTTAATATCCGAATACGGTCTCCGATATTCATTGCATTTGTTTCTTCCGATGCCATAAACTTCAACTTTGTTTAATTATATATTATATTGTTTACTTTAATTCAACAGAGTTGAATGCAAATATATGTTATTATCCATTAATAATACATTTGTTCAATTATTATTTTAAGTTTTGGATACAGCGATTCTTAGCAAAAAGGGAAAAATACTTTGACTGAAAATATACAAGGAGCATTTTTTCATAGAAATCTTCGTCGATATTTTTCTTGCTGATAAAATTATTGGCGAAGCTCTCATATAATGTTAGGTCTTAAAATATTCTAAGAACAATTGAAACACTGAAGTATTCAGCAAACAACTTACTGGTTATCAATTGTATAATTAAAAATTACAGATTTAAAAATTTTATTACAAAGCCTTTAAATAGTTTTTATTTATAATATTATAAAAACTATTGATTTGTTTTATAATAACCAGCCTTGTAATTTTGAAGAACAAATCTTAAAAGATTAATATATAATCTTTGATATTTTATTTATAACTTAAAAGTATAAAAGCGAAATATTAACATTCATCATTATAATAATACAAAATCTATAAAAATGGAACAACATTCATCTTCTAACGCATCACATCACAGTTCTAATGGGGAAGCAAAATGCCCATTCCATCATGGAGCAGCGGCACCAGTTAAACAAAGTGCTGGTGGTGGTACAAGAAATCAGGACTGGTGGCCAAATCAGTTGAGATTGAACATTCTTCGTCAACATTCATCATTGTCAAATCCGATGGGGAATGATTTCAACTATGCAGAAGAATTTAAATCACTTGATTTAGCTGTTTTGAAGCAAGAAATCTTCGCTCTAATGACTACTTCGCAAGATTGGTGGCCAGCAGATTATGGTCATTATGGTCCATTTTTTATCCGTATGGCTTGGCACAGTGCAGGTACATATCGTATCGCTGACGGTCGTGGTGGTGCTGGTGCTGGAACGCAACGTTTTGCTCCACTAAATAGCTGGCCAGACAATGGAAACCTAGATAAAGCTCGCTTATTACTTTGGCCAATCAAGCAAAAATATGGTAGAAAGATTTCGTGGGCTGACTTAATGATTTTGGCTGGAAACTGTGCTTTAGAATCAATGGGCTTTAAAACTTTTGGTTTCGGTGGCGGACGTGCAGATATATGGGAACCAGAAGAAGATATTTATTGGGGAACAGAAGGAAAATGGTTGGATGACAAACGTTATTCTGGCGACCGTGAATTAGAAAACCCGCTTGCAGCCGTTCAAATGGGACTTATCTATGTAAATCCAGAAGGTCCAAACGGAAATCCAGACCCAATTGCAGCTGCTCGTGATATTCGTGAAACATTTGGTAGAATGGCGATGAACGATGAAGAAACTGTTGCTTTAATTGCTGGTGGACATACTTTTGGAAAGGCACACGGTGCGGCTGATCCAAGTAAATACGTTGGTCCAGAACCTGCTGCTGCAAGTATTGAAGAACAAGGTTTAGGTTGGAAAAATACTTATGGTACAGGTAATGCTGGCTATACAATTACAAGTGGTTTGGAAGGTGCATGGTCAACAACACCAACGAAATGGAGTAATAATTATTTCTGGAATTTATTCGGTTACGAATGGGAATTAACCAAAAGTCCAGCGGGTGCACATCAATGGATTCCAAAACATGGTATGGGTGCTAATACTGTTCCTGATGCACACGACCCATCGAAACGCCATACTCCAATCATGTTTACGACAGATATTGCCTTGAGAATGGACCCAATCTATGAGCCTATTTCAAGACGTTTCTTCGAAAATCCTGATGTTTTTGCTGATGCTTTCGCTCGTGCATGGTTTAAATTAACACATCGTGACATGGGTCCTAAAGTACTTTACTTGGGCAATGAAGTTCCGACAGAAGAATTAATTTGGCAAGACCCAGTTCCAGCAGTAACACATGAATTGATTGATGCAGAAGATGTGAAGGCTTTAAAAGCTAATATTTTAGCATCAGGATTATCAGTATCTGAATTAGTATCAACGGCTTGGGCTTCGGCTTCTACTTTCCGTGGTTCTGATAAACGTGGTGGTGCAAATGGCGCTCGTGTTCGTTTAGCTCCACAAAAAGATTGGGCAGTTAATAATCCTACTCAATTGGCAAAAGTACTTCAAACACTTGAGAGTATTCAAGGTGAATTTAACGATATTCAAACTGGTGCGAAAAAAGTTTCATTAGCAGACCTTATCGTTTTGGGTGGCTGTGCAGGTATCGAACAGGCAGCTAAAAATGCTGGTTATGAAATTACTGTACCATTTACGGCAGGACGCACAGATGCTTCGCAAGAACAAACTGACGTTGATTCATTCTCTGTACTTGAGCCAATTGCAGATGGTTTCCGCAATTATACTAAGAAAAAATATACCATTTCAGAAGAAGAAATGTTGGTTGATAAAGCGCAACTATTAACCCTTACTATTCCTGAAATGACAGTACTTGTAGGTGGTATGCGTGTATTAGATACGAATTTCGACCATTCTCAACATGGAATATTTACCAAGAATAGCGGTGCTTTAACAAACGATTTCTTCTTAAACTTACTTGATTTAGGTACTACTTGGAGAGCTACTTCTGACGCACAAGATGTATTTGAAGGTCGTAATCGTTTTACGGGCGAACTTAAGTGGACGGGTACTCGTGCAGATTTAATTTTTGGTTCAAACTCAGAGCTTAGAGCAATCGCAGAAGTTTACGGATGCACTGATTCTCAAGAAAAATTCGTTAAAGATTTTGTTGCAGCTTGGACGAAAGTAATGAATCTTGACCGCTTTGATGTAGTATAATAATTAGTCAAATAAACGTGAGTCCATCCAGAATTTTAAAATCATAAAAAAGCAGTCGAAATTAGTTTTTCGACTGCTTTTTTATGATTGATGAGACCGAATTCCTAAACTCATTATTCCAAAGAAAAATCGGGATGACTCATATTTATGATAAAATATCAGCCCCGATTAATATCTTCTTGGAACATAGCCCAATTGTTCGTCTTCGTCTTCAAACTCTAATTCTGCGTCTTTTTCCCAAATTTCCATTTCGCAAGGTTTGCAATTGAATTTCAATTTGTACTCATTTTCGCCATGTTTTAGCGTTAATGGTTCAACTAATTTTTCGCCCATAGTATCACGCTGGAATCTGGCACATTTGCCTAATTCATATTTTACGCAATATTTGGTCGTCATTACTCTTGCTTTTCCTGGATCCCATTGCAATTCAAAAGCTTTTTCAATTTCGGTTACACCATGTCTTTTATAAAAAGCTCTTGCCATTTTATTAGACACATTGTACATAAAATCAAGTTTTTGTACTGGATATGGGTGGTCGGTCTTTTGGATTTGGTATTCTTCTCGATGATATTCTTTTATACGAATGTCAACTAATTGTTCTAAAACTTCTCTTCTGATTTCGTTTACTTTTGAAATCGGCAAGAACCAATTACTTGATAATTCAACTTCAATTTCATCGACAATAAAAGGCGTATTTCCTGTTTTAGCCAGATTCTTTTTGATATTCGGAATTACTGACTCCTGACTTTTCGCTAATTCTTTAGTAGTCTGAAAACTTTGTACAGCTTGATGTCCATCTTCGTCAACAGCCAACAATTGAAAACCATCGATTGTTTCTGTGAATTTCAACGAAACGCCAATTTTACGCACCGCACTGTTTTCTTTTTCAACCATTTTGTTAAACTCAGCATCAGAATTTCGGTAAATTTCCGTTCCAACAGCTAATGGTTTAAAAGTATTCGGAATGGCAATGTTATTAAACATGATGTTGATTTGAGCACCGTCTGCTTCGCCATTTTCGTTGACAAAATACAGTCCATCACCATTATTTAACATTTCATAATTCTCAATAACATATCCGTTGGCTTTGATTTCCAATACTTTACCAATGTATTGACCTTTCGACTTCGGACTTTCCCAAGAACCAATTTTCTCTTTGCGTTTATTCACGAAATAGGCAGTATAACCACGGTTAAAACTTCTATCCATTTCTGGTTCAAAATTATAGAAGGTTCTACCTGAAGAAGCTTTTTCGTATTTTTCGTTTTCTTCCAAGAAACTATCTAATCTTTGACGCAAATAAGAAGTATTATTTTTTACGTAAACGATATCCTTTAAACGTCCTTCAATTTTGAATGAAGTAACACCTGCCTCAATTAAGTTTGGAAGTTGGTCGCTCAAATCTAAATCTTTAATAGACAATAAATGGCTATTTGCAATCAAAGTTTTGCCAGTTCCATCAATTAACTGATAAGGCAAACGGCAGTTTTGGGCACAAGAACCACGGTTGGCACTGCGTTCGCCATTGGCAACACTCATATAGCAGTTACCACTAAAAGCAACGCACAAAGCACCCGAAACAAAGAATTCTAATTCTACATCCGTCGCTTCGCTGATTTCTCGAACTTGGTCTAAGTTCAATTCTCTTGCCAATACAACTCGTTTCATTCCCGCATCGTGCAAGAATTTTACGTGTTGAGCATCTCTGTTATTGGCTTGTGTACTTGCATGAATCACGATAGGCGGTAAATCCATTTCCATAATCGCCATATCTTGAATAATCAAGGCATCAACACCAATATTGTACAACTCATAAATGAGTTTTTTACATTGCTCTAATTCGTTATCGTACAAGATTGTATTAATTACGACAAACACTTTTGCCTTAAACAAATGGGCATATTTTACCATTTCTGCCACATCTTCTACAGAATTGGTAGCATTAGAACGAGCCCCAAACTGATGAGCCCCCATATATACAGCATCTGCACCCGCATTGATGGCAGCCATCCCTTGATAAAGGTTTTTGGCGGGAGCAAGAATTTCAACTTTCTTCTTCATACGATAGTAACGTACTCTTATTTGATTTTAACTAAAATAAACCACAAAGTTAAGACATAATAATAAAAAATTGGCTTATCGTTGAAATTAGCTTTCGTTTTAGATAAATAGTTTGGAATCGTATAGATAAGATAGATAAACACTATTTTTGTAGAATAATTAAACGCTATACATTTATGAATAAAGTCCTACAAACGCTAATATTATTTACTTTCTACTTTTTCAGTCTTAATACTACTCATGCCCAACAATGGAAAGCTTATAGCTCGTTTTCTCAAGCTAATTGTTTTTTTACAGCTCAAGATTCGACCTTGTGGATTGGAACAAGTGGTGGTATTTTGCATTATGATAAAGATTATCAACTTCTTGCTTCTTATAATCAGAATAATGGTTTAGATAGTATTATTACTTCTATTACTCAGGATGTTCAAGGGAATATTTGGGCTTACTACAATGAACCCTTCAATGGATATTTCAAAACATATATTTTTGACGGTAATGTTTGGATAAGCAATCAAGACTTAGGAAAGAGACTGATTGCAGATAAACCACTTCTATTTTATGCAAAAGATGGTAGTAAATGGATTAGTTATGATAAAGGAAAGAAATTTATCCAAGTAGGAAAAGATTCTGTATATACTTCTTATGACTGGGAGACGAATGGAATAAATTATTTTAACAATAAAAGTCTTATAGTAGATTCTAAAGGGAATTTTTGGGTAAAAAATGAAAAATCCTTACTTACTTTTGACGGTAAAAAATGGAATAAATATGATTATAATAATAGTTCTCTTCCAAATACATCTTTTTCCAAAGATGCTGTCATCGACCAAAATGATAATATTTTTCTAGCAAATAATGGTGGCATTTACAAGTTTAATATTCCCACTAACACCTGTGATTTTATTTCTATTGAATATGCTCAGTCTCTTTGCGTAACCAAAGACAATAAGGTTTTAGTATCTGGTTTCGTTGGGGAAAATTATGCACTTTATCAATTAAAGGGAGATAAACTTTCTGTATTTGTTCCTAATGTTTATGCAATCAATATTTATGAAGATTTTCGAGGAAATTTACTTTTAGGAGGTTATGCTCGACTAAATTTATTTGATGGCAATAGCCTAAAAGATTTTCCTTTACCCAAAAACAATCTTTCCAGCAATGTTATTTCTAAAATTGTATCAGATACCAAGAATAATATCTTGATTCAACCTTATTCAATGGAGATTCAATACTTAAAGAATACAAATGACGAAGTTATTGATATTACCGACAATGGATATACCATAGCCCAAGGCGAAGGAGATGATTTATGGGTAAGCGAGCGTACTTCACTTACTCAAATAAAACAAGACAATGGTTTAAAATTAATAAACCACCCTCTGTTGGGTGTTGAATACGGTGTTGAAAAAATTGTAAAAGATAAAAATCAGCATATTTGGGCCTTGGACTATCAATATTCTTGGTCAACAAATCGCTATCAATACCTTTTGTTTTACTATGATAAAAGTAAATGGACGACATTTGTGCTTGAAAATGAGATTATAGACATTGCAGCAAACCCTAATGGTGGGCTTTATATACTTAACTCTAAAGGAGTTTTTACTCATGATAGAATAAGTATGAAAGCAAGTAATTATTTGAATATCCCAAAAAATCCCCAAAGGTTTGTCAGTAATGCCAATTTAGACTTATATATTATTGCTAAAAAAATTGAAAATTTCGAGGGAGACATCTATCAATTGGTTGGAAACAAATTCGATAAAATTGTTACTCCTGATGAATTTAGAATAATGGCATCCTATTATTTCAGTGATTTTATGATAGATTCCAAAGGCAATTTTTGGAGTGTAGGAAATAAAATACAAAGATATGATGGTAAAACGCTCACTACTTTTAATAGTCCATTTCGTTCAACTAACCAAGATTATTTTTCAACCATTACCAACGCAATCCATGAATCTAAAGATGGTAAAATTTGGTTAGGGAGCTATACAGGACTTACATCACTTATTGTAGATTGCAAAAACCCTTTACCTAAATCCCTTCGTACTGAAAAAACGGATGGATTTGGAACGGGTAAATCTCAGTTATCTGTTAACCAAAGTTCTGCTCTTAGTTTTGTTTGGCAAATCAGTAAAGATAAAGGTATTACTTGGCGAGCTATCACCAATTTTGATTCTAGTTATGCAGGTCATCGAACTAATCAATTGACAGTTAATCAAGTTAAAATTCGTGATAACAATATTGTTTATCGCTGTTTAGTCAATGGTGAATGTAACAGCGTATTGTCTGATACGGTAAGTATTCAAGCCAAACAATGTGAATTACCTCAAACCACACTTCAACCCACCGCACAATCGACAACAGAAAAAAGCTCTGCTCAATTTGTTGTCAATGCTTCAAGTGCTTCAGCTTATCAATGGCAAGTAAGTACGGATAAAGGAGTTACTTGGAATATGATTTCGAGTAGCGATACTTTATATCGAGGACAACAGACTAACACGCTGAATCTTACTTCTGCCAGTCTTTCTCAAAATACTTATCAATATCGTTGTGAGATAAAGAACGATTGTTACACGCTATACAGTAATGCTGCCCCTTTGGAAGTAACAATGATTTTGGGACTTGATAATTTCGAGCGAACAGTACAGGCATATCCCAACCCTGCCAATGACAAAATTTATGTAAAAGTACCTGCAAAAACTTATACATTGACTTTAGTAGATAGTAATGGTTCAATAGTCAAGCAAGTATCGAATCAGGATTATATCAATGTAAAAGATATTCCAAACGGCTTATATTTATTGTTGATAGAAAGTGGCAAAGAACGACAAAGTGTTAAAGTGCAGGTGTTGAAATAGGGTTAAAAATCTTTCTGAGCATCAAGAAAAATATAATTAAACGCTAAATAATCATGTATAAAGTCCTACAAACGCTAATATTATTTACTTTCTACTTTTTCAGTCTTCATGTTACTCATGCCCAACAGTGGAAGACTTATAGTTCGCTTGGGGATGATAATTGCTTATTTTCCGCAAAAGATTCAACTTTATGGGTTGGAACAAATGGCGGTATTTTACACTATGATAAAGATTACAAGCTCATAGCCTTTTATAATCAAAATGATGGTTTAGATAGTTTGATTACTTCAATTAAAGAAGATATTTATGGTAATATCTGGGCAAGTTGTAGTAGCCGGTATCTTTCAATCATTTCTAATTTATCCTACAATAAAACTTTTGTTTTTGATGGCTCTGTTTGGATAGATGCCAATATTTTAGGAAAACCATTCATCACAGCTGAACCACTTTTATTTTATTCAAAGGATGGAAGTGAATGGATTAGCTATGACAAAGGAAGTAAATTTGTTCAAGTAGGGAAAGACTCTATACATACTTCTTACGATTGGGTAAATCAAGGAATAAAGTCTTTTGACAATAAAAGTCTTTTAGTCGATTCTAAAGGACATTTTTGGAAAATAAATGAGGCATCCTTTTGGAATTTTGAGGGGGATAAATGGAGGAAATATGACCATACAAATAGTTCTCTTCCTAAAAGCTATGAATACCAAAATAATGCTGTCATCGACCAAAACGATAACATTTACTTTAAAGCGTTTTACAATGAGCTTTACAGATTCAATACTTCTTTAAAAACCTCGACATTCATTCCTACCCAAAATAAAGAGGTGTATAATCTCCTACCTACCAGAAATGGGGATATTTTGGTAACAGCTTCTAATGGTAACGTGTATCGGCTAGATAATCAAGATTTAACTTTATTTACCCCTACTTTTAAAGCGGGTCATATTATTTACGAAGACACACAAAAGAATTTAATAATAACAAATGGTTATAGTAGTAATGCTTCTATAACCTTATTGAAAGACAATATATTTACTCAATTGGATTTACCTCAAGTAAAAAATTTCTGTTATTATCGAATTATAGAAGCTACTACTGATGCCAAGGATAGAATCTGGGCTTTAGATGGTTCTATAGTAATGCGTTTTGACGAAAAGAAAGGAGAAGTAGTTGATGTTCCATTAGAATGGTATCAATCAATCTTTTCATTTTGTCAAGGAGAAGGTGATGACATTTGGTTAGGTTCGTATAACTCCGTGATTCAGGTAAAGCAAGATAATGGAATCACATTAAAAACGAATACTCTTGATATTGGTAGCATTACTAAAATGATATGTGATAAAAACCAGAATATTTGGGCTTTATCATACAAATACTCGCAAAAAGGATTTAAATATTTTTTATCATACTATGACAAAAGATTATGGAAGACTTTTGACCTCAATGGAGAAGCAGATATTGTAATCAATCCTATTGCTGGTGTATATGTAATGTTTTCAAATGGACTTTTTATACACGATGGCATAAGCTTAAAAGCCAGTAACTATATCAATTTCCCTTCTTATGCCATAAGGTTGATTAATGATAATAATTTAGGGTTATATGTTATTGCTCGAAAGGATGCGAATGATTATAATAAAGACCTTTATCAATTAGTTGGAAATAAATTTGAAAAAATAGATATTCCAAATGAGTTTGTAATCGGGTTAGACAGCTATTCTAATAACTTTTTGGTTGATTCAAAAGATAATTTTTGGAGTATTGCAGGGGGGAAAATTCAAATGTATAATCGTAAAACCATTACTACTTTTCAAAACCCTTTTGTCCCTGAAGGAGTATTCAATTTAAATGGAGACGGAACTATTCATGAATCTAAAGATGGTAGATTCTGGTTTGGAAGCTACGGAAAATTTTCTGTTTTAACTTTAGATTGTAAAAATCCTTTACCAATCTCCCTTCGTACTGAAAAGACAGAAGTGTTTGGTACAAAAGAAACCCAATTGTCTGTCAATGAGCGTTCTGCCACCAGTTTTGCTTGGCAAATCAGTAAAGATAAAGGTACTACTTGGCGAGCTATCACCAATTTTGATTCTAGTTATGCAGGTCATCGAACTAACCAATTGACAGTTAATCAAGTTAAAATTCGTGATAACAATATTGTTTATCGCTGTTTAGTCAATGGAGAATGTAACAGCGTATTGTCTGATACGGTAAGTATTCAAGCCAAACAATGTGTATTACCTCAAACCACCCTTCAACCCACCGCACAATCGACAACAGAAAAAAGCTCTGCTCAATTTGTTGTCAATGTTTCAAGTGCTTCAGCTTATCAATGGCAAGTAAGTACGGATAAAGGAGTTACTTGGAACATGATTTCGAGTAGCGATACTTTATATCGAGGACAACAGACTAACACGCTGAATCTTACTTCTGCCAGTCTTTCCCAAAGTACTTATCAATATCGTTGTGAGATAAAGAATGATTGTTATACAATTTATAGCTCTGCTGCCCCTTTGGAAGTAACAATGATTTTGGGACTTGATAATTTCGAAAGAACAGTACAGGCATACCCCAACCCCGCCAATGACAAGATTTATGTAAAAGTACCTGCAAAATCCTATACATTGAGTTTAGTAGAAAGTAATGGTTCAATAGTCAAGCAAGTATTGAATCAGGATTATATCAATGTAAAAGATATTCCAAACGGCTTATATTTATTGTTGATAGAGAGTGACAAAGAACGACAAAGTGTTAAAGTGCAGGTTGTGAAGTAGGGCTATAATCTTGGTAAATTGAGTCATATCTCTTGAATAAGCAACTTTTTAACGAGTTGGGTTCTATTATAAATATATTCATTAAAAAAGAGCAACTATTATTTTCTCAAATAAAACTTAATAAAATCATGAAATCTACTTTTATCAAAATCGTACTTTTTTACTTACCTATTATGATGCTAACAATGGCTTGTAAAGAAGAACTTATAGTATCTTTAAGCAATGAAAGAGCCATTTCAAAATTTAGCTTTTCAGGCTTAACACCAATAGTTGATGCCACTATTGACGAAGCCAATAAAAAAATAACGGCTGTTGTTCCCCCTGCGACAGATATTACCCAGCTAACTCCTACTATCACTGTATCCGATAAAGCGATGATTTCACCTACTTCTGGGAAAGTACAGGATTTTTCAAGGGAAGTTGCCTATACTGTTACTGCCGAAAACGGCTCAAAGGCTATCTACAAAGTACTGATAAGTCGTACTAAATTCACAGGGAAAGACATCCTAAGTTTTTCATTTAATGATTTGTCACCAGTAGTAACCGCTACCATTGACACTGCTACCAAATTAATCACCGCTACTGTTCCAGCAACAGCCGACTTAACAAAACTGAAAGTAACCACTACATTGTCTGAACGTGCCAGCATTGTTCCTGCCTCTGCTACAATTTTAGATTTTTCTAAACCCGTAAGCTTTACCGTTACTGCTGAAGACGGCACTAAGCAGGTTTATACAGCAAATATCACACAACAAATAATTACAACCATTAAAGACAATAAGACCGTATTTATCTCAAACTCCAAAGGAGATGCTTATGCTATTAATGCTGAGACGGGTGAACTAAAATGGAAATTCAGCATAGGCTCAAGCACAAGCAATAGCCCGATTGTTGATAATGGCGTGGTATATTTTTCTGATAGATATGTTCTTTATGCGTTAGATGCAGAAACGGGTAAACAGAAATGGCAATTCAAAGACGGTATAAATAGTTTAGGAAGTACGCCTCTTATCGCTAATGGATTAATATATGTTGGGGTGGATGCCAAAATGGTAGCATTGGATGTATTGACAGGCAAGAAGAAATGGGAGTTTGCTACTGACTATTATATAGATGCCAGCCCTTGTATAGAAAATGGCACATTACTTGTTGGTACTTCTTCTTTTCCCTTCTCAGGAGGAGATTTACATACAGGAAGCCTTTATGCTTTAGATGCTATTACAGGAGCAAAAAAATGGATGTTTGATGTAAAAACACCAGTAACAAATAATCCATGTGTTCTAAATGGTATTGTTTATGTGTGTGGACGTAGCCTAATTACCAATAGTTACATATATGCCATCAATGTAAATACAGGTGTATCAATATGGGGACATAGTAGATATACGGCTATTGCCAGCCCTACTGTATTGAATAATGGTCTCTATTTTTCTGGTCAAGAATATTATGTGCTTAATACGAATGACGGGTCTTTAAAATTCAAATATAATAATACAAAATTCTCTATTAGCTACTCATCAACCTCCAGCCCTATTATTTACGATGGTCTGATTTATGTAGGTGCAAGTGATGGAATTCTTTATGCATTTTCTGCTCCAGATGGTAAAATTATATGGGAATTAAAAATGGGAGATTATGTATCCTCTAGTCCATGTATTGCTAACGGTGTTGTGTATGTAGGAGGTCAAGATGCTAAATTATACGCCGTAGATAGTAAAACAGGAAAGACAATTTGGAGTTTTGAAACCAGCGATGAAATAAAAAGTAGTCCATGTGTAATTGATAAAAAGGGGAAAGCATATCACACGGGGGAAAGTGGTTTTGTAAATTAATTACGCTATTCAAGCTTTTTTTGTTTTTCGCCCTCTTTGGAGTTTTCTCCAACGAGGCGAACGTCAGCAGCGAACCAATCTTTAATACTATAAACTTAATTTTATACTCATTGTCTCGAAGATTGTTAGTTGGCGAGTTACTGATGCAAGGCTTGGCGGTGAAAACACCACCAAGGGCGAATTCTCTAAAAAAAATTAAATTAAAAATAATCAAAGTTAAATTTGAAGACTATAATGAATACACTAAATTAGTTTTGTAAAACTAAAATCTAATTTATCATGCAATCAAAAACATTACGTGTCATTATTTTATTCCTTTTAAGCTTATCTATATTTTCTCATGCTAAAGCATCTACAGTGGATAGTCTTGCTATTCCAAGTGCTGTCATGAACAAAAACTATAAAGCGGCGGTAGTATTACCCGAAACTTATTCAAAGAATAAGAAAAACTACCCAGTTTTGTATCTTTTACATGGTGGTGGTGGACATTTCCGAGATTGGCTCTCACAAACACCAGACAAAATGTTGGTTAAGAATTTAGCTGACCAATATAACATTATTATTGTAATGCCCGAAGGCGAAACTTTTGGTTGGTATTTAGATAGTCCTTTTGATGCTAATAACAAGTTTGAAACTTATATCACCAAAGAAGTAATTCAAAAAATTGACGATACTTATAGAACGGTACAAAGTAATAAAGGAAGAGTAATTACTGGTCTTTCGATGGGTGGACACGGTGCTATGTATCTATCAAGCAGACATCCAGATTTATTTGGTGCGGCTGGAACGATGAGCGGAGCAATGGATATGAATTATACTAAATTTAAGGTTAATGAAGATTTTTTAAAATCTCTCAAAGACCGTTTCATGAAACTATTGGGTACTTCTGATACTTCGAATGAAATTTATGTGAAAAATTCAATCGTAAATATGGCTGAAACTATCAAAAAGAATGGGATGCCCGTTATTATTGATTGTGGAGTAGATGATTTTTTAATTGAAGTAAACAGAGAATTGCACAGACGTTTATTATATAACAATACTCCGCACGACTATACCGAAAGACCGGGAGCACATACTTGGGAATACTGGCAAAACTCGTTACCATATCATTTGTTATTCTTCAATAAAGTATTAAAAAATAATGGTGTTACTGTTGAGTAATTTTGAAAAAGCTTATAGAAGGAGAAATTATACTCCTGCTATAAGCTTTTCAAACAAAGTTAGAATGAATGGCTAATTAATCTACTCCACCTCCAAACTCAAAGCATACATTGCAAATGAACCTAACCAATGGTCGCCTCCGTAATTGCCGTTGGCAATATTTGGTAAGGTCTTTTGTAAAAAAGTGGTTGCTTTTTCTTGAAATTGTTTCTTGCGTAAATCTGTTTTGGGTAATTGCTTGGCTATGCCCAACAAACACCAAGCTTTACTCAATGCCAAACCATCTAAATGTACAATTTGATAATCGGAACGGTCACTTACGATGGGCAATTGTAGTACATTTTTTAGTCCTTCGGCAGTATAAAATTGATTAAACCATTTTGTAAATGCTTGTGGAGTTAATACTCTTCGCATCAAATCTGCAATTTCAAGACTGGGCGAAAGGAAGTCTGTTCCATCGGGTTCAAGTATAGCGGCAACGGCTTTATTTTTGAAATAATAGTCTTTGCTACGTTGTACTAATAGTTGTTCAAAAGCAATATTTTTAGTTGCTCTTGCCCAGTCCAATGCGAAAACCATCCCAAAAGCAGTATTGGGATGCACGCCAGTTCGGTTTGGATAAGTCTGTTTGGGCAGGTATTCCATCCAACGTTGTACAATTACTTGTGTCAAAGGTTGTAAACTTTTGTGCCAACGTTTAGCCATCGGGCTATCCCAAGTCAATAATTCTTCATCCAATTTCAGCACCCAAGCCCAACCGTAAGTTCGTTCAAAACCTTTGGCAAGTTTGTACTGACTAAAATAATCCGCTTCTTTTTGTAGATTTTCAGGAGAAAAACTATTTTCCAGCATGGCTATTATTTGCTGTGTCTCAGGTAAATTGGGATAAGTCTTGAGAATTTTCACCAACATCCAATGACCATGTACAGAAGAATGCCAATCTAAACAACCATAAAAAGAAGGATGCAATTGTTTCGGACTCAATGCTACTTCTTGAGCCGTTTCTATGGTATGATTAGGCTTGTTCGGGTACTCAGTTTGGATACAATGTAACGGAAGTTGTGCTAAAAATGAAGCTCCTGCCTCACTAAGTCCTACTTTTTTAACGTCTTTTGATACCGTTAAATACTGATTTTGCTGTCCATAAACGGATAATCCGCAAGCTAACAGTGCTGATAATAATAGATTTTTGTAAATCATTGCTAAGGTTTTTTGTTGATGATTGATGATATTTTGGTAAGCAGGACTTTGAATGTTAATATTACGCTAAGCAAAGAGAAAAAAATCATTTTTACAAATGATAAACAAAGCTGATACCTTGATAAAGCTTAAAGATACTCTGAGTATCACACGATATACTCAAAGTATCTCCAGAGATATTTTCTTGCGGTATTTTGCGGGATTTAGTATGTCGAGAGATACTAAAAGCATGTCACGAGATACTTTTTTGCGGTATTTTGCGGTAAAAAGTATCTCGTGATATACTTGAAGTATGTATTGAGATACTTCAAGTATCTTTTTTGACCTAAAAACCGAAGAAAACCGCAAAAATGTATATTTAGAGAATCGCTGACAAATGATTTGCTTGAAAAATGACAAAATATTAAAGTCATTAAAAATGAGTCATTCGGAATTTTAAAATCAAAAAAGCAGTCAACATTAGTTTTCCGACCGCTTTTTTTGATTGATGGGCAACGAATTCCTACTGTTTGAGCGGAGCGAGTTTAGGAATTCTTGATTTTCTTTTGTTACTTTTCTTTTATCAAGAAAAGAAAAGTAAGGACAAGGCGATAATAACTACAAAACACCCAAAACTCACTCCTTGATGAGAAAATTCTGTATGACTCATACTTCAAATATAAATTCAAGCTATTTATAAACTTTAAATTCCCACAAACCTGGAGTTCCTTTCAAGAATGTCAGTTTTAAATATTGTGCTTTTACACTTCGCTCGTCGATATGGGGAGACTGTACTTTTATTTCTGCATGACCACCATAAGGCTTCCAATTTTTCCCGTCAACCGAATAAGTTAATTCATAAGCATGTCCAGCCGTTGGTTTTACGAAGTAAGATGCTACTTTTTTAATCGCTGTTTTCTTCCCTAAATTCACCGTAAAAGTAGCAGTGCTATCTTTTGTTTCTGCCAACCATCTTGTTCCATTCGAACCGTCAAAAGCATTTTGTGCCGAATACGTTTCCGTTCTGTTAATGGTTTTATCCTTCACATAAGGTACTTTAAATTCTGGCAAAGTAGAAGACGCTTCGGCAGATTGTATCGTTACTTCATTTTTTACTAAAGATGGAAAAGGGTCAACGCCTTTGTTAGTCAATCGAATTGGCTTAATCGTGCCATCTTCATTAAATTCCATTTTATCAATCCATGCTTGTCGGTTCGTACTTGAACGTCCAAATTCCAGATAAGTAAAATAATAATCATCCTTGATGTGGAATACGTTTCCATGTCCCGGACCATAAATCTGTTCTTTTACATCAGTTTTGGCAATGATGTCTTCTTCTGGATAAATAAATGGCCCAAAAGGCGAAACTTTACTATACTGATAAGCATATACATAGTTTTCGTGACCGCTTAAAGTATAGAGGTAATAATAAATTCCTTTGCGTTTAAATACAATTGGTCCTTCGGAATAACCACCTCTTTTGGTAGAAATTTTTACGATAGAAGCCGTATCCAAACTAATCATATCAGGATTCAATCGCCCAACACCACGCTGTGCCCAGAAAAGATATGGTTTTTGGTCGTCGTCGATAAATACTTCTGCATCAATGCCTTTTGTACCCTTTGGTGCATCCATTTTTAACAAAGGAAAAGTATTTTCTTTACTAAAATCGCCTTTGGGCAATGTAAAAGGCCCCGCAGGAGAATCGGCAACAGCTACATAAATATCATGATTGACCGTTGGATAATAATAATACTTGTCTTTTACTTTTACAGGATAGCTTGGTGCCCAAAATAATTGCTTTTCGGCAGCTGGAAAATAAAAACCGTTGAATGACCAGTTCTTTAAATCTTTCGACGACCAAAGTACTGGAGGCCCTGCTGTGGCTAAACCCGCATTGTAGCCATCGGTTGTGGCATAGCAATAAAAAGTATCTCCAAACTGAACAATACTTGGGTCGGCAATTAAATCTGGGATGATTGGGTTATTGTTTCCAGTTTTTTGCGCTTTCATGGATTGAATACTGACCCCCAATAAACAAGAGAGTAGTAATATTTTTTTTATCATGTTTTTAGCTTTAAGCTGTGAGTGATAGGATTTGAGCATTTTTACAACCATCATTGTTTACATAGTTGAGCCTTGAAATTTTATTTTGTAACATAAATCGTACAAAAATAAAACCTCAAGGCTCATCTCTCAAAGCTTGTCATTATGCCCTTGCTCGTGTCTCACGAGCAAGCAATTAAGCCACTATTTAAGCTCTTTATAACGCTTCATAGCTTCTAAGAAATAATAATCTGCATAGGTTAAAGGCACGTCCACTTCAGTATTCTGCGGAATGTGACCAACACAATGTTCAATTAAAAAACCTCCATTTGTGCCAATTGCTGCTTTATACGGTGCATTCGACAATGAGTAAATCATTGCTTCTGCATTTTTGATATAATCTTTTTCCAGGTTTTTATCTACATAACCACTCAATTCCAACAAAGCCGAAGCCATTACCGAAGCCGCCGAAGCATCACGCAAAGCTGTTGGAATATTTGGTGCGTTAAAATCCCAATAAGGTACTTTATCAGCTGGCATGTTTGGATGCGTTAAGATAAATTTTGCAATATTTTTTGCTTGTTCTAAATAAATTGGGTTTTTCGTTTCACGATACATTACTGCATAACCATACAATCCCCAAGCTTGTCCTCTAGCCCAAGCAGATTCGTCTGCATAACCTTGAGCAGTTTTCTTTTGTTGCACACCACCAGTTGTTGCATTATAGTTAATTACATGATAAGAACTATAATCTGGACGGAAGTGATTTTTCATCGTCGTGTTAGCATGTGTCACCGCAATTTTATAATAAGTAGAATCACCTGTTACTTTGGTTGCCCAGAAAAGTAATTCTAGGTTCATCATGTTATCAATGATTACTAAGAAATCCCCTTTTTTTGAATCCCAAGATTTGATACAACCAACCGTTGGATTGAAACGGGTAGCCAAAGATTTTGCACTTTGAATCAAAATATCTTTGTACTCAGGTTTTGGAGCGATGTCTTTGGCATTTCCAAAACTGCAATACATCATAAAACCCAAATCGTGTGTGGTGGTATTGAATTTCTCTTTTTCTAAAACGCCTAAAATACGATTGTTTTCTTTTAGCAGTTCAGCATCTTTTGTTTGCTGATAAATGTACAATAATGAACCGGGATAAAAACCACTACACCACCAATCAGAACCACTAAATTCGTATTTACCAGTTTTAGGGAAATATGTTTTCGGGAATTTATCTTGCGGAAGATTACTCATCAATACTTTATATTGTTTGCCCGCATCTTTGAAATTCTGATTGATAGTTTTTAATAAAGCCGCTCTTTTAGGGTGCGATTTACTTGTTTGTGCCGTAGCAAGCGACCAAGCCATCAAGCAAATCATTACCGTATTGATAGCAATGCGAAAAAATTGTTTCATGTTTTTTGTGATTGAATTTTGAGTTGTGAATGATGAATTGTGAATATTTATATTTTGTAATCAATTCCCCAAAACATCGTTTATTTTATATAAGTATTAGAATATAACCCTATAAGGATTTGAGGTTAAAGCTCTCTTATTGTTAGACAATTATTGAATCCCTATAGGTTTAACTAAATCCTTCTGAATACTTCGACTACTTATTCTGTTCTTTCCTCTTGATTTTTTTGACAGCCTTCCATGTTAATATTTGTACTTTTTGGGCTGGAATATTTACTTTCCCTTCGCCATCAGCTTGATCTACTTTTTCTACAAAAAGATGTAAATCGCCTTTATTTTGCCAAAGTTCAGTATCGTAAGTTGGCTCCCACGAACCTACTGAGGTTTCGCTAATATCTTTAATTTGCCAATTGCCTTTACTTAAATCTGTCGTTATCGCAGTAGAAACTTTATCGCCTCTTTCGGCATCTCTGAAAATCAGCATGGCAGATAAAGTATTTTTCTTCGACGACCAAGCCAAAATTTGTGGTCTTGAAATTGGAATGCGTTTTGTACCGACACCACTTAAACTAAAAGGTGTTTTTCTAAAACCAAGATTACTTACTTGCCATTGTTGATTGGCTAAATAAATAACATGATACTGCGGAACGCTTTCATTGGCTGGTCGCCAATAAGTAGCGATGTAGGGATTTCCCTCAGCATCCGCCACCATTGAGGTCTGATTAATTAACTCACTTTTCTGAGGAATTTTACAGGCATATTCTGCATTTTGAGCGGTGATTGGTAATTGATAAGCAAGACCTTGAGAATTCTCCCAAGTCTTTCCACCATCTTTTGAACGAGCATAAGCCATGTCGTGATTACTGGCTACATCAGCGCTTTCTCGCCAAACCCAAGAAAGGTGAATTGTACCCTGACTATCTAAACAAGCTTGCCAATAAGCATTTCTTTTACCTTCACCATCAATCAGGTTTTCTTGAACCATCGACCATTTTTTGGTTTTTAAATCATATTGATTCATGACCAAATTGCCTTTTCCAGAAGCACCATTTCGGTAGAAAAACAAAAGATTTCCGTTGGGTAATCGATAAAATTCTGGATAAGTAACATTGCTTTCTGTGCGTCCTGTCATGCTTTGCTTCTCTCCCATCATCAATGAAAAAGGTGCTTTACTGACGGCATAACGAAGAGCATTATTATGATGATCCCAAGAAAGATGTAAAAAACCATCGCCATCTACCATGATAGAAATGGAATTATGGGCATCGCTGGCATTGCCTTTAAAATTGGTTTTCTGTAATTCCCAAGTATTTTTTCCTTGTTTTCTTTTCCCTAAAACCACAAAAGCATCGGCATCGTAATAGGCAATAAACTGGTAATTTTTAAAAGAAACCAAAGAGTTTTTACGAAAAATAACCGCATTGACTGAATTTTTCGCCCAGCCCTCTCCTACTTCTAACACTGCTATTTTCTCTTGTCCTTTTGCAAAAAAGACAAGACTACAAAACAATAAGGTAATTAATCCTTTTTTACAATTCATGAAACTGAGTTTATAATATTCAATCATTAATTTCTAAGTAGTAGGAATTAATGATTGAGAATATAAACCTATAAGGATTTGAAATTAAGATTCTCATTATTAGACAATCTTGTAAATCCTTATAGGTTTAACTAAATACTTACTTATTCAATGGCATGATCTGCCAAAACAGCCTCGCCCGACCATACTTTTTGTGATGTCCATTTCGTAGCTGGGCTACTCCAAAATTCATCTGTTTCTGGTAAACCTAATGGCAATAAAATATTCGCACAGAGATATAAACTGCCTGTGGTAATATAAACATCTGCCAAATCTGGTTGTGAACCGTATAAACCAATCGTCAACCAACCATCAGAAGTGAAAGTACTTGGGCTTTCTGTCGTTTTTTTGATAATAGCCGTTAAAGCTGAGCGCACCTGTGCAGGACTTAACTCTTTTGGTAAAGCTTTTCGCCAAGCAATATCTGCCAAATGGTGAAATGCAGCGCCACGATATACAATAGAGCGCCCAGTAACAGGAAAAGACCCATCGCTATTCACTAATCTTTCTTGGATAACGGCAAAGCGTTCGTTTCTTACTCTAATTTTTTCAGCTGTCCAGTTAAATGCGCCTGTTTTCGGACTTAATTCTTTCACCATATTGGCTAAATATGGATGAATAACATAACTATTGTAGTAATCCCAGTGATAAGGAGGACCATCAGAGTAAACGCCATCGCCAACATACCATTGTTCAAATTGGCGGAAGCAATATTCAATACGCATTGAGTCCCAAGGATAGCCATATTTGCAGAAAAAGGTTTCTATCATTCCCGAAAACAAAATCCAGTTAGAAAAACCCGCTCTAACATTTCTTGTGGCTAAAAATGCTTTTACTACTTGGTCTTTGGTTTGGGTATCAAGGTGTTCCCATAACCACGGACATCTCACAAAAGCCAAAGCTAAAAAAGAAGCATCTACCAAAGGTTGCCCGCCTTTTTCAAAAGACATATAGTCTTTTGCGTTAGGATTTACCGCATTGGCAACGGCTTTCAAAGCATAATTTCTATATTGATTTCTTAAAGCTATTTCTTTAGGAGAACCTCCTTCCAGATTTAACCAAGGAGAAATGCCACACATTAATCGACCAAAAGCTTCTAAATAAGCTACTTCTTTACGAGTATTCGGATTATCAATAAATTTTGACATTGTCTTGGGCATGACTATCCTAAGGCTATCATTTGCCAAACTATGTAAAATTGGTTTCGCTAATTTATCAAGATGTTGTAACCAGAATGCACGGTCGTCATTAGTTTTTTGTTGAGCTTCAACGCCAAAAGGCAACACAAAAGCACAAACAAGTAATATTTTTTTGAACATGATGAATATTTAAAAGTTAAATGGTTTGATTTTAACTCAAAAGCGAAGATAAATACAATTTCTACTCCTTTTGTACTGTGTTCACACGTAAGGCGAGCTTTCATTAGGATATGATGAAGTCACACCATAATGATAAAAAGGCTTGAGCAATCTTTTTATCCCTGAAAGCTTTTATTTATTTTCTTAATTTTACTCTTTCTGATAAACCCTAACATAATCTACTTCCATGCGGCTAGGGAAAGTGCTTCTGTATGGGTTACCACCGTTGTCTCCACCAATTGCGACATTCAATAACATATAGTGCGGTTGCTGAAAAGGATTAAAACCCGAACCATCTTTATTGACTAAAACACTCATAGGTACTTTGTTCAAAAGCTGGTCGTCGAGGTACAAAGCGATATAATCTTTCTCCCAATCCATTCGCCACACATGAAATTGAGCAGCCCAATTGGCTCCTCCTAGCGAATCAACAGGAAAGGTATTACTATGCCATTCGGCTTGCTTGTTGGCGGACAAACAAGCGATATTGGCAAGCACTTTACCTCGGTAAAATTCCATCATATCTATTTCGCCATTGGCTGGCCAGTTTTTATCGACTCCTAAAGTCCACCAAGCTGGCCACACTCCTTGACTAATATCAATTCTTGCTCTAAATTCAAATCTTCCATACTGCCACGTTTTTTTGCCCGCAGTAATCATACAAGTAGATGAAAAATCTATCATTGGCTGTTTTTTTCGCCAATCATTACTGCCTTCTACATAATTGGGATTTGGCTTTTGCTCCCTTCTTGCTTCAATGATTAAATATCCATTTTCGCAAAAAGCATTATCTGGCTGATACCATTGTAATTCATGGTTACGGACAAAGCCTTTTTCATAAGACCAATTTGCTGGATTGGGAGTGCCATCTTTGTCAAACTCATCCGACCAAGCAAGTTTATAACCTTCTTTAAGCCATTTCTTTTGAACGGCTATATCTTGAGCTTCTGAAGCAAAGAATGATAAAAAAGTAATGACAGAGACAAAAAAGTATTTCATAGTTGAGGTATTAAAGGTAAAAACTTGCTGTTTAATTACTGATTAAAAGTATCCAATTTCCAAGAATCTTGCCAAGTAATCAACGGCTTACCATCTTTGAATTGTATCGGTAACCAAAGGTATCGACTATCTTTCAAATCCTTCGGATTCCATTTATCAGCCATAAAAACAAAGGCATCTTTTTTCCCTGCAATTGGTAAAATATAGGTTGATTGTCCATTGAAAGTTTTTTCCGCCAAAGGCCCATTCATTGGGTCTTCAACCAATTTCCAAGGACCAAACAAAGATGTTGCCGTGTGTAAACTGGCCTTATTAGGCGCCCAACCCGTACACCCACTTGTAATTAAATAATATAACCCATCTTTTTTGAATACTGCTGGTGCTTCTCTATGATTACTGAAAAGTAAAGTATCGTCTGTGGTAGCAGATAAATAATCGTCTGTCAATTTTGTAATGCGCAAATCGTAGTTTTCACGAGCGGAGTAAATGTGATAGGCTGTAGCGTCTTCGTCCACATAAAGCGTCATGTCTCTTGACATGTGGCCGTTCGGGCGAAAACTTTTTAAATATACAAATGGTCCTGTGGCTTTGTCACTGATGGCTACGCCTGCTCTGGCGGCACTATATCCTTTATTCGGTAATTCTAAGTGAAACCACATTACATACTTCTTGGTCTTGGCATTGTAAATTACTTTTGGACGCTCCACTAAACCCCCAACGGCAATTTCACTGTTTGGATCGTTCGATTTTGCCAAAGCAATTCCTTCGTTTTTCCAACGATATAAATCTTTAGAAGAATAAACCGCAACGCCTTCCGAAGCACTTTTTCCTCTTTTTTCACCGTACCAATAATAGGTTTTGTTGATGTATAAAATTCCACCACCGTGGGCGTTAATTACTTCACCATTATTATCATTCCAGATACTTCCCGGTTGAAAGGCTTGTTCTTTTTTACTAATACTTCCTTTTTGTGTTTGGCAACCTAGCAAAATAGTCATTGCCAATAGTAGCACATTTGCAGAAACTCTCATTGTCTAATACGTTTGAATTGGATAAAATTACTTTGTACAAAACTATGAAGAGATTGGAGTTTTAGAAGGGGGGATTTTCGTCAAAAAGGAGGGTAAAAATTCTGAATTGAAGTAATTGAAATTTACTACTAATGCTAATAGAAAAAATTACATGTAGTGGCAACCCTTGCGGTTGCCATTTCTTATCTCTTACTTTATCAATCGGCAACCGCAAGGGTTGCCGCTACGAGTTTTATCCTTAGATATAATACCTTAAATTTTTTGTTCCTCTACTTAAAATGAACGATATTATTGCATGAATTGATTATGCTATTCAATATCTGTTATTCATATTTTTTATCCCACATTTCCACGCTGAAGTTTGGCGTATTCTGACGGTGGCATGTTATAAATTCCTTGAAACATTTTTCGGAAGTATTTGATATCTTCAATTCCAACCATCATCGCTACTTCAGAAACCCGTAAATTACCAGTACTCAATAATTGTGCAGCACGTTTCAAGCGAATATCACGAATAAATTCAACAACCGATTGACCTGTAATGGCTTTAATTTGACGATAAAAAGCTGATTGGCTCATGCCCATTTCTCGTACCAATACTTGTACATTAAAATCAGAATCACTCAGATTATCTTCAATAATTGCCATTGCTTTTTCTAGCAATTGTTTGGTTTCATCTGGAATATCAACTTGCGTTGGTTCAAGCAATAATTGTCGTTGATAATACTCTCTTAGTAACAATCTACTTTGAAGTATCGTCAAGATTTTAGCACTCAAAATCAGCGGGTTAAATGGTTTAGACATATATTCATCTGCGCCAGTTTCTAAGCCTTCTAATTCATGAACAGCCGCTACTCTTGCCGTTAAAAGCATCACAGGAATATGTGTGGTTTTAGGATGTTGCTTGATTTTTCGACATAATTCCAAACCATCGCTGATTGGCATCATTACATCGCTAATCACCAAATCTGGTAAAAGTTGCAAGGTTTTTTCCCAACCGTCTAGTCCATCTACTGCGGTAAAAACCTCATAATTTGCTTCGCAAAGTTGTTGTAAGTACAAACGTAATTCTTCATTGTCTTCAACAATTAAAATCCGAGTAGTATGCGGTACTTTTACAGGTATTTTTTCTAAATCAATATTTTCAATTACTGGTTCGGGCGTATTCACTGTTACTTTTTTCAGTTCAACCCCTTCTGTATGAATTTCATGAACAGCAAGATGAGTCTTTCCAAAAGGGAGTTTTAGCAAGAAACTTGTTCCCTCTCCTACTGCACTTTTCACACAAACTTCGCCAGCATGTGCTTCTACAAATTGTTTTACTAATGATAAACCGATGCCCGTTCCCATAATTTTCATGGTTTCGGTATGTGATGCCTGAAAATAAGGGTCGAAGATTTTATCAATTTCATCTGCCTTCATGCCCATTCCCCAATCCTGTACACTGATTTCTAAGTAATTATCTTTCAGTTTTTTATCTTCAAAAATAGCATCTGCTTCTGGCGAACCAATCATCGAAACGGCAATCCTAATTTTGCCACCTTCTGGCGTATATTTAAAGGAATTTGAGAGTAAATTGGTCAGAATAATTTCTAATTTACTCCAATCAAAATACATATTGATAGGTTCGGCAGGAATACTCATCGCATAATCAAAATGGCATTCGTCCGCTTTCAGTTTAAAAATCAAGAAGATTTCCTGAATAAAATGCAAGATATTTCCTTGTGTGGCTCGCAAGGAAACATGACCAGATTCTACTTTTCTGAAATCTAATAATTGATTGACGAGGTCTAATAATTTACGAGTTTGTTGGTGCATTAATACGATTTTATCCTTCATTTTGGTTTCAATCGACATTAATTCTTCCATCGGACCAAGAATCAAAGTAAGTGGCGTGCGTAATTCATGAGAAACATTTGTGAAAAAACGGAGTTTTAAATCAGTGATTTCCTTCTCTTTTTCTACTTTGAATTTTTCTAAAGCCAAGGTATTTTCCAAAGCTTGGCGAGCCAAACTTGCCCGACGATACATAATAAATGCACTTACAAGCAAGCAAGTATATAAAGTATAAGCCCACCAAGTTTTGTACCAAGGGGGCAATACGGTGATATTCAAAATAACTGGAGCTTTTGACCATTTCCCTTCACCATTATAGGCTTTTACGACCAAAGTATATTCCCCTGCTGAAAGGTTAGCAAAGCTGGCTGTTCTTTGTTTTGAACTTGTATAAACCCAGTTTTTATTATAGCCTTGAAGTTGATAAGCATAAATATTTTTTTGTGGGTTATTATAATTCAATCCGACAAAGGCGATTGAAAAATCATTCTCACGGTCTTTAATAGTAATACTTTTCGTTTGGTCTAGTGGTTTTTCAAGTACTACTCTACCATTAATTTCTTCTCCAATTTGTACAGGTTTATTATAAATTTTGAAATCAGTCAGGCGCACCGCAGCTGCCTTGGAATCTGGACGAATCGCCAAGGGATTAAAATAAGTAAGTCCACGAATACCGCCAAAATACAGCATTCCATCGGCATCTCTGGTTGAAGCACCTACTTTAAAAGAATTACTTTGTAAACCATCTGCCACATCATAATGCAACCATTGCCCCGACGAAGGTTTATATCTCAGCAAGCCATCACCAGCAATCCATATATTCCCTTCGGCATCGTCTTGTAAACTTTCTATATTCGGATACGGCAAATTGATTCTTTGAACAATATCTTCACCTTTTGCATTGGTCGATATTTTGTTCAAACCACCTCCAATCGTTCCTACCCAAATATTGTTATACTTGTCTTTTAAAATCGGCCAAGCGTAATTTCCACTTAAAGTATTTTTATTGTTGGCATCATAACTAAATTTGTTCAACAGCTTCACGCCTTTTTCTTGTACTTTAATCTTTAAAATGCCTTTATCACGAGTACTTGCCCATAAAACATCTTTGGTTGAATCATACATTAAAAAAGTGTATTGATTACTCTTCAAAGGATTTTCTGCTCCCCAATAGCGTTCAATTAGTTTACCTTCTTTGTCTAAACGAAGTAAGCCTAGTTCAAAAGTAGCTATCCAAATCGTACCGAAGCGGTCTTCTACAATGCTTTCAATACTGGTATTATAAAAGGTTAAATCTGGAGCAATTTGTACAAAATGTTGCCTGTTTCCATCTTTAATTTTAGTAATGCCCAAATATCTTGTTCCTACCCAAAGTGTTCCATCATTACTTTGATGAAAAGCAGAAACGTCAACGCCAGTAGCATCACCCGACAAATCCCTACTCATAAAATTTTGGTAGGTTCGTGTCGTTAAATCGTATTTTGAAAAACCGTTACGAGTACCAATCCACAACCAATTCTCTTTAATATCCTTGCGAATACAGTTGATATAATTATTGGGCAAAGTAGGATGTTGCGAAAACTGTCGCTGTAAATTATAAAATGGTTTACGGCGCAAATTCACACGATTGAGTCCACCTGCTGATGCCGCCAACCAAAGCGTATGATTATTATCTTCAAATACTTGGTGAATTCTGCCAGAATTGATGCTATTTGGGTCGTCATCTAAAGGTAAAAAAGTACTTGATTTCTGAATATCAATTGGTAGTTCTCCTTTTTTCAAAGGGTTTTTCGGTGACCAAAAGTGTAATCCATAATTTGTACCAACCCAAAGTTGGTTAAACGAATCAAGGAAAATACATTCAATCTCTGAGATGTTACCTAATGTTGCTTCATAGCTTTTTGATGTCAATCTTTTGACTTTACTCACCCAATAAAGTTGTTCGCTTGTCGCCAACCAGAGGTCTCCTTTAGTATCAATATGTAAAGCTCTAATATAATCTGCCTTTAATGTTGAACGATGAATCGTTGAACTTTTTGGTAAAACATACCACAAACCTTGCGAGCGAGTAGCAATCCAAACATAGCCATCTTTATCGCAAATAATATTAGCAACTCTATAGGACGTTTTTTGATTAAGCGTAATTTGTTGAATACTTACAAGTTCGTTCTCATCATTTACTTTCAAGACAAATAAACCATTTTTACTTGTCCCCACCCAAATACGTCCCCAAGCATCCGATGAAATCGTCACAACATCTGATACTCTCAGTGTTTTTAGCAATGCTTTATTAATGTTGGTATTCGCTTTTTCTGTAATATTTACTACTCGTTCGTGATTAACATCCAGTAAACTTACGCCTGCACTTTCAGCACCAATCCACAAACGTCCTTTGCTATCGACATGTAAAGTATGAATACGATTACTCGGTAAACCATTGTCTGGATTCACGGGCATATCGTACTTCTTGAGTTCATAACCATCATAACGGCTGATACCATTATTAGTACCTGTCCAGATAAAACCTGCATGGTCTTGTACCACAAACATGGCATCGCTGTGAGGCAAACCATCATTTACGGTGAGGTGTTCAAAACGAAATTTTGCAGTATTTACTTGCGCCAAACTAAGCTTGGAAACTAGCGTAATGGTTAAGAATATGTTAAAAAAAATGCACTTCATAAATATGTAATTCAATCCTTGGAATTTTGGATTTCTGATGTCAGCTTTCGGATGTCGAATTTCGGTCATCTAGTGTTGAGCTTTATTTCATAGATTGTTTTAATAAAAAATCCGATGACTGAAAGCTGACATCCGATGACCGAAATCCTATATCCGAAATCCTGCAAAGTTTATCATACTAAAGGGGAATAGCAAAAAGTTCTCCTCAAATAAGCCATAAAAGTTAAAAGAGCTTCAACTTATTCGCTTGGTCGAAAAACGATTAAGGAATTAATCAAAATAATACTTGCGATAGTTCTACGCTGATTTATTGCCTGAAATGATTGTAAAGGCATAACAAGATTTAGAATGTGTGATTTTAACCCCCTTTTTATACGAAAAAAACACCCTATTGGCTAAATTCTATTGTTTAGTTTTGCATTATTCAAATTTAATATTTGATAAAATGTAGTTCAAACTTCATTCCTTTTTTCACTAACTATGAGTATTCATAAAACCCCATTGCAAAAATTCAAAAAAACAAAACTATGATAAAATTTCTACGTAAACGCAGTCTCTACTGGTTTCCTTTGTGTAGGATTGCCTTGACGACAATGCTAGTGTTTAATGCGATGTTGATGGTGGCTCAGTCCGACGAACCTAAAACAACTGAGCTGGAAGTGTTTTCGCCCATTATCATTGACGAAAACGAAGAGCCTTTGGCAAATATCAGCATTAACAACAAAACCAAAGGACTCAAAGCAAGTACAGATGCTGCAGGTTCGCTAACAATTGGAGCGAAGAAAGGAGATAAATTAGAAATCTCTGCATCGGGTACAAAAATTATGGATTATGTAGTTGGAGATAAAGTTTCGCCAATTATTATCCTTAGCAGTAAAAACCCAGCGGTACTTCGTTCAAAACCACTTCGTCGCCTGTTCAATACTAGCGTGCAAAGTGATTTGACGGCAACGTCTTCTCAAGCGGTTTTCAATAGTGACTTACAGAAGTCAGCTGTTACTTCGGTCATCAGTGCTTTGTCTGGTAGGTTGGCTGGTATTAGCACTAATCAGTTTACTGGTCAGCCCGGCTTTGATGGCACAAGTATTTCCTTAAGAAATCAAAGTCCGTTGGTTATTATCGATGGTATTCCTCGTCAATTAACCGTTTTTGACCTTGAAGAAATCGAGTCAGTTACTGTTTTGAAAGATGCGCTTTCTACTGCCATGATGGGTGTGCGTGGCTCTGACGGTGCTTTAGTAATTACAACTCGTAAGGGAAATCCAAATACTGCGAGAATGTCGTTCACTGCACAAACTGCCATTCAACAACCATTGCGTTTTCCGAAAGCACTCAATTCTTTCAATTATGCTACTTTGTATAATGAAGCTTTGAAAAATGATGGTTTACCTCCTGTGTATTCTGAACAAGCTTTACAAGGTTATCAGTCTGGTTCAGACCCATATTTATATCCAGATGTAAATTGGAGAGACCAAGTATTGAATTCTTCTTCAAGACAAGACCGCTATACTTTTAGTGCGAGTGGCGGGAATAGTTTCTCGAAATACTTTGTTTCGTTCGACCACATCAATCAAACAGGCTTATTGAAACAAAGCGATATTAATGCCTACAGTACTAACAACAATTTTAAATCATACACACTTCGTTCGAATGTTGATTTACAATTAAACCCAAAACTATCAGGCGGTATTTATTTATTAGGAAGAATTTTGAATGGCAATGATGCTGGTTATAGCACAAGTTCTATTCTTAATTCTATCATGAATACGCCAAACAATGCTTATCCTGTTTATAATCCAGATAATTCTTACGGTGGTTCTCAACAATTCCAAAGTAATATTTGGGCACAAACGGTTGGTTCTGGTTATCAACAGAATTTCAAAAGAGATATGTTGGCTGATTTTTACTTGAAAAGAACTTTGGATGAAATAACAACAGGGTTATGGGTAAAAGCTACAGGGTCATATTATGCAACGCTTTCTGAAAATATCTTCCGTGCTAAAACATTTGCTGTTTTTCAAAGAAATCTTTCTCCTACTGGCGTAGCAAGCTATCAACAATTTGGTGCAAACAGCGACCAAGCCAATGGAAACGGAATTGATTATCAAGGACGTTCAGACTATTTGGAATTGACTTTAGGTTATGACCGTACTTTCAACGAGCATGGTTTCACTGGTTTACTTTTAGCGAACCGTCAGAATTCAGTAGCAGGTTCAGATTTGCCTTTGACTTTTACTGGAACTTCAGGAAGATTCAGCTATAACTATTCAAAAAAGTATATTCTTGAAATGGCTTTTGGTTTGAATGGTTCTAACCGTTATCCAGATGGCGGCAGAACTAAATATGGTTTCTTCCCATCGGTTGGTTTAGCTTGGAACATCAGTCAAGAAGATTTCTTGAAATCTCAAGAATGGCTTTCGTACTTGAAATTATATGGTTCTTATGGAAAAACGGGTAATGACAATCCGGGTTACTTCTCGTACATCCAAAGATATTTCGATAGCAACAGTGCGTTTTTTGGTACAGGTGCTGGTTCAAATACTTCAATTACTGAACAACCAATTGCCAATGCAAACATCACTTGGGAAAAAGCTAATAAGTTGAATGTTGGACTTCAAGGTTCGCTTTTCAATCAACAATTAGGTTTTACTTTCGAGTATTATCACATGAAGTACTACGATTTGTTGATGCAACGTGGACGTAACACGGCTTTATTAGGAAATACTTATCCAAACGAAAACATCGGACAAAATCAATACTCAGGTTTAGATGTACAACTTTTATATCAAAAGAACATCAAAAATATAAGTATTTATGCTACAGTAAATGCAGGTGTTCAATCATCAAAAGTATTGTATTTTGACGAAGTGAATCAGCCTTTTGCTTGGATGCAACGTACTGGTCAGCGAGTAGGACAAGCATTCGGTTATCAAGCAGATGGTTTATTCCAAACTACAGCAGAAGCCACTAACGCACCAAGTATTATTGGTTATACACCACAAGCAGGTGATATTAAATACAAAGACCTTAACAATGATGGGCTTATTAACCAATTAGACCAAACGGCAATCGGTAATACAAAACCAGTGATTCCTTTCGGAGCAAGTTTAGGTTTTAGCTGGAAAGCATTTGATTTCTCTGCTTTGGTACAAGGAGTTGCCAACAGAAACATTTACTTAAATAATGCTTCTACTTTCGCTTTCCAAAATGGTGGATTCGGTCAAGCATTTGAACAACATTTAGACCGTTGGACTCCAACCAATACAGATGCTACTTATCCACGTCTTTGGATTGGTTCAAATGTGTATAATCAGGCTACTTCATCTTATTGGGTACGTTCTGGAGATTATGTTCGCTTGAAAAACATCGAAGTTGGCTTTACTTTACCAACGAAATTGGTGGGTAAAATCAACGTGAATTCGGTAAGATTCTTTGCCAATGCAGTCAATGTATTTACGTTCAATCAAGATAAATCGATTGACCCAGAAAGCTATCAAAGTAATTATCCTGTTCAACGACTTATCAATTTTGGTGTGAATTTAAAATTGTAAGCCTAGGCGAATAATCCTGAGATTTTTGTGAGAATATTCACATCACACAATTCCAAACTTCTGAAAAAAATGAATAAAAAATTATATACAAGCCTTCTTTTACTGGTGCTGTCGATGTCGTGGACGGGCTGTGAAAGAGTAGAAACCGAACCTCGTGATTGGATTAAAGAGGATTTGGTTTGGGATGAACAAGATAAAAATGCTACGTTGGCAGTTTTCTTCTTGAATGATATTTACAATTATATCCCAACGGGTTTCAACCGAGTTGGTGGCGATTTCCTAGACGCTGGTGCTGGCGATGCACTTCCTTCAAGAGTCAACCGCTCTGTTGAATATTATACCAACGGAATCATCAGCGTATTGAACAACCCAGACCCATATTGGGGAAATAGCTATGCGGGAATCAGAAGAGTAAATATCTTCTTAGCCAATATTGATAAAGTGCCTGCTACGCCAGCAAGTATTGTTACTTGGAAAGCCGAAGCTAGATTTATAAGAGCTTACCTCTATTTCGAATTGCTGAAAAGATATGGTGGCGTTCCTTTAATTGCCGATAAAGTATTCACGATTGAAGATAATTTGGCTTTGCCAAGAAATACCTTCGAAGAATGTGTAAACTATATCGTAAGTGAATGTGACGCCATCAAAGGCAATCTAACTCCTGAACCTGTTTCAGATAATAACTGGGGAAAAGTACCAAGAGGTGCAGCCATTGCATTGAAGTCTCGTTTGTTATTGTATGCGGCTAGTCCATTATTCAATGGTGGTGGCGTAAGTACAAATGCTAATTTGAAAACATTAAATGGCTACGCTACTTATGATGCTACTCGTTGGCAAAAAGCACTTGATGCAAACAACGAATTGATTAATTTGAACTATTACGCTTTGCAGGCTTCTTACAACAATATTTTCACGGTGAAGAAAAACACGGAAATTATTCTTGCAAAACAAGTTGGAAATAATACTTCTATCGAAACTTTGAACGCACCAATGGGATATGGTTCACCAGCAGCTAGCCAAGGTTTGACGAGTCCAACACAAAATTTGGTAGATGCTTTCCCGATGAATAATGGTTTAGACATCAATAATCCTCTTTCTGGTTATGCACCACAAAGTCCTTATAAAGACCGTGACCCACGTTTGGCTTTAACGGTTTTCTTCAACGGACAAACTTGGTTGAGACGTAGTGTTGAAACTTTTGAAGGTGGAAAAGATAAACCGGGTGGCAATATAGTACAAACCAGAACGGGCTATTATCTCAGAAAATTCATGGCTGATTTTTCTAACAATACTACTTATACCAACCAAAGCCACAACTTTCCGCTATTCCGTTATGCTGAAATTATTTTGAATGCTGCCGAGGCATTGAATGAACTAGACAAAACTGAAGATGCTGTAAAAAGAGTAATAGAAGTTCGTAAAAGAGCAGGTATTAAAGCTGGAACGGATAATCGCTACGGAATCAAGGCAAATCTTACTAAAGACGAATTAAGAACATTAATTCAAAATGAACGTAGAATTGAATTAGCTTTTGAAGAACATAGATTCTGGGATTTACGTCGCTGGAAAATTGCAGAAACCGCTTTGAGTGGTGCTTTGATGGGAATGAAAATTACCACTAAAACAGATGGTACTTTCAATTATTCGCCTGTACAAATCAGTAATATGGTTTTCACAAAAAGACTTTATTACATGCCGCTTCCTTATGATGAAACTTTGAAAAACCCAAGTTTAATCCAAAACGAAGGTTGGTAAAATTGACTCAAGCACAATAAAATTCATTAGAATTTATGAAAAAACTAATATATATCCTGTTATTCCTTACCGCCTTCACTAGCGGTTCACTTTACGCACAGGGGCAGCTCGTCAGTGGTGTTGTCGCTGATGCCAAAGAGACCCTTCCCGGCGTATCCGTTTTCGAGAAAGGGAAAACGACCAATGGTACTTTAACCGATGAAAATGGAAAGTTCCGTATTACCTTAAAAGGACAAAGTGGCGTATTAATCTTTCGTTCTTTGGGTTATAAACAACAAGAAGTACTGGTTGCGAATAAATCAACCCTCAACGTTATTTTAGAAACTGACGAAAAAAGCTTAGACGAAGTTGTCGTGGTAGGTTTTGGACAACAGAAAAAACTTACTTTAACAGGTTCTGTAAGTTCAGTTTCTGGTCGTGAAATTCGTGAAAACCCTGCTGCCAGTTTACAAAACGCTTTGGCTGGTAAATTACCGGGTTTTTTCTCACAACAACCTTCTGGTCGTCCAGGGGCTGATGGCGCTAACTTTTATATTCGTGGTGTAAGTTCATATAATGGGAATAACCGTCCTTTAATTATTGTAGATGACGTTGAATTTTCTTATGATCAATTCGCTAGAATTGACCCGAACGAAATTGAAAGTTTATCCATTTTAAAAGATGCCTCTACTACTGCTATTTATGGAGTAAGAGGTGCCAATGGTGTAGTCGTAATTACAACTCGTCGTGGAAAAGCAGGACCACCACAAATTTCGGTAAGAGTAGAAACTGCCCTTTCGCAACCTACTAAAATCCCAAATTACTTAGATGCTGCTGAAAGTGCTAGACTTTACAACCAAGCACAAATTAATGACAATGCCGCTAATCCAAATCCATCTTTCAAACCTCGTTTTTCTGATGAAGATTTAGCCTTGTATAAAAGTGGAGCTGACCCTTACGGTCACCCAAATGTGAACTGGAAAGAAGCTTTATTCAAAACTTTTAGTAAGCAATACAGAGGCAACCTTGATTTATCGGGTGGTACAGAAAGAGTAAAATACTTTGTTTCAGTAGGTTACTTGAATCAAGACGGGATGTTGAAAGATTATGGTCAAGGACAAGGCGTAAACAGTAATTATTACCACCAACGTTATAATTATCGTTCAAATCTTGACATGAGTGTTACTAAAACATTAGACTTACGTTTGGATTTATACGGAAACTTTGCCCAAGTAAATACCCCACAAGTTGGTAGCCCATTTGGTTATAACGATTTGTTTTATGATTATAGTAGTTTCGCTACTTTGGCGCCATTTGCCTATCCGATTTATAATCCAGATGGTTCATTAGGATATAGTTCTTGGAGCCGTAACGAAAACCCAAGTTATAACGTAAACAACGTAATTGGCCGTTTGTCGTATTATGGCTACAGTCAAAGTAATGAAAGCAATATTAACTTCATTGGTTCGGCTAAACAGAAATTGAATTTTATTACGGAAGGTTTGAATATTCAAGGTCGTGTTTCTTTCACTAGCAATTACGCTTATACAAGAAGTATGACACGTGACCAATTTCCATCTTTCCTTTATAATGCAAGTACAGATACTTACGAACCACGTGACCCTAACGTGTATAGAGTAAGAAGATTCTTCATCGGGTATGACCCAAGAAGTACTTCAAGAGTATTCAATATGCAGTTTATCTTGAATTATGATAGAACTTTTAACAAAGCTCACCACGTTTATGGTTTGGCTTTGATGAACCGCAACTCAACAACAGCATCTAACAGCAATAACGTTTACAATTTTATTCCAAACAACTTCCAAGGATATTCTGGTCGTTTAGGATACGATTATAAAAACCGTTATTTATTACAATTGAATGCTGCCTATAATGGTTCTGACCGTTTTGTAAGTGATAAACGTTTTGGCTTGTTCCCAGCGGCTTCGGCAGGTTGGAATATCTCTGAAGAGCCTTTCTTCCAACAAACCAATATTTACAAAACCATTGACATGCTTAAAATCCGTGGGTCGTATGGTATTGTGGGTAATGATGCTTTGGGAAGTGGTTTCTCGTATTATTATCAGCAAAACTATGGTACTGGTAACGGCGTAGTACAACCAAACTTTGGTTATTCAAGTAATGGTTACAATGGCGTTTTTGAAGGAACACTTGCCAACAACGACGTAACTTGGGAGAAAGAGAAAAAACTAGACGTTGCCTTAGAATTCGGATTATTGAATAGCTCAATTACTGGTAGTGTAGATTTCTTTGATAATAATCGTTATGACATCCTTACTACTCGTGGAACGGTTTCTGCTATTTTCGGACAAGGCTTACCGCCTGTAAATATTGGTAAAGTAAACAACCGTGGTTTTGAATTAGAATTGGGTTACCAAAGTCCTACTCACAATGGTTTCTCTTATTCAATCAAAGGAAATTATTCGGTTGCTAAAAACAAGATTATTTTCCAAGACGAACCTAGTTCGTTGTATCCGTACCAAGCTTATACTGGCAATAGTATCGGACAAATCAGAGCTTATACTTTCATTGGTTATTATAAAAATGCGGATGATATTGCTAGTAGTCCAAAAACTGCTGTACCAGTACAACCGGGCGATTTGAAATATGCCGATTTAAACAATGATGGTAAAATTGATGGCTATGATATGTCGGTAACGGGAAATCCGAATACACCAAATACTGTTTATGGTATCAATTTAGGAGTTCGTTACAAGAGTATCAGTATCAGTGCCAATTTTCAGGGAGCGCTCAACTTTAACGTAAGAGGTACCGCTGAATCTATCCGTGCGTTTTCATCAAACTTAACCGCTATACACCAGCAAGCTTGGACACCAGAATTAGGAGATAATGCCAAATATCCACGTCTTACTTTATTAGGTGGGATTAGTGATCCTGGAGGTTATCCTTCTACATTCTGGTTTATTCCAGGCGACTACCTTCGTTTGCGTAATGCTCAGGTAAATTTTGAAGTACCAAGTAAATTCTCTTTAAAGCTAGGTATTCCGCAAATACGCATTTATATGAATGGTTCTAACTTACTTACGTTCACTAAATTAAGTAAACTCTATCAGTTCGACCCAGAGATTACTTCTGGAACAGACAGAGTAAGTTATCCACCTCAGAGGTTAATTAACCTCGGCATAAGTGCCACATTCTAAGTGTTTAACCTTATTTGAAGAAAATAGTCATGAAAAAAATATTGTTAATTGGATGTATCATTGGTCTCCTTGCAGCTTGCAAAACTTCTGATGATTTCCTCGACCCAAAAACAAATGCTTTAACCGAAGAAACGGTTTTTAGCGATAGTACTCGTACAATGGCTTTCTTATTTCGTATTTATAGCGACGTAGGTTTTAGCTTTAACAAAGGCCGTTGGGATTCTCACGGAAATACTGAAGAAGCTACCGACGATGCTGAATATCGTTACTCTGGTACTGGTCAGAAAGCAGTAGTACTTTATAGCGGAACGGTAAGTCCGACCAATTTTCCATTCTTTGAATTTTGGTCAACGCCTTATACCAATATCCGTAGAGTAAATTTATTATTGCAGAAATTGCCACAAGCACCATTGTCTGCTAAATTGAAAACTCAGATGGCAGCTGAGGCTCGTTTCTTAAGAGCTTGGTATTATCACTGGTTATTAATCAGCTTTGGTGGCGTACCAATTGTGAAAGATAAAGTATATGATATTACTGACTTTATCAATGAACCTCGTAATTCTTATGCTGAATGTGTAAGTTATTTAACGAGTGAATTGGATGCTGCGGCGGCACAATTACCAAGTAAAAATGAGTATTCTGAGCAAGATTACGGACGTATCACAAAAGGTGCTTGCTTGGCATTAAAAGCAAGAATTTTATTGAATGCGGCAAGCCCATTGTTCAATGGTGGTGCTGAAACACAAAATGCTGATTTAGCGAAAGTTGTAAGTAATCCAACTTATGATGTTGCACATTGGCAAAAAGCGGCTGACGCTGCATTGGCAGTTATCAATTCAAACGAATACAGTTTGTATAAAGATAATATTACTGCACCGGGTAATGGCTTTGCTCAAGTATTTTTAGAAAGAGTAAATCCAGAGTATATTTTCTTCCAAAACCGTGTAGCAAACCGTGATATGGAAGGTTTTTATAATATGCCAACCAGAGGTGGTGGAAATAACGCTATGCCAACCCAAAACTTGGTTGATGCTTTTCCAATGAAAAACGGAAAAGCCATTACAGATGCGACTTCTGGTTATGACCCAAAAAATCCTTATAAAGACCGTGACCCTAGATTTGGTTACTCTATCGTCTATAACGAATCTTTATATTACTTGGCATCTGCTAATGCTTTAAGACCCGTTTATACGCATGAAGGTGCGGCTACAGACGGCTTTACTGTGGCAGGACAAACAACAGGATATTATACTCGTAAAATGTGTGATGTAAATATTTCTGCTAATAGTAGCTTCAATGCTAATAGAGGCTGGCCTTTATTACGCTATGCTGAAATTTTATTGAACTATGCCGAAGCTATCAACGAAACGGGAAAACCAGAATTGGCTTACCCTAAATTGATTGAACTTCGTGAAAGAGCAGGTATTGAGCCGGGATCAAATAATCTTTATGGTTTAAAAGCGGGTATGACAAAAGAGGAAATGAGAGAAGTTATCAGAAATGAACGCCGTATCGAATTATCTTTTGAAGACCACCGTTGGAATGATATTCGCCGTTGGAAAATTGCGATGGCTGTTAACAACGGATTCAACAAGCGTATGAGAATTATCAAAAACGGAACAACTTATACGTATGAAGTAACAGAATCTATCAGACGTCATAATTTCCGTCCAGAAATGTATCTTTTACCAATTCCAGATTCAGAAATCCGCAAAGCACCAGCAATGCAACAAAACCCTGGATGGTAATTGTGAATGAGTGAGTTGTGAATTAGTGAATTGTGGATTAATATAAAAGCACAATTCACTAAATTCATCAACTTAAAGTAAACCAATCCCCAACTCACAATTCACTAATTCACTAATTCACTAATTCACTAATTCACAACTAATTCAAGCGATACGCCGAAGGGTTCATTTGTAATTGTCTTTTAAAGAAATTATTGAAATGAGCAGGTTCTTCAAAACCCAAACAATAACTTATCTCCGAAATATTCCAATCTGTATGTTTTAGTAAAGCCATTGCTTCGTTTGTAAGTCGTTCAGTAATTAAATCAGTCGTAGTTTTACCCGTCGTAGTCTTAATTGCCCTATTCAGGTGATTAACATGCACATATAATTTCTCCGCAAAATCTTTTGCAGAACGCAATGAAAACCTTTGTGAAGGCGACTCAATCGGAAATTGTCGTTCAAGTAATTCAGTAAAAACTGAGGTAATTCTTGAATTAGCATCGGGATGCTGATAAAGCCTTTCTGTCGGTTCTATCTTCATCGCAGTATGAATCATTTCCGTTAAATAATTACGGATAAGGTCATATTTATAACGATAATCAGAATTGATTTCTTCCAACATTTTCAGGAAAATATCGCTGATAAACTTTTCCTGTACTTCGTTTAAAAAATAAGCAGGCTTCCCTCCTATTTTAAACATCGGTAAATCATAAATATTACTCCTAAGATTTTCTGTAAAGAAGGCTTCTCTGAAAATACAGAAAAAACCTGTTTGGTCTCCCGATACAGGTTCCCAAGTATATGGAACTTGCGGATTAAAGAAAATGAGCGTCGGTCCATCAATTTCTATACTTTTATCGGCATAATGATAAATGTTTCTACCTCGAATCAAACATACTTTATAAAAATCACGACGACTATAATTGATTGGTGGAGAATCTGCATCGTGACAATCCTCTAGCCTAAAAACATTAAAATGCCCTAAATCTTGTTTAAGATTTTCAGGAAGATAACTGAATTTTTGTTGATAGAAATCTTCTAAAGTTTCGGTAGTTGACATCTCTTTATGGATTATTTAAAAGCCCAAAACCCGCTTAAAAAGCAGGTTGAGCATAATTTACCAAATTATCATTTGATTTAATACAAATTGAGATTAATTATCAAAGCCTGTGCTGGTTGCCAAAGTTCTAACAGCTTCCAAATCTTGTTTTACGGCTTCCATTTTTAGTTCCGCCAAATGATAAGCATCTGCACCAAGGAATAAATGCAATGGCGCTTCTGGACTTTCAGCCACTTCAATCATTACTTTTGCCGCTTTTACTGGGTCACCATTTTGGTTTCCATTATAATCATTTTCATGCGTATTTTGTACATCACGAACATTTTGATAATCCTCAATTTGGTTTTTCGGTACACTTAAAGAAGTATCATTCAAGAAATTTGTTCTAAAATATCCCGGAGAAACTACGGTTACTTTAATCCCAAAAGGTTTCACTTCAGTAGCCAACGATTCTGAAAAACCATGAACGGCAAATTTTGTTGCACAGTAAATTCCAAAGCCCGGAAATGCTCCTGTAAAACCTCCAATTGAAGCAATGTTAAAAATGTGTCCAGATTTTTGTTCCCGCAAATAAGGTAAGGCTTCTCTGATGACATTCAATGAACCAAATACATTCACATCGAAATTTTGACGAGCTTCGGCATCGCTTAATTCTTCTAAAGCTCCCACTAAACCATAGCCCGCATTATTGACAATTACTTCTATTTTATCAAAATATTTTACCGTTTCTTGAATGGCTTTTGCAATACTTTCTTGTTGATTAAGCTGTAGAGAAAGTGGTAAAAAATTATCTGAAATGATTCCAACGGCATTTTTTAGTTCTTCTACATTTCTTGAAGTTGCTGCTACTTTATAGCCTTGTTCTAATAATTGTTTCACTAAATCAAGCCCCAAACCTTTGGATGCTCCTGTTACAAACCATACTTTTTGTGATGAAATTTCCATTTGTTAAATTGTTTTGTTTGACAATATTTATTGTTTTTTGACAAGACAAAATTAGACTGGAAACAAAACATCTTTATTGCGGTGAACAAAGCAATACTTGCAAAATTCAAACAATTTATTATTTGCTGTAGGCGATAGGCTGTAAGCATTAGGCAAAATATTTGTTTTTTGCCTAATGCGAGTATAACTAAAGTGAATTTCACATAATATACTGACAATCATTTTTTTACTTGAATCTTACTCCAACTCATTTCCTGCAAAAGCCAAACATTGCATGGCTGCTAAACCCCATTGTGCTACACCATTGGTAGAAATCGCAACGCCTTCTTCCACAGGATTAAGTACTGTTGGTCCTGTTAATTTGGTAATTTTAGTAGATGGTTTTTTGATACCGCCTTCTCCCGCATAAAATTCCTTCCAAGCACGTTTTCCTAATTCAGCATTTTTGCTACGTTTAGCAGCAAAAGCGGTTAGTCGAGCATGACCTTGTTCTAAATTTAATTTTTTCAAGCTTTCGCCTAATGCTGCTTTTTGTTCTTCGGCAGTTCCATTGTATAATTGACAATACTGTAGCCAAGCTTTTTCGAAAATAGGCATATCTACTACATCAATCAATTCAGCACAAATTTCAGCCAAACCAAACACAGCACTTAAATGTGAAACCGACAGTTTTTTAGCATCTTGTTGCTGAAATTTCCCTGTCGCCAATTCCATAATTGCACCACCCGTCAAAAAGCCATGTGCTTGTTCAGCAATAGTACGCATACTGTTGAGTAATTTGGCTTTTACCTGAGGATTTTCGGTACGTTCCCATTCTGTGAGCCAAGCGGCTGATAATGCGCCCCAGTCTGTTCCAAAAGAAACACTTGCCAATTCACCTTTAGGGTCGGATTCAGGAGCTTTTTGTCCGATTTTTCTTCCCGGAATAATCGTTCTAAGCGTTCTATCTGCATTTACTTGTTCTCGCATCAAATCCCCTACTCTTTCGTCCGCAGTTAAGTAATAATAAAAACGACGGTTGGCAGCCGTGCTGATTCTCAACTGTTTGGCACTACAGCCCCAGTGTTGTACATTGTGGCGAGAACCTAGCGGACTAAAACGTCCGATATGATGCACATCTACTTCGCCAGTGTGGCGAGTCATGGCTTCTGCCATTCTGAAAACGTCGTTTCTGCCTGTTCTCAAGAAATAATACCAAAGCCATAAATCCGTTGAAAGTTCTGAATTATCCCAAGCAAAACCGCCCACATCATAACGCCAAACGTGTCTGTCATTATCATAACTGTGCATCACATCGCCAAAATTCCAGAAACCATACCAACGACGTTGGTCGATTTGCTTTTTATAATAATCAAAGTAAAAATCTAGTTGACTTTCAATCGCTTGTTTTTTGGCTGAAGCAGTTTTTTCAGGTACAGAAAAAGCACTTCCAAAAATTCCTACTTGTGCCAAATACTCTGGCGTTGCCACCAATAAAGCAGGTTCTTGAATTTGCTTGGCAATCTCTACCAAGTTTTCGCCAGAAGGTGTTTCTGATAAAACCCAAATTTGTAATTCACTGGTGCGGGCTACGCCAAATGGTCTGCCGAATTCTGGTTCATAATCTTCATAAGTAATATCTAAAGCACTGTATTGTTTTTCGTGCGTGTCTTCCCCCATTCCATCATGGTAAAAACGTAAATCCATCGCTGGTGATTTTGGAGCCCAAAACCATAACGTTACTTCTCCTTGCTCTGTATGAGCATTTTTTATATCTATTTGTGCAGGAAAACTTTGCCAGAAATTACGAATGCCAAAAGCAATTCCTCCTTTTGGTGTACCGAAATAACCAGTTCCGCTGGCACGTCCACCAAATGCAGATTGTACCCACGAATGTCCTGCCTTTGTTCTTTTCTGAATATCAAAAGCATCAGGCGAGCCTTGAAATAAAGTATAATCGCCAAAAGCTGGAATGTACTGGATATTTTTCAACACATTATCAGGCAATTGTGTAACCGACTTCCCTCCTATTTGGGCATCTAAAGCGATTCTTCCTGCATCTCTTCTTAAACCCGATAAACCTTGTACAGCTTCTGTAAAAACGCCTGAATTTTCTCCAACAAAACGAATATGTCTATCATACAACGCTTCTTTTAAAGGAACAGAAAAGCGAATGCCCAAACCTTTGATAAAATCTTTGTTTTCGTCGCCATCATAAATAATGGTATGAATAATTCGGATAGATTCCGCTTCTGCATAGAAGTACAAACGAACGACAAAAGGTAATAAACTTTTTGAAGCAGTATTTTGATGCGAACCTTCAATCTTTACAACGGCTCTGATGTCGCCACTTTGTTCTACACTTACTTTATCTATTTTTCCTTCAAAAGTATCAATTTTAAATGTTTCTCCAGCTTCTACATTGTCTTGAACCGACAAAACCAATTTGCCATTTTGCGCAATGATTTGTCCCGCTCTTTGCAAAGAAGTAATTAAAGTTTGTCCTTTTTTATTGATTTCACATTGAATTTTTCCTGTGTCAATTTTGATGCTATTTGCTCCTTCTTGAACAGATAGAGAAACTGCTGGTTTAACTGGTTTTCCTACTTTCAACTGAATATTATCAGCTAGTTTTTCATTTTTACTGATGGCATGAGCTGTCCATTTTAAACTTCCGTCTGGCCAATAAGCCAATGGCCAAGTTTGAGTAGGAATATCATTTCCATTACTTTTTAAGGTAAATTCTGTTCCTTTTTTGTGTAAACCTTTAGCCCAAGGAGTTCCCCAAGTGGTTCCTTTGAAAAATGGAGAGATTTGCTTGTCGAGCCAAGCAAGTGGTACAGCATTTGGCTCAGCGACGAATACTTTTTTTTCTTTTTGGAAATTAACAGAAGAAGCAAGCGGTAAGCCTGCGGCAATCATTGAATTTTTAACAAATGATCGACGTGTAAACGAAAAAGGTGATTTCATATATTGTTATTTTGAGAGTTAGTTGCTGATTACTTTGACCGTCATTTTAAACTTCAAACCTATTGGAAAAATGCTAGTTTATTGCGTTCAGCTCAAGGCTAGAAAGCAAATTAATCTGTATTTTTACCCAATTTTTACCTAAAACTATTGTTTAAACGCCATGAATAAAAGAAATCTTGTACTTTTTGTCTCTATACTAAATATACTAATCGCTTGTAAGCTTCAAATTCATCATCAAAAAATTCTTTTTTCTGAAGATTTTCAAGGAGTACTCAATCCTCAAAAATGGGTTTCAGAAATAGAACCATTGCCCAATTCTAAAGTATATACTGTTGATAATAAGCTTGTTCTGGATACCAAAGGTGGTGTAAGCGTTTGGTTCAATCAAACACTAAAAGGTAATTATATGATTACTTTTAAACGAATGTTTATTTTGAACGGAGGAGTAAACGACAGACTTTCAGATTTGAATGTTTTTTGGTTGGCAGAAGACCCCAAGAATACCAATCTCTTTACTCGTACTGGAAAATTTGAAGACTATGATAATCTAAAAATGTATTATGTGGGCATGGGCGGTAATACCAATACAACCACTCGTTTCAGAAAGTACGAAGGCACTGGTGAAAGAAAACTTTTAGCCGAAAAAAACGAAGCAAAATATTTATTAAAGCCCAATCATGAATATCAAATCATAATTATCGTTAAAGATAATATGACAAGCTTTTGGGCTGATGGTGAAAAATTTTTTGAGGCGAAAGACGAGCATTTTCCTACACAATCTTACTTTGGTTTTCGCTCTACGTTTTCGCATCAGGAGATTTCGGATTTTAAGGTGGTTGGTCTTTAAGAAAGCATATTACTCTCATTATTAAAATATTTAAACTCAAAAACTACATAACAAATGAAAAGAACAATCGCACTTTACCTATTTAGTTTTATTGTTTTCTGTGGGCAACAGACCATCGCCCAAGGCAAAAAACAAAATGTTAGCTCTAAAATTGAGCAAGTAACCGTTTTCACCAGTGGCGCACAAGTCAGTCGAAAAGCCAAAGTAAATTTACAAGCTGGCAAAACAGAATTAGTTTTTTCGGGTATTTCGCCAAACATTGATGTACAAAGTATTCAAGTAAAAGGCTTCGGAAATTTTACTATTTTGTCGGTTATTCATCAAACGAATTATTTGAACGAACAAAAGCGACGAGAGGAAACTTCTACGCTGGAAAACCAACAGGCAAGTCTAAAAGCAAAATTAAGAGTTGAAAAAAGTATGCTTGCTGTTTTTAAAAACGAAGAAATCATCCTGACTAAAAATCAATCCATTGGCGGAAGCAATACTGGGGTGAAAACCACAGATTTGAAAGAAGCTGTTGATTTTCAAAGAAATAGACTTTCGGAAGTCCTGATGAAACAAATTGAATACGAAAAAACTATCCAAAAAATAGATAGCAGTATTCGTACAATCGACTATCAGTTAAGAGCCCTGAACAATAACAAAGAGTACGCAACTAGCGATATTTTAGTAACGGTTTCGGCTAAAGAAATGGGGAGTTCTTCTTTCGATGTAAGCTATTTTGTAAAAAAAGCAGGATGGTTTGCTACCTATGATTTAAGAGTAAAAGACATTAGCAATCCAATAGATTTATCGCTCAAAGCCAATGTATATCAAAGTTCTGGCGAAGATTGGAAAGATGTAAAATTAACCATTTCAAATGGCGACCCAACCGAAAGTGGTATCGCTCCTAATTTAGAACCTTGGTATTTGCGTTTCGGAGAAACCAAATCAATCGCATTTAGCTCACCTGTCATAAATAATGCCAACGAAATTTCAGGAAAAGTAACAGAAAGAGGCACAAATTTACCTTTACCCGGTGTAACAATTAGTGTAAAAGGAACTACAATTGGAACTACAACTGACAGTGATGGAAACTTTAGTTTAAAGCTTCCTGAAAATGCTCAATACCTAGTTTTTAATTCTATCGGTTATAAAAAGCAGGAAGCATATATCAATGGTAAAAAGATTAATGTTGCTTTGGAAGAAGATAACCCTGCTCTCAACGAAGTAGTTGTGGTAGGCTATGGCGTTCAACGTAAGATGAATATGACAGGTGCAGTCAGCACTATAAGCGCTGCTCCATCTGCTCCATTAGTAACTACAGAAAAGTATCAGCCCACTACTTTAACTTTTGAAATTGAAGTTCCTTATACGATTTTGAATGATGGAAAAATGTATTCGGTTGATATTAAAAACCAAACGGTGCCAGCATTGTACGAGTACTTTGCTGTACCAAAACTAGAGAAAGATGTTTTCTTAACAGCAAAATTGATTGACTGGCAAGACCTTAATTTATTGGAAGGTGAAGTAAACCTTTACTTAGAAGGTGCTTATTTAGGTAAATCAATCCTCGATGTTCGTCACGCTGGTGATACGCTTAATATTTCGTTGGGAAGAGACAAAGGCATTATCATTGAACGAAAAAGACTGAAAGAATTTAGCACCAAGCAGTTTTTGAGTAATTATAAAAATGAAAATAGAGGTTTTGAAATCAGTGTAAGAAATAACAAACAGCAAAGTATCAATATTGTTATTCAAGACCAATTTCCGATTTCTACGACGAAGGAAATTACGGTGGAAGAACAAGAATACAAAGATGCCACGCTAGATAAAGAAAGTAAAATACTTACTTGGAAATACCAGCTTCCAGCCAAGCAAGAGAAAAAACACATTTTGAAATATAGTGTTAAATATCCTAAAAATCAGGAGATTAATTTAGAGTAAACTATTTTCAAACAAAAAGCGGATTACTCTTATCGAATAATCCGCTTTTAAATTTAGGTTTAGCTGTTAAAAAATGATTAGTTCAACGAAATAAAACGGTCAGAAGATGAGGGTGCTGGTTTTGTTGTCCCTACTTGTACATTCTTCACGATTTTAGCATTTCCATCGCTGATTTCAAAGCTGTACTTACCGTCCTCCAATTCTTTAAGGTCATAATTTCCACGATAAGCTGTTTCTTTCTTTCCGACAATCTCTGTGTGAATTACCTCACCATCTTCATTCTTTAATTGAATGGTAATTTTTTTACCCGCCAATTTATCAATCATTACATTCATTTTTAATGTATTAATTGTTTGATAAATACCCACTGCAAAAGTTTTTTTAGCGTTTGTAGCCTCGTTAGTATCTGTTGTTGCATTAGCAAAGAATGATACTGTTGTGAATAAAGCAATTGCGAAAGTTTTTACTAAAGTTTTCATTTTCTTGTTTTTTAGAAATTAAAATTTATTTGAAAGGTTGAGGTTAAATGCTTAATATTTACATTTTTTCAATCATGCTAATAGTATTAACAGAACTATGCCAAAAAACATAAATCACTGTTTATCAGAAACTTAATATTTTTAAGCTATTATTAAAGTGTACGGTTTTGTTACAGTGACTGTTCGGTTTGAGGACGATTTAGGCTTTTCTACTTATAAGACGATGAGACATTATGAAGCATTAAAATGATACTCAGAAGTATTGATTTGACACTCACGAGCATTAAAACGATACTCGAAAGCATTGATTCGATACTCATGAGCATTAAAACGATACTCGAAAGCATTGATTCGATACTCACGAGCATTAAAACGATACTCGAAAGCAGAAATGTGTTTACAAAAGAGAGAGAATCATCAACCGACAATTCTCTCTCTTTTGTATTCCTAAACGGTATTTCTTTAAATATTGTAAGCGTTTGCTTTTTTCATTACTCCCCCTCTCCTATTCTATTATTGTTAAAAATCCATCAAACCTTTTACTTTTAACTCTTTGAGCGTTCTGTTTAGGCTTCTTATGGTAATGCCTAAATAATTGGCAATTTCTTGTTTGGAAATCAGATTGGCTAAATCAGCAAAATCATCTTTTAGTCTTAACAATTTAGATTCAACAGGATGTGATTGATTATAAGAATGGCGAATGGCCTTAAAATAGATTTTATTGGCTAGAATTTTTAATATCAAACGATTAAAAGCTTCGTTTGTGTTAAGTAATTTATTGAAAAAATCCTTAGAAATTTTATACACTACTAATTCCGAAATAGCATCTATACTACAAAAACTTAGTTCATCTCTAATAACTTCTATTTCTCCAAATATCCATCCCTCTCCAAAAAATTCTTGAATAAAATCATCGCCTGTATCTTCCGTTAAATAACATTTAGCAATACCACTTTTGATAATATAGACCGAAAACACTTGTTTGTTTTCTTGTAAAATTTGACTTTTAGGCTGAAAAGTCTGCTCAATAATATTACCTTCCGTATCTGAATGATAAAGTGCGACCAAAAAATTCAATAATTCTTTATTTATTCTAAGCATTTTATCCTTGGGACAATTGTCCTTTTAAATAGCAAAAAATGATATTTCCTTTGCAAACATAAAACTAATAACAGGAATAATTAAAAAGAAGATTACAATGCAAGTTAACGAACTATTAAAGCAAATTGAATTTATCAAGGAAATTGATAAACTAAAGTATATTCAACGCAAAACGAAATTATTTAATAGCGATAGACATGAAAACGATGCCGAACACAGTTGGCATTTGGCAATGATGGTTTTGGTTTTAGCTGAACATTCTAATGAACCCATTGATGTGTTGAAAGTATTAAAAATGGTTTTGATACACGACATTGTGGAAATTGATGCTGGCGATACTTTTCTGTATGATACCACTAAAAACCATGTGAATACTGATGAAGAATTCATTGCGGCGCAACGCATTTTTGGGATTTTATCGCCCAAACAAGCACAGGAATACATTGATATTTGGCTAGAATTTGAAGAAGGGAAAAGTAATGAGGCGAAATTCGCCAAGACGATGGATAGACTTCAACCTATCTTACAAAATCGTTCTAACCAGGGCGGCACTTGGACAGAATATAATGTAAGCTACGAAACTGTTTTTGAAAAAATAAAAGGCATGCAAAAAGGCTCTGAAAGTATTTGGCAATACACAATTGCAGAATTGAATGAAGCTTTTGAGAGAAATTAATAAATTAAATATAAACAATATATAAAACACACCTACAAAACATAATACACTACAAAACAGACATTTACACAAAATATTAAATTTAATTTTTTGTACTTTACCAATATTACAAAATAGCACAAATTAAGTATTATAAAAAACAAGGGCTAACATAATATAGCCCTTGTTCTAAAAAATTATCTGAGAAAATACCTATAACTACCAACCCGTATTTTGTACAAGGCTAGGATTCAACTGTAATTGTTGTGATGGAATTGGCAATAAATAATGTTTTTCTTGCCATTGGCGACTAGTTTCTAAACGGAAATTGCCATTCACAATGTTATTTTTAATACCTGTCCAATAAGTTTCATAAGCTGTACCCGTCCAAGTGATGCCTTCAATTGGCTTTGGCATTTCTATTTCAGCCGTTTTCCAACGAATCAAATCATCTCTTCTGAAACCTTCCAAATACAATTCAATAGTACGCTCTCTTCTGATTTCTGTTCTTAAATCAAGTCCATTGGTTTGTGCAAAAGCATTGCTCAATTTAGGCATCAATTTGTTGACACGATTACGAACCAAATTCAGCGATTTATCTAAATCAAGATCTGAAATCGTTCCATTTCTTTCATAAACAGCTTCGGCATAGTTCAATAATACTTCAGCATATCTGATTACAGGAAAATCGTAGCCTTCTTGGTTGTCGTCTAAACGTCTTTCTGTACAAAATTTCTGGTTGCCGTAACCTGAAGCCGTATTTGACTTATGTTTTCCTCTTGATAAAGCTATTTCTGCGGCATCGCCTTTCCAAGTAGTTCTTGAACCAGGATTTTCATTGTCAAAATACTGCTTTCCATCCAGCATCATATTATATTTCATACGATTATCCCTGTTTTCAAATTCAGAGGTTGTCGTAGCAAAACCTTTAAACAAAGGCGATTTTTCAATTGGTAAACCATCTTTCGATAAGTACATTGTAGCAAATTTTCGAGTAATCCATACCACGTTATTCAATAAAGTATGCGTAACATTGAAACGAATTTGGCGAGAAGCAAAATCATATCTATTCGCTAAAAGATACTCCTTGTTGGCTGCTTTAGTAATATTTGCTGGATTCGACTGCTGATTTTCTAAGATAAATAAGTATTTCTGAGCAGAATCTCCCAAAGCAATTGGCGCAAACAATTCGTATTGTGTACTTTTAATTACTTCGTCTGAATTAGCAATTGATTTATCCAATAAAGTATTTGCACGAGTCGCATTTCCTCTTGATTTCTGCCAAGTTCCTTCGTATAAAGTTACTCTTCCCAAAAAGGCTTGTGCTGCACCTTTGCTAATTCTCCCTTTATCTGCTGCTGCAATCGCATTTTCAGTAGGCAAAATGGCAATAGCCGCTTCTAAATCTTGAATGATAAAATCTATTACTTCATCTCTTGTATTTCTTGGACTTATCAGTTCTGGAGAAGTAGTTGTCAATAGCTTTGATACGATAGGCACGCCACCAAATTGTTGTAATAAATCGAAGTATGTGTAAGCTCTGAAAAACTTTGCTTCAGCTACATACTTCTGAATTTCAGCGGGTTGACTATAAGTATTCGCTTTATCCAACAAATAATTAGTAGCACGTACTCTGGCATAAGCCGTATTCCAGTTTCCATCAGATGCAGGAATTGTGTTAGAGCCATTACTAAAAACCGAACCACCCGTTGTGTAAACAATATCACTTCTACGATCTGAATGTGGATTATCGTTAATCACATCAGTGAAAGTGCGTAAGTAAGTATAAAATTCGTTGGCAGCGAGTTTAAACTGGTCAGCTGTTTTCCAGTAATCAGCATCTGAAATTTCGTTGATAGGTTTCATATCAACCAAACTATTGCAACTAACATTGGTTAATAATAAACCTGCTAGTGCTATTCTTAAATATCTATTGTTAAATTTCATTTCCTTATTAATTTTAAAATTCTCAATGGTTTAATCGTCCACGATGAAAGCTCATCTTAAAAAGTTAAGTTAACACCAAAAGTAAAGTAGCGATAGAATGGGAAACGCTGGCTGAAAGTACTCACACCACTGTTGTCGCCATCACCAGCATTCGATACCGTTCTTGGTGCTTCTGGGTCCCAACCATCTTTAATTTTTGAGAATTCAAATAAATCATTTCCTGAAAAATAAACTCTTAATCTTTCGATTTTAGCTTTCTGAGTGATTGTTTTCGGAATGGTATAACCAATCACCAAGTTTTTCAATCTTAGATAAGAACCATCTTCAACAATCCAATTAGATGGGAAATAATTATAATTATTAATTGTACCTGTACTTGAAATACGAGGTAAACTTGCATCCGTTCTAGTGGGCGTCCACCATTGGTCTTGGAAAGCAGCATTCTGTGCTTGGAAAATTACTGCTACTGGAATTCTCCAGTTTCCATCACGAATAATGGTTCTTTTCCCTACACCTTGAAATATAAAGTTTAAATCAAAGCCTTTGTATTCGATTCCTCCATTGAAAGAGTAAGATAAACGAGGTTTATCTGTTCCTAGAAATACTGCATCTTCAGGGAAAGTAATTTTACCATCGCCATTTACATCTTTGTACATATTGTCTCCTAAAGCAAGTTTATTATTTGCTTGAGCCGTTTCAGCACCTGCTGGCATACCAATATTATTTCCTGTAATGTATTTTCGGTAGGCGGCTAATTGTTCAGCTGTTTGGATACGACCATCATAAACTAATCCAAAATATGAATCAATTGGATAACCTTGTACTGCACTATTAAAACCTCTATTACCACTGCTAATGATGGTTTGTCCACCAAAATCAACCAATTTATTTTGGTTATCCGAAATATTGCCCCCAATACGATAAGAGAAATCTCCGATTTTATCTCTCCAGTTCAATGATAAATCCCATCCCCAAACGGATAAATCGCCATTATTACCTTTTGGAGCAGAAGCACCCATCAAGGCAGAGTATGTTCTACTCAACAACATATTATTATTTCTTTTCCAGAAATATTCAAATGTTCCGGATAGTTTTCGGTTTAATAAAGTAAAATCAAGTCCTACGTTTTTCGATTCTAATCTTTCCCAAGTACGGTCATAAGCCACCAAAGTATTCGTTGGAGTAACACGCACCACAGGACTTGTACCAATAATTGGGTAATTGGCATCTGTAGATGAAGTAGAATATGCTAGGTTTAAGAATTGAATATAATCGTAATTATCAATACCACTTTGGTTACCCATAATTCCATAAGAACCTCTCAGTTTCAATTCATCAAATACTCCTAAATCTTTGATGAACGACTCTTCGCTCAAACGCCAGCCAGCAGATACACCATAGAATAATTTCCAACGATCTTGCGCACGGAATTTTGAAGAGCCATCGTAACGAGCATTCGCTTCTACGAAGTACTTATCTGCATAATTATAGTTCAAACGACCAAAATAACCACCTAATGCTGTATGAAACTGATTTTCTGCAACAGTTTTTGAAGTTCCGTCACCAGTACTTAAACCTAATGATGGCGGTACATTGGCCAATACATCAAAAGTTTTTGCGATATAAATGTTTTTCTCAAAACGTTCAAACTGTGCTCCTACTACTCCTTTGATATTATGACCATTCCCGATTTGTTTATCGTATTCCAAATAGCCATTCAAATTATAATTCGCCTCTTGTCTGGTTGAACGTTGATAAAAACTACGAGTTGGTAAATTTGAAAGTAAAATATCTCCTGCATAATTATACCAAGGAATAGAATTTCCTAAAGTTCTAATATCAGTATTGAACAAATAATATCCTGCAAAACCTACGGCTTTCAATTCTGGCGTGATGTTATAAGTTAAATTCAAATTGGTGTTAAAACGATTGTTGTACTCATCGTTATCGCCTCCTAAATTAGCAATTTGATTCACCGAAGCATTTCCTAAACCAGAACCCCAAATATAAGGTTTATCTGTTAATCCTAAGCCACTCAATGGTTTACCTGGTTGGTTACCGTTGTTTACAATATCGCCCAAATAAGTGGGTTGAGTAATATCTTGCTTTTCAAAAGAGATATTTGTCTCCATTCTCAACTTGCTTGAAAACTGATAATCGTGTGCCAAACGGAAATTATAACGTCTCGCTGAATTATTCCCTACTTTCAATAGACTTCCATCATCCAAATATCCCAATGAAATGCGATAACCTGCTTTTTCAGTTCTTCCAGAAATACTTAATTGATGTTCTGATGAACGAGCATTTCCCCATAACATATCTTGTTCTGTTCCATTGAAGAAGGTAAAATCTTTGACATCCGAAAACAAACTCGCACCACTTGGACTTAAAGCATCATATTCTGCTTTCGTAAGCCATTGTTTCCCAGCCGCTAAAGCTAACATAGAAACATTTCCGTAATTATACCAAATATCTGTTGGCGCAAAGCCATCAGCAGTTCTTGCTTCTTTAATCATCGGTCCCCAACCATTAATATCTACCAATTTAGGTAATAAACCTACTTTTTTCATGGAAGTAGAAGCGTTGTATTCGATGGTTACTTTACCAGATTTTCCTCTTTTGGTTGTAATCAACACCACACCACCCGCAGCTCTCGAACCATAAATGGCAGCCGCTCCGTCTTTCAAGAAGGAAATATTTTCAACATCATTCGGGTTGAATGAATTTAAAGCACTTACATTCGGTACTGGTACGCCATCCACAATGACCAAAGGCTCTGTAGCATTAGCAGATGAAGCACCACGAATTTGGAAATTCCAACCTTCACGACCGGGCTGTGCCGAACTACGAGTAACCGTTACTCCAGCAACTTGTCCTTGCAATGCCGCTAATGGACTTGAAACAGGTCCTCTATCTTTAAAAGTAGCGGCATTAACCGTTGATACTGAACCTGTTAAAGTAGCTTTTTTCGCTGTACCATAGCCGACTACAACTACTTCTTCTAAAGATTTAACGTCAGTTGCTAAAGTCACGTCTATATTTATACGTTTACCAACTGCTACTTCTTTTTTCTCAAAACCAACTGAAGAAAAAATCAAAATTGCTTTATCATCAGGTACAGCAATAGTATAATTACCAGAAACATCAGAAGAAGTACCTTTTTGTGTTCCTTTAATGGAGATATTTGCACCGGGAATCCCCTCTCCTTTTTCATCAGTAATTTTCCCTTTCACCAACTGATCTGCCAGTACTAATTCTGTACTTGTATTTTCAATTGCATTAATACTAGTAATTGTTTTTAAGCCTCTTTTTAGGATTATTCTATTACCTGCTAATTCATAATCAATTTTTAGTGGACTTAAAAGTCTGTCTAAAACCTTCTCAAGCTTCTCATTTTCAGCATTGAAAGAGATTTTCTGCTTGGCATCAAAAATTTGATGATTGTACATAAATTGTACTTCTGAAACTTTTTCAATTTTATGTAAAATAGACTCAACACTTTGATTGTTTGATTGGAAAGAAACTTTGCGTTCAAGTATTTCCTGAGCGATTGTCTTATGAGCTTGTGCGATAGTTGTAAAGACAATCGCCATAAGTACTTGATACAGACTTATTCGCATGATTTTTAAAATTGTTTTTTGAAATAGTAATCTGTTTTTCATACATTTGTTTGTTTTGTCATTGTTATGATTCGGCAAAATTCTCCCCTGTACACATTTTCGTGTGTATCATCTTAGCCAATAGATTTTGGGGACTCACAAGGCGAAGGTGTTGCAGCACTTTCGCCTTATTTTTTTGATAATTTACTGTCTAATTGAGTTATTTTATCATATATTTTATGGGTTTAAATACATCCTTTACTATAAATTATTATTTGTGCGTCGATTACTTCATACCTAGCATCAATTGTTTTACAAATCAAAAGTAATTTTTCAAACAGTGGTTCGTCGCTCAACGAGGCTGTCAGATAACATTCTTTCATTACGTCTTTATCAAAAACCACTTTCAATCCATACGATTCTTCCAATTTGGCAAACACCTCTCCTATTGGCGTATGGTTAAACTCAAATAGATTTTTCTGGATTGGCAATCCTAAAATTTCTGGTTTTTCTACCGTCGAACGAAGCATCCTTTTATCTACTTCATCAAAAACAACTTGTTGATTTGGCGTCAAAACCAAACCTTCTAATTGAGTTTGGGCTTGCTGCTTGTTTAAATTTTCTGCTGTTCTTTCAAAAACCGATACTCTTCCTGTTTTTACAACAACTTTTACTTTATTGGTTGTTTTGTCGCTTTGTACCAAAAAACTAGTTCCTAATACCTTCGTTACTAAATCGTTAGCAAATACATAAAAAGGTTTTCGTGGGTCTTTTGCAATTTCAAAAAATGCTTCTCCTTCTAAATAAACCTCTCTTTTTTCCTTAGCAAATGTTTTCGGGTAACTTATTTTACTTTCATTTTGCAAAATAACCGTACTCCCATCTGTCAAAGTAATCGCTATTTGGTGACCTGAATGGTTTTCTTGTTCTATCAAATCACTTTTAATAATTTTAGTTGCCAACGTTTGAAATATATCATTGCCGTATTCTGCACTTCCTTTGTGTGGGCTAAACCACCAGAAGCCACCTAACAACATGGCAATGGAAGCAGCAGCATAAAAAAAACGTTTTGGATTGAATAATGACCTTAATTTCGATTGCACTTCATCCTTTTCGTCTAATTTGAATTCAAGTTTTCCAAGTTCTTCTTCTATTTCGTCTTCTGAGATTTGATTAAAAGCATTTGTGATTGATAATAATACATTTTTACCATTCTCAACGTCTTCACTTTTATCAGGATTATTATCTATCCAGTTTTCCCAAAATATTGTATCGTAATCATTTCCTTCCAACACCCACCTTCTGAATGAAGCGTCAGAAGCAAAATCTTCTGGTTTAAAGTTTTTATAATGTTGCATAGGAATTATTGCACTTTATTTGGTTTCAAAGTAAAGATGTGAAAACACTTTCTGGATACTCTTTTTGAACAATAATATTTAAAAAATATTTTAAATAGCTATTTATTAAGCCTAAAAGCGTTCTAAACACGTTTTTATTGATAGCATTGGGTTCATTGTGAACCCAATGCTATCAATAAATGAACCTGTTCTATCTTCAATGTATTAAAAGAACAGAGACAATTTGAATGCTTTTAAATATCAATAAAACAAATTTATGCCCTTATATATACATTCCTAAAACTTGTTGAAAGTGAGACAAATTGAATGTAGACTAGAGACAATTTGAATGCTTTTGTTTGAAATGAAGAAATACATTCATTAATCATCAAGAGAGACTTTTTGAATGTATTTTAAAGAAAAAATAAAGTTAAAAAACACTTATAAAAGAGACAAATTGAATGCTTTTACCCAACAGTAGTGAGACTTTTTGAATTAATTTTTATTTAAAGCATAGATATTCACATAATTTTCAAAGCGAGACTTTTTGAATGTATTCTTTTCTATGACAATTCTATGACAAAAGTAATAGCCTCGCTATGAAATGAGACAATTTGAATGTTTGATAAGTACTTATTAATCAGACAACTGAGTAATTTAAGCGAAATTATCTGCTAAGTTTTATGATAATCCCTACACACAAGTGAGACAATTTGAATTAGTTTAAAATAAAAACAATCAATTAAGAATACTAGAAGAGAGACTTTTTGAATGTGCCTTGAATGCTTTTTAAATTCTCTAAAAATATTGAACAGAGACAATTTGAATTAATTTTGAGAAAGGGGAATAGTCAAACTAAAGTTAGAAACGAGACAATTTGAATGTTTTAAATTCAATTTTAATACAAATGGCTTTGTTTATGCAAAATTTTAGAGAATTATTTAAGAAAGTGCCTATTTTCAGAATATTCCAATGGAAAACGAGACAGAATGGATTGATAAAACCTTAGAAAATCGATTAGAGGAAAAAATTATTGAAAATCTTTAAAAAAAAGAATAAAATATAAAGAGACATCAATGTTTTACTCTTTGTTGATTTTATTCTTTATATTCTTTTAAATCTTTTAGGAGGCATAACTTATTGATAATGAATATATTGAAAGTCAATAAAGAGACAAATTGAATGCAGACTAGAGACAATCTGAATGTACAAGCGAGACAAACTGAATGCAGACTAGAGACAATTTGAATGTATAAGCGAGACAAATTGAATGCAGACTAGAGACAATTTGAATGTATAGTGCAAGAATGCGCTTAAAAATATATTTAAAGGATTTTGTTGATTACTCTTGAAGTATTAAATTGCAAGCGATTGTTAAAATTTAGATGTCTCTTTCCGCTGTTGATTACTATGTTTCGTGATAGTTATGGGAAATAAAAAAACGGATAAAGTTGCTAGTGCAATGGCAGCCGTATCCAATTCACCCTTCAAGTTAGTAAAAAGTAATCCTGTAATCAATGCTCGATATGATTTGAGTACGATACAGGTTAAAATACTTTTGCACATGATTTCGAAAATAGATCATACCAAAGACAGATTAGACACTATCACAATTTCAGTGCAAGAGTTTAAGAAAATCACTGGCATCAGTACCACAGCCATTTACTCTAGGATTAATATAGAATTAGATAATTTTCTCAAGAAAACTATTTATAACAAATTTGATGGAGGTTTAATCAACACCACTATCATTGCGGGTTATACTTACAATAATGGCTTAGGAAAGTTTAACATAGACTTTTCGCCTACATTAACGCCTTATTTGTTGCAATTAAAAACCAATTTCACGGTTATTGATATTCGTTCGCTTTTGCAATTGAAAAGTATTTATGCTATCAGATTTTATGAATTTTGTAAAGAATCTGAACGATTGGGCACTTTTAAGTTTGAAGTCGAAAAACTCAAAGATATTTTGGGCTTGGGCGACCGCTATGCCAAATACACAGATTTTCGCAAAAGAGTAATCAATGTGGCACAAAAAGAATTGCAAGAAACCAGCGATTTATATTTCACTTATGAAGAAAGAAAGAAAGGAAATACAGTTGTTTTATTGGTTTTTACTATTCAAAGAAATGCTAATATTTCGGTGCCAAGTGATGATATTGAAGAAGCAACGTATGAATTAATTAAAGAAAGTAAGAAAAGTATTCCTGAAAATAAGGAAGTTACAGAAATCTTGAAATTGGTAGGAGAGTATGGCGCTTCGGAAGAATTGATTCAAAGATGGTTGAAAGCTTATCCGCTAGAAAAAATTAAAGAAACAATTGCTTATGTGTTAACAGAAGCGAAAGGAGGGAAGTTAATCCGAAATATTGTAGGTTATATTATTCAATTGCTTGAAGATGAGAAGTTTGCGGAGATATTGAAAGAAAAAGAAACAAAGCAAAAAGAAGAACGAGAAAAAAAGAAAAAAGCTCATTTAGAAAAAGCCAGAGAAGAAGGCTTGAATATGAATGTGTTTAATTTGAAAAAGAAATATCATATTTATTGTCAGAACAGAATTAGTGAATTGCTGAAAACGGATTCGAATTGCTATCAATTTGTCGTTAATAAATTGGGAACTTCTTTGGAAACCCAGTTTGCCTTTGAATCATTTAAAAAACATTTTCAAGATGTTGTTTCTGCTGATAATATTATTCAATATTTAGATATCAATCCATCTTTCAATGGTGCGATTATTTCAATTGTTGAAAGTGCTTACAAACAGCAAATTCATGCTAGTTCAGAAGCGATTGCTTTACAAAAAGAAGCAAAAAAGATGGGCATCAATCTTATTTAACGAAAATCTGTCACTTCATTTCTTGTTAATAAATAAATTCTTAAATAGACGTATATAGCAATACGGTACATTTTATCTAAATTTTAGGTTTAATCTATTCAACTTAATTTGAATTTTTTCTATTGTTTTAGGGCTTTTAAGGACATTTTTTGAAAATGTATAATTATTTACAAATATTATACATTTGTTTTGTTGCATATCTGTTACAAAAAAATTAAGTTTGTAACAGATATGTAATAAAACCTAAAATCGTTTAGAAATGCTTACACAAGAAAATGCTTTGAAGTTCTTTAGACATAATCCTGCTTTGTCGATTGCGGGTATTGAAAAAGAAGCATCTTTACCTTCTGGTACTTTAAGACAAGCAGTGGCAGGAAATCGTAAATTAAATGAAAACCATTTAGTAGCATTGGAAGGCGTTTTGATGAAATACGGTTATTCTAAAGATTTGTATCAAAAAGCGAGAGTTGTCTCAGTTGTAAATCATAAAGGAGGAGTAGGAAAAACAACTACGGTTTCGTGTTTGGGAGAAGCCTTGGCGAACAAAGGCTTTAGAGTGTTGATGATAGACCTTGACCCACAAGGAAATTTATCACAAATTCTAGGGATTGAAAATCCAGAAGTACAAGTAGCTGATTCTCTGATTAATGATGCTGAATTTCCAGTTGTTCAAATACAAGAAAACCTGTTTTTGTCGCCATCGGACATTGATTTAGCCAAAGCAGAATATGAATTGATATTGTTAACTGGCGGAGATTTACGTCTTAAAAACCGCATTATTCCTTTACTGAGTGAATTTGATTATGTTTTGATAGATTGCCCGCCTTCATTAGGGAAATTAACGGTTTCGGCAATGTATGCTTCAGATGCTTGTTTGGTAACCATGTTGCCGGAAATGGCTGCTATGAAAGGCGTAAATACATTATTGGATAAAGTACATGATGTAAAGAAAAACCTCAACCCGATGTTGGATGTAGATGGTTTGGTTTTTACAATGGTAAAAAAGAATTCGGTGCATGATAATATCAAAGAAGCCGTTAGAGAGAATTTACCCATCAGAATTTTCAAAACGGAAATCAAACATTTGGTAGATTTTCAAAAAGCACAAGTAATGTTGAATACCATTTCAAAGTTTTCTGGTGCTTCAGAAGCGGCCAAATTGTACGCTGATTTCTGCAATGAATACATTGAATACCTTCAATTGGTTAAATAAGAGGAAAGATGAAAAAACTAGATTTAGGAAAAGCCATTGCAGCAACCACAAAAAGTACTTTTGTCAATAATAAATTAATATCTGACGAACAGGTTAAAAAGAGTATAGAAGTATTGGAAGAACTCAGAATGTTTATTCCGCCTCTTGGTGCAGAAGAATTTTCTTTGTTAGAACAAAATATTTTGAAAAATGGCTGTCGTGATGCTTTGACTTTGTGGGAAACCAAACGAAGTGCGATTGAAGCAAATGCGGAATATCCAGACGAACCAGTGTATATTTTGGTTGATGGACATAACCGTTTTCAGATTTGTAAACAGCACAATTTAAATTTTAGTGTGCAACTCATGCCTTTCAATTCCAAAGAGGAAGTGAAAGATTACATGATTGATTTACAATTAGGAAGAAGAAACCTTAGTTCAGAACAAATTTCATATTTCCGTGGATTAAGATTTTTGAATGAAAAAACAGGTCCAGGGAAGTATGATAGAACTGGGCATTGGGTCCACAATGAACCCAATGCTAGTTCACAAGAAAAAGGCAGAACCGTTGAAAAACTGGCGAAAGAGTATAATGTAGGGGCTTCTACCATTAAAAGAGATGCACAATTTGCAGAAGGTTTATCCAAAATTGACCCTACATTAAGAAATGAAATTCTGACGGGGAAAAGTAAGATTGACAAAAAAGTCATTCAAACTTTAGGACGAATTTCTGAAAACATTGAGCCAATCACAGCAATAAGTGATATTGAGAAAATAGTAGAAGCGAGTGGCTTAGGTATAAAAACGAGTGCTAAAAACAATAAATTAGAAGCAAGTACGCAAGATTTAAGTATTTGGATGAATACTTTATCAGCAAAAATAGAAAAGGTTTATAGCAGTAGAAGTAAAGAAGATTTTGATAATTTAAGAAATACTTTGGAAGAATATGGTGCGTATTTAGGCATTCTTTAAAGAATTTTAAATATAAAATAATAGGGTAGGAGAGGGGTATAATTTTTCACAACCGATAAATAATAAAAATCCTGAGGGTTTATGCCTCAGGATTTTGTTTTAAAAATGTATGTATCTTTATTATTTTTTGTGTTAAGATGTGTTTAAAATTAAGAATCAAGCAATAAAGGCTTTTTAATTCAGCAGAATTTGATAATTTTTGTAAATAAATTCAAAATTCCACATTTTAATATTTTAAAATTATGAATTACGTTGTCATCAAAGGTAGTACGAGTCAGGGAGGGAATATGCTTTCTGATAGAGAGATTTCACAAATCAATGGCGATGCAAACAGAATACATCAATCACTGAAACCTGAGTTACTAGAAAAGCTCAACAGAATTCTAGCTGATGAAGAAGTAGCGAATTTCTTTTATGCCAAACTTTACACTACAGTTTTACAATTGCTTTTCAACACCACCAAAATGCCTGAAGATAACACACCATTGAAAATGCAAGATGTTTTAGAACCGCTTGGAATCAAGTATTTTCAGTATAAAGCATTATTACAAGGCAAAGGGAAAGCATCTACATTAAACCAGCTCATCCATGCTTTAGCACTTCAAGGAATTGATTACAGCAAATTACTACATTCTGAGGCTTTGATTGAAATGGCGGATAATTACATGACGCACGTTTTAGGAAAGCAGTAAATCCTTCTATATTTTCTTTTACAAGGAATCGGATTCGCTTGCCGAATTATTTGATTAAATATTTTCACAGTTTAGGGTATATCGTCTTACTTTTTCATTCTTTATTCAAATCTGTAAGGACAAGTAATGTTTAGCGTTTAATTTAACATTGCTTAATCGATTTATCTAAAAATGCGAAAAATAATAATTCTGATTTTAAGTATTCTTTCTTTTGTAAGTCATGCTCAAGTTTGGCAATGGTCTGTGCCTGTGAAAGGAATGATTCATCCAGAAACAAATGACAAGCCACAGGCTTTTCTTTGGATTCCAGAAAATTGTAAGCAAGTAAAAGGCGTAGTTCTTTGTATGCACAATATGGTGGAAGAAGGAATGTTGGAAAATGCCAATTTCCGTAAAACGATGGCAGAAGTTGGTATTGCGGAAATCTGGATAACGCCGGGTTTAGATATTACTTTCGATTTTCATAAAGGTATTCAAGAGCATTTTCAAACGATGATGAATGACCTTGCCCAAGTTTCTGGCTATACAGAATTAGTAACAGCTCCCATAATTCCAATGGGGCATTCAGCAATGGCGAGTTATCCTTGGAATTTTGGTGCTTGGAATCCAAATCGTACTTTGGCAATCGTATCAATTCATGGCGATACTCCTCAAACAAATTTGACAGGAAGTGGTCGCCCAAATCCAAATTGGGAGAATCGTACTATTGAAGGCGTTCCTAGTTTATTCGTTATTGGCGAATACGAATGGTGGGAAGCTCGCTTGAAACCCGGTTTTGATTATGTCGTAAAATATCCTAAAACGCCCATTTCATTTTTTGCTGATGCTGGTCACGGACATTTTGATTATAGCAATGCGATGGTCGATTATGTGGCGATGTTTATCAAAAAAGCAGCAAAGTATCGTTTGGCAAAAACAGGTAATCAAATACTTAATCCAATAAATCCAGCGAAAGGCTGGTTGATGGACAGATGGAGAAAGGATAGCCTTCCTATAGCAAAAGCGTCAGCTTATTCAAATTATCAAGGAAATCGGGAACAATCATCTTGGTGTTTTGATAAAGAAATGGCAGATAGGACGGAAACATTTTATGCTAAAGCTCGTGCTAAGAAACAGCAATATATTGGTTTTGTGCAAAATAATAAGGTGTTGCAACCTATAAAAACACATGTAAATTATCAATTAAAATTTATGCCTTTGGAAGATGGAATAAGTTTTAGATTAAAAGCATTTTTTGCGGATACTTCCAGAATAAAAGCAGTTTCAGATTTTGCTTCAAGTCAATTGAGTATTGACCGTATTTGTGGACCAGTGAAAAAACTAGATGATTCAACCTTCCAAATCAGCTTTTATAGAATGGGTTTTAATAATCCTAAAAGGAGCAATGATATTTGGTTATTGGCTCATAATGAAGGAGATAAGTATTATAAATCAGCTGTTCAACAATTGGATATGCGTTTTCCTTTGAAAAATACTGAAGGAATAGCTCAGGAAATCACTTTTAAGAATATTGCTAATCAGAAGGTTCGTATTAAAAAAATAGCATTGAATGCTTCTTCAAATGCCAATTTAGCAGTTCAATTTTATGTAAAAGAAGGACCTGCCTATATCAAAGATAATCAAGTGTTTTTTACTAAAATTCCACCTAAAGCAAAGCTTCTTATGAAAGTAAGTATTGTTGCTTGGCAATATGGTATTGCAGGAAAAGTGCAATCAGCTGAACCTGTCGAACGAGTATTTTATTTAGAAAGATAAAGAAAATTAATATTAGCCATTTTAGAAATCGATAAGATATATTATTGAGAGTGTAATGAAGTAAATAGTTCTTTATTCCTGCATATTTAAAATGTAATTTTGAATATGCAGGAATAAAATTATTAAAGTTGATAATTGTTTAAGCCAAACTTTGCTAAGTTTAGGGCTAAAGTAGCAATCGAACAAACCCAAACGTTGGGTCGAAGTTCATAGTCTTGAGCGGATGGAGTAACAACCAATAAAGGCGGATTGCCTACATCTTGCAATGAAATACTGTTGCCTTTTGAAAGTGTTGGCGAGTCTGATAATTTAATTTCGATAGCGAGTTTAATACCTAAACCTTGCTCAATGACCAAATCCAGTTCGGCGCCATCTTGTGAACGATAATAAAATGGCAAAGCATCTTGTGGCAAAATACTGATGATTTCTTGAATAATATACCCTTCCCAAGAACCACCAGCAACGATATGCCCCAAAAGATTATTGAAATCTTTGATGTTTAATAAATGATGCAGAAGTCCGCTGTCACGAATATAAATTTTAGGACTTTTTACTAAGCGTTTACCAATATTGACAAAATAAGGTTGTAAACGACGTACGAGAAAGGCTTGTTCTAAAAAGTCAATGGCATTTTTTACTGTTGGCTGACTTACTCCCAATGAATTTGCTAAAGTAGAATAATTTAAAATTCCACCTTGAATACTAGCAAGCATCATTAAAAGTCGGCGCATGAGTAATGGCGAAACAGAAAGTCCTAATTGAGGTAAATCTCTTTCAAGATAACTAATCAAAAAATCATTCAGCCAAAGATTTTTGATTCGTTCATTTTTGGGTAAATAAGCCGCTGGAAATCCGCCCCAAAGCCAGTGGTTTTGATAACTTTCTGGAGCAATTTCACGATAATGCAAAGGGTGCATTTCTAAATATGAAATTCGTCCAGCGAGCGATTCAGCTGTATTTTTTAGTAAATCTGGCGAAGCCGAACCCAAAAGTACAAATCGACCTGCTTCACGTTGTTGATCGATTAAACCACGGAGTAAGACAAAAATATTAGGTAGCCGATGAATTTCATCTAAAATAACAGTTTGATGCTGTAGGTTTTTAAGAAATAATTCAGGGTCAACTGTAAATTTATTCAAATCAGAGGGTATCTCTAAGTCAAAATAGATACTTTCTTTCGATAACTCGTTTTGAATTGCCTTAACCAAAGTCGTTTTTCCTACTTGTCTAGGACCCAATATCGCCGAAACAGGAAAATTATTTACCCTAAAAAGTAATTCTGAACTAAGTTCTCGTTGAATCATAATGATAAAATTTATTCCTGTAAATTTAAAATTATATTTTTAAATTGCAGGAATAAATTTAAGAAAATTGCTAACTGACTACTTAAATTTGTATTGATAGAAAAGACTGTGATTAAATATTTTTGGATAATTTCGTCTCAACCACGACAAATATTATTGAAATGTGCCTTTTCTCTGATAAAATTTCAAAGAGAATAGCTTGATTAACTTGAAAAGTATATTGTTTTGTAACATTAACGAGATTATTATAAAGCATTTATAACAAAACAAAAATGAACACGCTCGATTTATTTCGCCTTGAAGGCAAAATTGCATTAGTAACAGGTTGTAAAAAAGGAATCGGAAAAGCAATGGCTTTGGCTTTGGCAGAAGCTGGTGCTGATATTATTGGCGTTTCGGCTTCCTTGGAACTCGAAGGTAGCCAAGTAGAAAAAGAAGTAAGTGCATTGGGCAGAAATTTCAAAGCCTATCAATGTGATTTTTCGGATAGAAATGCTCTTTATACTTTTATCAATCAAGTAAAAACTGATTTTCCAGTCATTGATATTTTAGTGAATAATGCAGGTACAATTTTAAGAAATCCTGCTGCAGAACATTCAGATGAATATTGGGATAATGTACTGAGTATTAATTTGGATGCTCAATTTATACTTACTCGTGAAATTGGTAAAGTGATGATAGCCCAAGGTTCTGGAAAAATTGTATTCACGGCTTCTTTACTGACTTTCCAAGGTGGAATTAATGTGCCGAGTTATGCGGCAAGTAAAGGCGCTATTGGAAGTTTGGTAAAAGCTTTTGCTAACGAGTGGGCATCAAAAGGTATTAACGTGAATGCCATTGCACCGGGTTATATCGCTACAGACAATACGGAAGCTTTGCGTGGAGACGAAAATCGTTCAAAAAGTATTTTAGATAGAATTCCTGCTGGACGTTGGGGAGAAACGGAAGATTTTAAAGGAGCAACAGTTTTCCTTTGTTCGGATGCTTCAAAATATGTACAAGGAACAATTTTAACCGTGGATGGCGGTTGGATGGGACGATAATTTCTAACCACTTATATATACTCGAACGCCTCGGAAACGGGGCGTTTTTGTTTGATTAAGATTTTAAGTTCAATCAATTTGTTATAAGCAGGACAAGGTAGTGTAGCATGAAATAATGGCGTATTTAAAGGTAAGTACATGAGAGTACTTGTTTTATTCCAAGATATATTTATACTTATTTGATGGTGATGTATATTGAAGAGCCTTGGTCTTAAACGCTTACTTTTAAATGTGCTCATTATCAGTGTTTTATAAAATTTATCTTATCCAATTTTCAAATTAACATGAAATTAAAACTATTATTTCTCCTTTGCTTTTTAATGGCAAATACACTGTTTGCTCAGTTAAAGCTCCAAAATCTCAGAACTGAAAACCAACAGAACCCAATTGGTATTGATGCTGAAAAGCCAAGATTTAGCTGGCAACTCGTTTCAGAAAAGAAAAATGTAAAGCAAATTGCTTATGAAATTCAAGTAAAAAATGGTAGAAATGTCATCTGGAATAGTGGGAAAGTAAACGCTGAAACATCTATTTTTAATGCTTATCAAGGAGAAAAACTGTCTTCAAATACGCTTATTACTTGGAAAGTAAGAGCTTGGGATAATCAAGGACAAACGTCAGAATGGGCAATTGCCAATTTTCAAACAGCTTTAAATAAAAGCGATTGGAAAGCAAAATGGATAAATTCAGGTTTTGTAAACGACACCGTAAATGGTGTTGTGCCGATGTTCAGAAAGAGTTTTGACACAAAAAAGAAAATCGTCAATGCAACGGCTTTTGTAACGGCAAGAGGTTTGTATGAAATCCAATTGAATGGCAAAAGAGTAGGAGATGCTTTTTTAACACCTGGTTGGACGAGCTACAACAAACATTTGCAATACCAAGCGTATGATGTTACCCATTTGGTTACTTCTGGAAAAAATGCTATCGGTGCAACTTTGGGAAGTGGTTGGTACAGAACACGTTTAGCTTGGCTAAAACAGCGAAATATTTATGGAAAAGAAACAGCTTTACTTTTTCAATTGGAATTGACTTACTCGGATGGTTCAAAAGAAAGTATTGTTTCGGATAATTCGTGGAAAGTGGCAGAAAGTGATATTCGTTTCGCTGAAATTTATGATGGCGAAGTAATTGATGCCCGTAAAAGAACAGCTAATTGGGCAAGTGTGGCATTTAATGATGCTAATTGGAAAAATGCCGTAGAGAAAAATTTCCCTACTGATTATCTCAATGCTTCAGTGAATGAACTCATTAAAAAGCATGAAACTTTTAAACCAGTAAAAGTATTCAAGGCAACCAATGGCGAAACGATTTTAGATTTCGGACAAAATTTGGTTGGTTGGATAACACTTTCGGCACAAGGAAAAGCGGGCGATAAAATTACACTTTCGCATTTTGAAATGATGGATAAATTTGGAAATCCGTACTTTACCAACCTTCGTTCGGCAAAAGCACAAGCTACTTATATTTTAAGTGGAAATGGTAAAGATTTCTTCGAGCCACATTTTACTTTCTTTGGTTTTAGGTATGTGCGAGTAGAAGGCATGGAAGGGAAAATCAATCCAGAAGATTTTACCGCTTATGCCTTGTATTCGGATATGGAACAAACTGGAAACTTTGAAACCTCAAATCCTTTGGTGAATCAATTACAGAAAAATATTCAGTGGGGACAAAAAGGTAATTTCTTAGATGTTCCGACCGACTGCCCGCAACGTGATGAGCGTTTGGGTTGGACTGGCGACGCCGAAGTATTTTCAAGAACGGCAGCTTATAATTTCAATGCCAATCAGTTTTTTGCAAAATGGTTGAAAGATGTAACAGCAGACCAATTTCCAAACGGAGCAGTACCGCACGTAATTCCAAATGTGTTGAATGATGGACCATCGCAAGCGGCTGGTTGGGGCGATGCAGGAATTATCATTCCGTATAACGTTTATGTCGCTTTTGGCGATAAACAAGTGCTTGAAAACCAATACGAAACGATGAAGAAAAGTGCAGAGTATATCCATAAAGCTGCTAAAAATGATTTATGGAATACTGGTTTTCAGTTTGCCGACTGGCTTTCGTATCGTGTTGACGATTCAAAAGGAATGATTGGGATGAAATCTGCCATTACTGATAATTATTTGGTAGCACAATGTTTTTACGCTTACAGTGTGCAGTTGATGATTAACACGGGTAAAATATTAGGCAAAACAGAGGATGTTCAAAACTATGAAAAGCTTTTAGGGAGAGTCAAAAAACAATTCCAAAAAGAATATATGACAGAATCTGGAAAATTGATTTCTGAAACACAAACGGCATATATTTTGGCTTTACAATTTGATATGTTACCTGAAGCTCTTCGTCCGCAAGCAGTTGAAAGATTGGTGAATAATATCAAATCGTACAACTATCACTTAACGACGGGTTTCTTAGGAACGCCTTTCTTGAACCCAGTCTTGAGCCGATTTGATAGAAATGATGTAGCTTATAAATTGCTTTTACAAGATACTTACCCGTCTTGGTTATATCCAATCAAAACGCATGGTGCAACAACTATTTGGGAACGTTGGGATAGCATGAAACCAGACAGTACTTTTCAAGATCCAGGTATGACTTCCTTCAATCACTACGCTTATGGAGCAGTAGGCGACTGGATGTACAGAAACATTGCAGGCATTGATACCAAAGAATTTGATGGTGCAGGTTACAAAGAAATTGTCATCAAACCGCAAATAGGAGGGGGGCTTACTTATGCCAAAGGTATCTTGAAAACTAATTACGGAGTAGTTGCTTCTGCTTGGAAAATAGACAATGGAAAACTTTCATGGGAAGTAGAAATTCCAGCAAATACTACCGCAACGCTGACTTTTCCGACTAAAAAGATAGCTTCCATTATTGAAAATGGCACGAGCCTTAAAGTGAGTCAGGAGGGAAGTTTGGAGTTAGGTTCAGGGAAATATGCTTTTGTGATGGAGCTTTAGGGTTATCTTAAATGTTCAAGAAACTATTTAAATTTTTCTATTAGCGGGTGTAATTCGCCCGCTAATAGAAAAATTAATTTTTATTTTTAGAAATCTTTCCAACATTAATGAGCCACTGGTAGCTGAGTACTAATAGCAATGCGATTCCAAGCGTTAATGGTTACTGCTACCATAATAAGCTGTGCAATGTAACTTTCACTAAAAATGGTTTTTGCTTTTTGATAAGTTTTGTCAGAAAGACCTCCTAAATGGATAAGCGTAATTTCTTCAGCAATTGCCAATACAACCTTCTCCTCTTCGCTGAAAATATCTGTTTCTTTCCAAGCATTTAATAAGAAAATACGTTTGGTAGTTTCTCCATTTTTAATTGCATCTGTCGTGTGTAAATCAATACAAAAAGCACAAGCGTTGATTTGGGATGCTCTTATTTTGATTAATTCTTTATGTGTTTTACTTACTTCTGTTGAAGCCAAATAAGTTTCTAAACCATACATTGCTTTCCAAGCAGCTGGTTGTACATCTTGAATTTTAATTCTCTGTTCCATTTCCTTTGATTGATATTATGTTGTTTTAAATATTACCTTACAAAGGTCGGTCACAGAATTTCAAAAAAACTTAAGCTGGTTTAAGTAAGCATTTATGGTTTAAATTTAATTAATGTTTCATACTTTTTTTTCTTAATTCACTAAGATACTCAGGGGTAAATCCCAAGAAAGAAGCCAATATTTTCTGCGGAATGCGTTGAATAAATTGAGGATATTTACTACTAAACAACTGATAAAATGCTTCTTTGGAAAAAGTAAAAATGTGCTTCACTCTCAATAAAGAAGCCGCATAAGCTCTTTGATAGATTTTATTAAAATAGCGTTCCATTTGCGGAAAATCTTTCAGTAATTCTTCTAAAGTATCTCTATCAATCTCCATTACTTCCGTCGTTTCGATGGCTTGAATACTGAATTCAGCTGTTTTTCCACTATGAAAAGCTGTGAGGTCTGTCATCCACCAGCCTTCTATCGCAAACTGTATCGTTTGCTCAATCCCTTTATCATCACAAAAAAACAAACGTAAGCACCCTCTATCGACAAAATATAATGTTTTGCAAGATTGATTCTCTTGTAGCAAACAGGCTTTTTTTTCATAAACACGAGGCTTAAAATAAGTTAATATTTGAGTAATATCAGTCTCTGAGATTGAAATTTGTTGTGCTATATGCTTTCCTAAAAATGCTGACATTGGCTTATTACTTGTTTTTACAGAAAAATGAGATATTGGAAATGTTATAAAAATATTAGTAGTCTTGGAAAAGTAAAGATTTTCTTTCAAGATTATAAATACAAAATAAAGTATTTTATTGCTCTTCCAACTGGTGCAAGTACTCACACTTGCCATCATTATGATGCCTTGAATGACTCTAATTAAACCTTTTTCCTAGTCACAAATCTCCAAGAAAATTATTTTTTTGAGTTTTTTTACTCAAACACTTGTTTTTCTAAAATTAAATTAATTAACTTTGCCTATAGAATTAATAGATTTATAAAGAACGAAGCGAGAGACTAGGCTCAATGACCTTCTGGCAACCTGTTAGCCACCAACAAGGTGCCCCAACCTAATTCTAAGGATAAATCGTACATACAATCAATTTTTTTACGATGATGCTTGATTAAGCATTGATGGGAATTGCGTTTTTGCCATTTCACCTTCAATACTGTATCAATTAATAAGTATTTATTTATAGTGTAATCAAAATTACGATTGTATAATATACTTAATCTATAAGCTTAATAGAATAATAGAAACAACCGACTGAATCAAATGAAAACTAAAAACCAATTACTATCAATCGCTTATTTAGCTGTAGGCTCATTGACGTTCAACGCTGCAAATGCACAAAATAAATTTATCAAAGAAGGGGTTTGGCGTGGTGAATTTAAAGTGAATGAAGTACAAGTTCCTTTTAATTTCGAGGTAAAAGGAAAGGATGCTGAACACGCAACTTTCACTTTAATCAATGGCTCAAGAAGAGATGATTTTCATGTACAGCAAATTGCGAAAGATTCAGTATTTATCAAAATGAATACTTATGATGCTGCACTAGTCGCAAAAGTGAATGATGATGGAACGCTGTCGGGTGTGTACAAAAGTCTTGTCCCTAATTTCAAAGGAAATTTCCTTCCATTTGTAGCTGAATATGGTAAAACTTATCGTTTTGTAGAACCTGCAAAAGAGATTCAATCAAACCATAATTTATCAGGAAAATGGGCAATTAAAATACTTAGCAAAGAACCTGTAGCCGACCAAATCGCTGTTTTTGAGCAAAAAGGAAATAAACTCAAAGGCGTATTTCTGAAAGTAACGGGTGATACTCGTGAATTAGAAGGAATTGTTCAAGGCGATGAATTTACATTAACTGGTTTTTCTGGACCAAGTCCTTGGTTAATTCGTGGAAAAATAAATCCTGATAAAAGTATCACGGGAGAAGTCGGCTTAGGCATTTATAACAATGTAAAATTTGAAGGCGTAAAAGATAAAAAAGCAGAATTACCAGATCCTTACGCACTTACTTTCTTGAAAGAAGGCTATGAAAAACTTGATTTTACTTTGCCAGATTTGAACGGAAAACAAGTTTCATTAAGCGATGATAAATACAAAGGCAAAGTAGTAATTGTTGAAATAATTGGTACTTGGTGCCCGAACTGTACAGATCAAACACAGTTTTTATCGCCTTGGTATAAGGCCAACAAAACTCGTGGTGTTGAAGCAATCGCTGTTGGTTTTGAACAAAAAGACGATTTAGCTTATGCAAAATACACCTTAGGAAAACTAAAAGAAAAGTACGACATCCAATACGATATTTTATTTGGAGGTATTGCAGATAAAAAGGTTGCTTCAGAAAAATTTGTAGCCCTCAATAAAATGATAGCTTTCCCTACGACTATCATCATCGGCAGAGATGGAAAAGTAAAACAAATTCATACGGGTTATACGGGTGAAGTAACAGGGAAATACTTCAAACAATATGTTAAAAAATGGAACAAAGAATTAGATAAACTCATTGCAGAACCTGTTCCAAGTACAGAAGTAGCTTTAAAATAAAATCAATCTTCATTTAAATAATTTAATCATGAAAAAAATCACGCTTATCCTAACGAGTGTATTGGCTTTAGCAATTGGTGCAAAAGCAAACGACAAAAACAAAGGTAACGATACTGTTTATACAGTTGATAGCCAGTCAAGTAAACTTGTCTGGACAGGCAAGAAAGTAACAGGCGAACATACAGGAAATATTTCTTTGAGTACTGGAAGTTTAGTAACAGCCAACAATAAACTAAAAAGTGGCACTTTTGAAATTGACTTAACGTCGCTAACAGTAACCGATTTGACTGACAAAGATTATAATGCCAAATTGGTTGGACATTTAAAAGCAGACGATTTTTTTAGTGTAGAAAAATTCCCTAAAGCAAAATTTGTAACTACTTCTGTTGTATCGAAAGGAGGTGAGAATTATGAAATTTCAGGAAAACTTACCATCAAAGGCATTACTAATGAGGTGAAGTTTCCAGCTACTGTAAAAGTAGAAAAAAACAAAACGACGGCTCAAGCTAAAATTTTGGTTGACCGCACCAAGTATGATATTAAGTTTCGTTCAAAAAACTTTTTTGAAAACCTTGGCGACAAAGCCATCGACAATGATTTTGAGTTAGCCGTTAATTTGGTAGCTCAAACAGGAACAGCCGCAGCAAAAGCTACAGGTAAATAAGTATGCGATTCACTATTTTAAGGGCAGATAAATAGTGAATCTGTAAATACTTATGAAATTTAGAGGTACAAAAATCTTTGAGCTTTGTACCTCTAAATTTCTAACGCTTCTTTTTATTTTTAAATGAATTACGATGAAAAAGTACTTCTACATACTCACGTTAGCTTGTATAGTTTTGATGAGTTTTCAGTATCGTTTGCAAGAAAATGAGCCTATTACGAAAGTAACTTTAGGAGAGAAATTATTTTTTGACCCAATTTTGTCTTCTAAACGTACTTTGAGTTGTGCATCATGCCATAAACCAGAATTGGCTTTTGCAGATACCACACAATTTAGTGTAGGTGTTGATGGTATTCTGACAGATAGAAATACTCCTTCTGCTATGAACTTAGCAGGTAGAATTCATTTATTTTGGGATGGTCGTTCTAATTCACTAGAAGAACAAGCTATTCAGCCCATCATCTCTACCACTGAAATGAATTTGCCCATTGAACAAGCAGTAGCAAGGTTGAATGAAGATAAAGTATATAGTAGAGCGTTCAAGAAAATTTATAAATCTCAAGTAACTGAAAAACTCTTGGGAGACGCCTTGGCAGCTTATCAAAAAACACTAGAAACCGCCAATACTCCTTATGACCGCTACATTAATGGAGATGATTCGGCGATGAGTCAGGAAGCAATTCGTGGACGACTTATTTTTATTGGAAAAGGGAATTGTTCCAATTGCCATGCTGGAGAAGATTTTACGGCGGATAGATTTAAAAATATTGGATTGTTCGATGGTAAAAAGCACAATGATGTAGGCAGATTTAAAATCACAAAAGATTCTAGTCATTTAGGACATTTTAAAGTGCCGGGTTTACGAAACGTTGCCATTACGCCTCCGTATATGCACAACGGTGTGTTCAAAACCTTGCGTGAAGTAATAGAATATTACAACCAACCTGACGCTTTTGTGAAAAATGGCGTCAATAGAGATTTATCCCTCAGTACGCCATTAGGACTTAGTAAAACAGAAATTAATGAGTTAGAGGCTTTCTTAAAAGCTTTGACAGACGATAGATTCTTGAAGAAGTAATCATATTTTGGATAATTTCCTTAAACCAAACATACCTTTTTATTGCTACATTTTTTATATCCATTAACAATTTAAACCTAATAATTATGGTGAGACTCATTAAGTTTCATTTGGTCTATCATGACCGATGCCTGTCAGTTTACTTTAGTTAATCATCTTCCAACAAAATATCGTCCATCAAAATATTGATGGACGATTAACACAAAAAATCATGAAAATCAATTTTATAAAAGGTGCGTGCAATGTTTCATTGTTAACGCTCTCATTGGCAAGCACTGCTTTTGCTACCGAAAAACCGAGTTTGAAAGAAGGTAAATGGCGTGGCGAATTTCAAGTAAATGAAACAAGAGTACCCTTCAATTTTGAAATAAAAGGGAAATCATTAGAATCATCAACGTTGACTTTATTGAATGGAAGTAGAAGAGATGATTTTAAAGTAAAGGCAATTTCTGGAGATAGTATTTTTGTAAAAATGAATACTTATGATGCTGCCTTAATTGGAAAAATTGATGAAAAAGGTACTTTCAGAGGAGTTTACAAAAGTCTTGTTCCAAATTTCAGAGGAAATTCTCTGCCTTTTGTGGCTGAATTTGGCAAAACCTATCGTTTTGTAGAACCCGGAAAAGACCTTAAACCTGTCACCAATGTTACTGGAAAATGGAATGTAAAAATCATCAGTAAAGACCCCAATGCCGCAAATTCTATTGCACAATTAGAACAAAAAGGCAATAAATTAACAGGAGTATTAATGACCGTGGTTGGTGATACTCGTGAACTTGAAGGTACAATTCAAGGCAATGAATTTCATCTTTCAGGTTTTACAGGACCAAGTCCAGTAGCAATTAAAGGAAAAATCAATGATGATTTAACAACCATAAGTGATGGAGAAATCAGTTTTGGGATTTATGTTACTCAGAAATTTGAAGCTACAAAAGATAAAAATGCTTCATTACCAGACCCTTACAAGCTTACTTTCTTGAAAGAAGGCTATAAAAAATTAGATTTTACTTTCCCAGATTTAACAGGAAAGCAAGTATCATTAAGCGATGATAAATACAAAGGCAAAGTAGTTATTGTAGAAATTATCGGTACTTGGTGCCCTAATTGTACTGACCAAACTCGCTTTTTAGCACCTTGGTTTAAAGCCAATAAACAAAGAGGCGTAGAAGCAATAGCCATCGGTTTTGAACAAAAAGATGATTTAGAATATGCTAAATACACTTTAGGTAAACTTCGTGATTTCTTCGGAATAGAATATGATATTCTTTTCGGTGGAATTGCCGACAAAAAAGTAGCCACCGAAAAACTCGCAGCTTTGAATAGAATGGCGGCTTTCCCGACAACCATCATCATTGATAGAAAAGGAGATGTTCGTGAAATCTATACGGGTTACACTGGCGAAGTAACGGGCAAGTACTTTAAAGAATACACTAAAAAATTCAATAAAGTATTAGACGGATTAATTGCTGAACCAAACCCTTACGAAAAGGCGACGGTCACAACTGCAAGTTTGAAATAATTGTATTCATCAATTAACTAACATACCCCCACATAGACAGTCCGTAATAGTTGCCATGTTATTACGGCTGTCTTTTACCTAATCTTTACTTTAACGAAAATCTTCCATAATGAAACAAAAATTACTTTTATTATTTAGCCTAAGCTTGCTTTTTAGTACAGCCATTGCCCAAAAACGCAATAACATCGTGGGTAAAATTATTGATGCAAAAGATAATGCTCCGCTGGCTGGTGCCACCATTTTGATAAAAGGTACGCAAACAGGTACAACGTCTAATTTTGACGGAAACTTTACGCTTTCTGCTAAACCAGAAGATGTAGTGGTTGTATCTTTTGTGGGTTACGTGAGTCAACAAGTAAAAGTTGGCAACCAAAATTCATTGACGATTAAACTAAATCCTGACCAACAAGACCTTAACGAAGTGGTTGTTATTGGTTCTCGTTCAAACCAAGCAAGAACTAATATAGAAACGCCTGTTCCTGTTGATATTATTACCAGTAAGGAAATAGTCGCTACAGGAAGAACGGATTTATCACAAATTCTAAGTTTTATTGCTCCTTCGGTAAATTCTAATCGTCAAACTGGCGGAGATGGTTCTTCGCACATTAATCCGCTTGCTTTAAGAGGTGTTGCTCCAGACCAAACCTTGATTTTAGTAAATGGTAAACGTCGTCATTCCAGTGCTTTAGTCAATGTATTAGGAACACCAGCTCAAGGTGCTTCGTCAGCTGATTTAGATGCGATTCCTGTTTCAGCCATTGAGCGTATTGAAGTATTGCGTGACGGTGCGGCGGCTCAGTATGGTTCAGATGCGATTGCTGGTGTGATTAATATTGTCTTGAAATCAAGTGTAGATCAAGGACAAGTAACGATTACAACAGGAGAATACAATACCAGTTATCGTAACAAAAAAGATGGTTTTACTTTATTAACAGGCGTAAATTATGGTTTCCGTTTAGGGGAAAAAGGCTTTATTAATATTTCAGGACAAATCAATAACCGTGATGCTACCGACCGTTCAGGTTTTTATGAATATAATAACCGCTTAACAGGAGCAAAATTATATTGGTTTCCTTATGCAGTAGGTACAAGCTCTGAAATTGTAGATGCCAAAGAAAAATCTGTTGATAGATATAGTTCAGCAAGAAGTGGTAATGGAAAACAAGAAAATGCTAGTTTATTTGTCAACGCTGCTTTACCATTGGGCAATGATGTAGAATTTTATGCTTTTGGCGGAATCTCTTCAAAATATAGTATCAGCCCGAATAATGCTTATCGTTTTCCGAATGGAACAACAACGATTAATAGTATTTCAAGTAGATATTTTCCAACAATTTACCCGACGGGTTTCTTGGGAGAAAATGCTGCTCGCTTAGTAGATGGTTCTTTCACAGCTGGAATCAAAGGAAAAGCCAATGGCTGGAATGTTGATTTTAGTAATACTTCTGGACATAACCGTATTGATTATACGATTCAAAATACAATTAATGCTTCGATTGGAACATCTAGTCCTACAAAATTTAACAGCGGAGCTTTAGTCTTTAATCAGAATACAACTAATATTGGATTGTCTCAACGTTTTGAAAATGCAGCCATCAAAGCTTTCAACGTAGCTTTTGGAGCAGAATATCGTTTTGAAAACTATCAAATCATTGCTGGAGAAGAAAAGTCATACAAAAACTATGGCGATACTACTTATATCAGTACAGTAGGCGGAAAAACGAAAGGTGTTAGACCTGCTGGCGCACAAGTATTTCCTGGTTATCAGCCTGCGGATGCCCAAAATCAATACCGTCATAGCATTGGTTTGTATGGCGATGTTGAAGCCGAAATCTCAGATAAGTTCTTGTTAACTGGGGCTTTACGCTATGAAAAATACAGCGATTTTGGCGACCAATTAACATGGAAAACATCTACTTCTTTGAAATTGATTGATGATAGAAATAGCATTCTTGAAAGTTTATCATTGAGAGGAGCGGTTAGTACAGGTTTTAGAGCGCCTTCTTTACAACAGAAATATTACTCGGCAACTACTTCTATTCCACAAGCTGATGGAGGTTTGATTCTTTCGTTAGTATCGAACAATGATAACAATGTCACAAGATCATTTGGTATTCCTAACTTGAAGGCTGAAACGTCAAACAATTTTAGTTTAGGAATTACCAGTCGCATTGCGAAACATTTTACGGCTACGGTTGATGCTTATCAAATTGACATTAAAAATCGCATTACGCTTACAGGTACTTTTGATTTTAGTTCGATTAACAACAGTGATGCTACTATTAAAGGAGCAGCGCAATTAGTAAAAGGATTATTGTCTAATTATCCAGACGTAAATGCTGCTCAGTTTTTTGCCAATGCCATTGATACCAAAACCAAAGGGATTGATGTGGTTTTAGCCTACAAAAATCGTGTTGGTGCAGGAACACTTAATCTTTCATTAGCAGGAAATTTCACCCAAACGAAAGTAACTGATGTTCATGTGCCAAGTGGTTTAACGTCTTCAGGAACAGAAGAAGTTCGCCAATATTTATCTGAACGTATTTTCTTTGACCGTCAGCAAAGAGGACGTTATGAAAGAGGTACTCCACAAAGCAAATTGGTATTATTAGCTGGTTATACTTGGGGACGAATTACGCCTAATGTGGTTGTTACTCGCTTTGGTGAATATACATTTTACACAACTCAAAGTAATATAAACAGCGCAACAGGTGGAAGAGACCAAACTTTTAGTCCGAAAACAACGACTGATATTTCAGTGAATTATCAACTGAATAAATCTGTAGGAATTACTTTGGGTTCGAATAATATTTTTGATGTCTATCCCGACCAATTAAGCATTGCAAATAACCAAACGGGCACTGTGCCTTGGGGAACAGGTGGCGGACAACAGTTCGGATTCAATGGTGCATTTTATTATGGCAGATTAACTTTTAACTTCTAAATATACCCTCTGAGAAGCTCTCGTTGCAAAACGAGGGCTTTTTTTAAATGATTTTTTCAAGATTTTGATAATCAAGCATTTGTAAAATAAATATTGTCTATTTTATATAATTCCAAAAGCGATTAAAAATCTTTGGCAGTAGTCATTTAGCAGATTAATCTTACCTCATTTATACTGATATATTAAATTTTTTGAAAAATGTTTGTAAAGTCTAATTTTGAAGAGTAATTTTGCACATATAGTCTATAGTTTTAATGGATTATGTATATTTCATCAATAAATAAAACCAAATACTTAAACACTAAAAAAAGCCACTCTTGCTGTAACAAGAATGGCTGGTTCAAAAAAGGTTCATTGTGGAATGATTCAGGAGCACGCAAAAGCTGTACTCCCAGTACCTTATTTTTTAATTTAACCAATGCAAAGTAAATGAAAAAAAAATTACTAGTAGTATTCTGGCTAGGTATTTTATTGTTTCCTTTTGGGCTATTTGCCCAAAATACCGATGCCACTATTAATTCTACGCTCTCAGGAAGAGTGTTAGACGAAAGTTCAAAAGAACCCCTCATTGGCGCTTCTATTAAAATTAAAGGAACTACTCATGGTGTGTTAGCCGATGCAGATGGGAAGTTTTACTTTAAGACAGGTCAAAAATTTCCTTATATACTTGTTGTAAATTTTGTAGGATATGATGCCAAAGAAGTAGTTGTAAAAACGAATAATATCGACATTCAACTTAAAGCAAATAACAGAGAATTAAGTGAAATTGTAGTGGTTGGTTATGGAACACAGGAACGTAAAAATTTGATTGGATCTATCACAAAAGTAAATCCTTCAGAAGTTAGTTCGATTCCTGTAGGAAGTATAGATGCTCAATTACAAGGAAAAGTTTCTGGTGTACAAATCTCTTCAGCCACAGGAGTACCGGGCGAAGCCGTTAATGTAAGAGTACGTGGAGCTACTTCTATCAATGCCGACAACGACCCTTTGTATGTTGTTGACGGTGTTTTTATCAATAGTAACAGTCTTCAAACAATTGGAACAGGCGGTAAAGCGACATCGCCAATTGCAGATTTTAACCCTGCTGATATTCAAAGTATTGAAGTATTGAAAGATGCAGAAGCAACCGCTTTGTATGGTTCAAGAGGGGCTAATGGTGTAATTTTAATTACGACAAAAAGAGGAAATTTTGAACAAGCGCCAAAAGTAAATATCAACGCAAGTTTCGGACAAGTAAAGGCTGTTAAACTTTGGGATTTGACAACTGGTCCAGAGCATGCTCAATTAGTAAACGAATGGTGGATTAATACTGGTAAAGATACGCCTTCGCTTAACAGAACTGTGGCAAACCGACCATTCAGACCAGTATCAGAAGGTGGACGTGGTTTGCCTGAAGAACAACAAACTTACGACAGACTCGGCGAAGCTTTCCGTACAGCGACACTTCAAAGCTATGATATATCATTATCGGGAGGTACAAAAACTACGAAGTATTATATTGGCGGTGGTTTTAATTCTCAAGAAGCAATTCTTAAACCCATCACTTTTGATAGAGCAAGCTTTAAAGTAAATCTCGACCAGAAGATTAACGACAAAGTACAAATCGGCGTAAGTAACTCTTTTTCAAGAACATATCGTAACCAAGCTCGTGCTGGTGATGGTCCACAAGGAGGTTTACTACAAGCTGCTTTGCACACTCCTACTTATTTGTCACCATACAATGAACAAGGTGTTTTGGTGGGTCGTGCAGGCTTTGATAACTTAACTTTATTATTAGAAAACTACGATGTACATTCAACTAGTTTGAGATATATTGGTAATCTTTATGCGGAAGCTTATTTACTTCCCAATTTAAAATTACGTTCAAGTTGGGGTGTTGATTACAACAATTATAACGAATCGGAATACTGGAATACTTTCCTATTATTAGGAGCACAAGGTGGTTTGGCTACTTCTTCGATTTCTCAGTTTACTTCATTATTGAACGAACAAACGCTTACTTATCGCCAGAAATTGGGCGACAAACATTCTTTCGGATTAGTCGTAGGCAATACCTTACAAAGCGACGTATTGAACAGAACTTATGCCGAAGGAAGAGGTTTTGCGAATAATTCATTCAAAATTATTTCTTCGGCTGCTACAACAATTAGTTCACAAAACTGGAGTAAAAGTAATTTAGCGTCATTTTTTGCGAAAGCAGACTATAATTTTGACGGAAAATATTTATTCAACGTAAGCTTGAGAGCAGATGGTTCTTCTCGTTTCGGGACAGACCGTAAATGGGGCTATTTCCCTGCAGTAGGTGCCGCTTGGCGATTAAAACAAGAAGATTTTCTTAAAAGCAATACTGTTATTTCAGACTTAAAATTAAAAGCTAGTTATGGTATTGTAGGAAACCAAAACGGTATTGGAAACTTTGCTTCACAAGGTTTGTGGACTGGTGGTGCATCTTACCAAGGAAGTGCAGGAACAGCACCACAACAATTGGCTAACCCAGATTTAAGATGGGAAAAAACAAATCAATTTAATGTGGGTGTAGATGCTTCTTTATTAAATGGAAAAATTGCCTTTGAATTAAATTATTATACTAAATACACCAGAGATGGTTTATTGCAATTGGCTTTACCAAGTACAACAGGTTTCGCCAATTATTGGAGCAACGCTGCTGAAATCAGCAATAAAGGTTTTGAATTTAGTATCAACACAACGAATATTCAACGAGGTGGTTTCACTTGGACATCTAGTTTAAACATTGCTCAAAATATTAATAATATTGAGAAATTAGAAAATCCACTTCGCTATGGAAGTAGAGACTTGATTCTTCAACAACAAGGTACTCCTCTTTACTCTTTCTGGGTATATAAACAATTGTATGTTGACCCGCAAACAGGAAATGTAGTGTATGAAGATGTGAATAAAGATGGGCAAATCACCGTTGCTGACCGACAAATTGTAGGAAGTATTTGGCCGAAATTCTTTGGCGGATTTACTAACAATTTCAGTTACAAAGGTTTTGAAGTATCAGCTTTCTTAGCTTTCCAGTATGGGAACAAAATCTATAACCACAATAAATTCTTTGGAGAGGGCGGCGGAGCTAGAGATGCAGCTCGTATTATTTTTGCTAGTAACGTAGCTCGTTGGCAAAAACCGGGCGACATTACTGACGTTCCTCGCCCTGACGGAGTAAATGTTAATAATTATCGTGATGGTGGAAGTCGCTGGTTGGAAGATGGTTCGTTTATACGACTCCGTTCGTTAAATGTAGGCTATAATTTGCCAAAATCTTTTGCTAAAAAACTAGGTGCCGAAGGTATCAAGGTGTTTGTGAATGGAACAAATCTGTTCTTGATTACAAAATATACAGGACTCGACCCAGAATCTAGTGCCAGTAGCGACCAAAATGCACAAGGGATAGATTTAGGAACGCCACCACAACCACGTAGTTTCCAAGCTGGTTTTAATTTGACTTTTTAATCAAAAAATCAGCATAGACAACCCATTTAAATATTAGATTTATGAGGACTTTAAAATATATATACTCAATAGGACTAGTAGCTTTATTAGCATCGTGTTCAAATTATTTGGATGTAAAGCCATTAGAGTCTATTTCAGATACACAGACTATTTACGATAAAACATCCTCTGAAACAGCTATCAGAGGTGTTTATTCGGCACTTGCTAGTGCTAATTATTACGGTACTACTTTCCAATCTATTGGCTATTTGTCGGGCGATAATATTCAATGGACTGGCTCGCAGTCGCAAGTACAGGAGTTTATCAATAAAAAAGTAAATGCTGAAAACTCGACTATTTCTGGAGCTTGGACAGCCATTTATGTTACCATCAACCGTGCAAATAATGTGCTGGCAAAAGTACCAACTGTTACAGACCCGCTTTTGACAGAAGCCTTAAAAAATCAAATCATTGGCGAAGCTTATTTTATCAGAGCTTTAGCTTACTTTGATTTGGCTCGTACTTGGGGTGGCGTGCCAATTGTGACAAAACCAACGGCTAGTCCAACTGAAAACAGAGGTATCGGTAGAAGTACACAAGCCGAAACTTATGCACAAGTATTAAAAGATTTAGAAACAGCTGAAACATTATTACCTGTTACGACAGACCGTTACAGAGCTACTCGCAAAACTGTTTGGGCTTTGCGTGCAAGATACCATTTGTACCAAAAAGAATGGGCGAAGGCAGAAGAATATGCGACTAAAGTATTGACAGACAGCAATTATCGTTTATTAAAACCATTCAATACTTTTTTTGCGAGCGATGCTAGAGGAACACAAGAGTCTGTTTTTGAAATTTTCTATAGTGCCAACGAGCCTAATACGCACCGTAACCAATGGCAACCTCAAACTAATGGAGGTACTCGTCAATGGGCTCCAAATGATGCCATTGTTGCACTGTTGAACGATCCAACTGTTGGAGGAACTCGCAGTACTTTAGTTGCAAAAGACAACCAAAATCGTTGGTATGGAAATTTGTATTATCGTACTCCTGCTTCTGACCCAAGTTACATTATTCGTATTGCAGAATTATATTTAATTCGTTCGGAAGCTCGTGCTAATCAAGACAAAATTACGGACGCACTTACAGATTTGAATGCTGTTCGTGACCGTGCTGGTCTTGTAGCAAGTACCGCTTCCACGAAAGACAATGTACTCTTAGCCATCGAAAATGAAAGAAGAGTAGAGTTTGCATTAGAGCCGCATCGTTGGTATGACATTGTAAGAACAGGTCGTGCCGCACAAGTATTTAATCTTAGCGATGCCAACAGATTTGTTTTACCGATTCCAGCTGGAGAATTATTGATTGATAAATCATTAGTACAAAATAAAGGATATTAATTTTTAGTCCGCAGGCTAGTTACCTAGCCTGTGGCTTAAACCCAATATTAAAATGGCTAAAACACTAGAAATTAACTCGCAAAGCGAATGGACTAGTACAGAGAAACTCGTTTTTAAGTTTTTCGGTATCTATTTCTTCTTGCAGGTACTACCTATCGACATTAGGTTTTTCAAGCACCTTTTTTCTACCAATTGGTTGAATATAGGCTATCCTGATATTTTCTATTTGTCGAAGTATGCCCCTAGTTTTACAGGAAATGACAACTTTTCCAACTGGCTGATTATTGCTGTAATAGCAGGAATTGGGACATTTGCATGGGATACGATTTACAAAAAAGACATCAATTATGACCAATTGTATTATTGGATACGAGTTGTAGTACGTTATCGTTTAGCGATTGGAGTGATTGCCTATGGTTTTCTCAAATTCTTTCCAATTCAGTCGCCAATTCCTTCTATCAGTAATCTTAATACTGAATATGGCGATTTTACTGCTTGGAAACTATTTTCATTGGGTTTGGGCGTTGTACCTAGCTATCAATCTTTTCTAGGATTGATAGAAATTGTAGGAGGTTTATTACTGCTGAACAGAAAAACGACAACGATTGCTACTTTAATAATTTTACCTTTTGCAGGAAATGTTGCCATTTCAAATATTGCTTACGAAGGTGGTGAATATGTTTATGCTTTCTATCTGATAGCTCTAGCACTTTACCTTTTTGCATTTGATGCTATCCGATTATTTAATTTACTTTCTTTAGAAAAACCGACTTTACCTAACCGCTTTCAACCTGTATTTGACAAAAAATGGAGTCAGGTTAGAATTGCTATCAAATTTGCTTACGTTCTCTTTTTTGTAATATTCTATGGATTGAAAACTTATGGAAGTTACCAAAAAGGAGGCTATCATTTTCCCGCTGAAAAAGGTTTAGAAAATACTGCTGGGCTTTATAATGTGAGTGAATTTAAATGGAATAACCAGAGTATTCCTTATTCAAAAACAGATACGATTCGTTGGCAAAATGTGGTATTTGAAAAATGGAATACCATTAGCATAAAATCTAACAAATCGGTGATTTTGACGCATTTACCAAGTGAAGAAATTTTTAAAGAAGATGCTTCTCGTGTTTATGAATTATCTGGTTCGCAAGGTCGCCATTATTATCAGTACAGTATAGATGCTTCAAAATCAACGCTTTCGCTGAGTAATAAAAATGTTAATCACAAGAATGACCAATTTACTTTATCGTTCAAAAAACTTAATGATTCGACACTTGTTTTGTCGGGCGTAAATACCCAACACGATTCTGTTTATGCTGTTTTGAATAAAGTCAACAAAAAATATTTGACTTTCGAAGCACAAAAATTAGGACGTAGAGGTGTACTTAAACTTTAATTCTTACCATAAACTCCATACAAAATGTCGCATTCAAACTTTTATTTAGAGCATGAGGATTTGGGTATAGAATTGCCCGAAAACACCATAAATAGTCAAACAAATACGACCGAACAAACGTGGTCAGGTTGGCAAAAAGTGCTTTTCCGTATAGCATTTGTATTCTTTGTGGCGATGTCGCTACCCAATACTTTAGAATGGTATAAAGAAATCGCTACTTTCAATTGGTTACATTTGCACTACAGAGATTTGTACGATATTGCAAGATTTGGTTCTGGGCTAAATTTCTTTGGTAACAAAATTTTTGGCTCTTCGCTCAACGGTTATGCCGTTTGGGTCATTACACTAATCTTTGCTGTTGTAGGCGGACTTCTATGGACTGCTATAGTTTATTTGATTAAGAAAGAACCCAAGACCTATAACATTCTTTATTACTGGCTAAAAGTAATCGTTCGTTATCGTGCAGGAATCGGGATTATTGGTTTTGGTTTTACAAAATTAACACCAACGCAATTACCTTATCCATCTTGGGGAATACTGAATACTAATTTTGGAGATTTAACACTTCAAAAAATCTATTGGTTATCAATCGGTATTGTGCCTTGGTACGAAGTATTCACGGGCGTTGTTGAAGTTGCCGCAGGAGCATTGTTATTTTTCAGAGCAACTACTTTCTGGGGTTCGGTTTTACTCTTTGGGGCCTTGGCTGATATTGTATATGTAAACCTTGCTTATGATGGCGGGGTACACGTTTACAGTTCATATTTTGTATTACTTTCAGGATTTTTGTTGGTTGATTATGTCCCTAGAATTTATAAGTTACTGATTTTAGAACGACTGACAATTCCTGTAACACACTATCCAGTTTTTGATAAAGCGTGGCAACGTATCACCAGAATTACGCTAAAAACAGCTACCATTGTTTTGTTTTTACCAGTGTTTACGTATTTAGCAGTAGTGAATTTTTTGTATGATCCTTACAAACAACCTGCTTTGAAAGGTATTCCTGAATTGCGTGGGAATTATGAAGTTTCGGAATTCAAAATCAATAACCAAGTTATCCCCTATTCGCCTACGGACACTTTAAGGTGGCAACAAGCTACTTTCGAAAAATGGACAACGCTTACTTTTAAAGTAAACAAGCCTGTAGAATTAGATTTATCCAATGGCGGGGGTGCGCCCATGAGAGATATTAACCGAACCTTTGAGCTAACGGGCGTAGCTGGCGGACAACGAGTTTTCTATTATGAAGCCGATACTGTGAATAAAGTATTGTATTTGCAGGATAAAAACAGAGGCTCACGCAACCAAGAAAATCGAGAGTTTTTGGTAAATAATCGTGATTTAGGTGGAGAAACTATTCGTAAAAAGAAAGAAGTAAAAGCAGAAGAAGTGGCAGACAACTGGATATCTAAAGAAGCATTAGCCAATATTGGTCCAGAAGACCCAAAAATAGAAGCCATCGCTCGTTCTTCTCGCCGTACAAAAGGCATCAAAGCAGAAAGCAAACCAAGTAAACGCAATCGAATGATTTTGAAATATACCGTTTTAGATGACGGAAACAGGGTTTTACTTTCGGGTATCAACGAAAATAAAGATTCTATTCATGTTACTCTAAACCGATATACTAAAAAATATGCCCTTTCAAAAAGTACCTTGGAAGCTGGTAAGTACAACTAAATACATTTCTTAATCAACAGTTTTCAACTTGCTGAATCATTAGCAAGTTGAAAATCCCTTAACTTTTATTTAAAACTTCTCAAAAAAAGCACGCATGAAAATCAGACAATTACACATCATCACATGTCTATTTTTGAGCCTCAGCACATCACTGTTTGCTCAATTAAAAACCATTACGGGTACTATCAAAGACAAAGAAACGGGCGATGCACTTCCGGGTGTTTCTGTTTTAATCAAAGGCTCAAATACTGGAGCTGTTACCGACCAAAAGGGATATTACAAAATCAGTGCTTCTGAAAAAGCTACTTTGGTATTTTCATTTGTTGGTTTTGCTAACGTCGAAAAAGTTGTAGGAAATCAATCTATTATTTCTGTAGATTTAATTCCTGCTAATAATGAATTAGCTGAAGTAAGAGTTGTTGGCTATGGTACACAAACCAAAGCTGAATTTACAGGTTCAGCTGTAAGGGTTTCAGGCGAAGCCATCAAAGAACAACCCATTCAAAGTTTTGACCAAGCCTTGTCTGGTCGTGCTGCTGGGGTAAATGTTGCATCGCCCAACGGAGTACTTAATAACCCGCCAGTTATTCGTATCCGTGGAGTAAACTCTATTTCCTTGAGTTCATATCCATTAGTTGTTGTGGACGGTATTCCTATTAATACGGGTAATGTTTCAACAAGTACAGCCGTGCCAAACAACCCACTTGGGGATATTAACCCAGCTGATATTGAATCAATAGATGTTTTAAAAGATGCTGCTTCAACTTCTATTTATGGTTCAAGAGCTGCGGCAGGAGTATTATTAATTACCACAAAAAGAGGTAAATCAGGGAAGCCTCGTATCAGCTTTGATAGTTGGACGGGCGTTTCTGACGTAGTGCGTTTGCCTAAATTATTAAATGCAGAACAGTTTATTGCCATCAAAAATGAAGCTGTTTTAAACGCTAAAATTTTGGGAGGTAATGCCAATAATAACAATGTGGCTTCAGCATTATTTTATCCAAATTATGATGCAAACAATAATCCCATTAACACTCGTTGGTATGATTATATTTACCAAACAGGAACAGCACAAAACCACAATGTGAATGTTTCTGGCGGAACACCAACGACATCTTATTACTTTTCAGCCAACTATACAGACCAAAAAGGTTTCTTAGTAACAAACGAGTTTAAAAGAAAATCAGCTCGTTTTAACATCGACCAAGAACTTACAGGTTGGTTAAAATTGAAAGGTAGTCTTTCTTATAATACAAGTTTTAACCAGTCTCCTTATTCAGGTTCATTGGCAAACTCTAATTTCTTCTTAGTAGGTGCTGCTCGCTTGGCTGTGGCTTTACCTCCAAACGTACCAGCATTCAATGCCGATGGTTCTTATAACATCAACCCTAATAGCCCAAATACAATTGGGGTTGGAAATAATCAGTTTGTAAGTAACTGGGGGAATCCTGTAGCTTTACTTCGTGAAAACAAATATACTTCTGAAAACGACCGTGTTATTGCAAGTTTTGCTGCGGTGGCTAAGTTGTACAAAAACTTAGAATTTACAACTACTTATGCGATTGATCGCCTTAGAACGGATACTTATAGCTATGATAGTCCGATTCAAGGAAATGGTTTTTCAAGTAGAGGAAATGCAACAAATGTTTCGGCAGTAAGAGATAACTGGAACTGGACAAATACGCTAACTTACAATACAACGATTGCCGACAAGCACAATGTTTCAGCTTTAGTAGGCTATGATTTACAAAAATTCAATTATAATGCTTGGGGTGCTTCAAGAACGCAAAGTGCTGACCCTTACTTTGAAAACTACCAAGGAAACTGGGGAGCAATTTCGGCAACAAACAATGAAATTAGTGAACGTGCTTTCCTTTCTTTCTTCTCTCGTTTAACATACGACTGGGCTAAAAAATACTTCCTTACTTTCAACTTCCGTCGTGACGGTAACTCAGCACTTGGTTCTGGAAGAAAATATGGAAACTTCGGTGGTGTTTCTGGAGGATGGGCAATTTCTGAAGAAGAATTTTATAAATCTTCTGCCATTTCTTCTGTATTGAACAATGTAAAACTAAGAGCAAGCTGGGGACGTGTAGGCAATGGTAATTTAAGCGATGCCTTCAGTTCATTAGAATTATACAGTGGCTCATTGTATGGAAATGCTGCTACTTGGGCGATTTCTCAAGCAGGGAACTCGAACTTAGGCTGGGAAACGAGTAATCAAACCAATATTGGAGCAGACTTAGGGTTATTGAACAATAGAGTTCAAGTAGAATTGACTTATTTCAATAACGACGTAAATGGTTTGATTTTGAGCGCCCCACAAGCAGTATCAAAAGGGATTCCTGGCAATGCTATTTTAGGTAATGTGGGTTCAATGTACAACCGTGGTATTGAATTAGGAATTACAGCAACAGTTATCCGCAAAGGCGATTTTTCTTGGAATACTTCCTTTAATTTCACTAAACTAGAAAACAAAGTAACAGCCCTTGCAGAAGGAAATACTGATATTATTGGTACTACTCACGTATCTTACGAAACCACGAATATCACACGAGTTGGTTATTCGGTAGGTAGTTTATATGGCGCAAAAACGGCTGGAGTAAATCCTGCGAATGGTCAAAGAATTTTCATCAATAAAAAAGGTGAACAAGTACAATACAGCCAAGTGGTATTACCGGGGCAAAGTCAGTGGACTTACCTAAATGGTGAAAAAGCAGCAGCTATTACAGGTGCTGATTATTATTTAATCGGAAATGCACTACCAACTTGGTATGGTGGTTTTTCAAACAATTTCAAGTATGGCAATTTTGATTTAGGCATTAATCTTTCATTCTCAGGTGGCAACTATATCATGAATGGAACAAGAGCTACTTTGCTTGACCAACGTGCTTATAACAACTCGACTGAAATCTTAAATCGCTGGCAAAAACCTGGAGACATTACTGATGTACCAAGACTGGTTTATAATGACCAATTATCAAGTGGTTCTTCTTTCCCTGTTTCAACAAATGCTGAAAAAGCGGATTTCCTTCGCTTACAAAACCTTTCTCTAGGCTATAGACTTCCGTCTGCTTTGTTTACAAAAATTGGTATTAGCTCAGTACGTGTATATGCCCAAGGAGCAAACCTATTCTTAATAACAAAATATACAGGTGCTGACCCAGAATCGTCTGTAAATGGTAACTCAAATACTACTCCAGGTGTAGAGAAAAACTCAGTTGGACAAGCAAGAACATTTACTTTGGGACTAAACGTAAGTTTTTAACGAAAGCGTTAGCCTAAAATGGCTATCCATAAATAGTATTAAACATGAAAACATTCACAAAACATACATATATTTCTCGTATTAGCGGCATCTTTTGTTTATCATTGGTATTAGGAACAACTGCTTGTAATGATCAAGAATACTTAAATCCAACGCCTGCTACTTCTATTTCTGGAACAAATGCCTTTGATACGCCTGAAAGAATTTTGGGCTTAGTCAATGGAATTTACAAGGCTGTAAAAAACGGGAATTATTACGGAGGAAATTATTATACCTACACGGAAGCTCGTGGAGAAGAATTTATCAACCGCACCAGCAATACATTTACCGCTTATGAAGCTTGGAACCAAACGCTTAATTCGGGGTCAAACTTTGTAGCAGGTTTCTGGGCAGCAGGTTATGGCGCTATCAATAATGCTAATATCGTTATTAAGGGCTTAACGGATAACCCGAACAAAGTAAGTGCTACTCTTACCAAACAATACATTGCAGAAGCTAAGTTTTTAAGAGCATTAAGCTATTATAGTTTGATAACATTGTATGCACGACCATACAATGAAAACAATGGTGCTTCTCCGGGATTACCACTTCGTTTACAAGCAGAAACCAATACTGCAAACAACGATTTGAAAAGAAGTACAGTAGCCGAAGTATATGCCCAAATCATCAAAGATTTGAATGAAGCCGAAGCTGATTTGCCTACAAATTATGCTTCTAACTTGTTGAATACAACGAGAGCGCATAAAAATACGGCAATTGCACTAAAAACAAGAGTGTATCTAAATTCAGGAAATTATGCTAAAGTAATCGAAGAGGCTAAAAAAATAGTATCAACATCGGCTCCTTTCTCGGCTACTACAGGCGTGAATCATAAACTACAAAATATTGTAGAAATCTTCACGACCAATTATACCAGTACAGAATCTATCCTCTCTGTGCCAATGACAGATTTGGATAATGTAACGGGGCAAACATCTTTCCCTTATGTGTTTAATGCAAATTCAGAATATAACTTAAATCCAAACGGTATTTGGGGTGAAACAGAATGGAAATCTACTGATTTGAGAAGAACGTTTGCTCGTACTGCTTCAGGGGTTCAATTCCTGACTAAATACAATAAGCCTTCTCCTTTTTTAGACTATCTCCCCATCATTCGCTATTCAGAGGTATTACTAAATTATTCAGAAGCGGCGGCTCGTACAGGAGATTTAGCAAAATCGGTGGAATTATTGAAAGCAGTGCGTAATCGTTCGGATGCTACTTATATTTTTCCAGAAAGTAACGTTGGCACACAAACAGCCTTGGTAAATACTATTTTAAAAGAAAGACGCATCGAATTATTGGGTGAAGGTTTCCGCTCGAACGACTTGCTTCGCAATTTGTTGCCATTACCCGCTAAATCAAGCAGTTCATTGAGTGCTCCAGCTGTTGAGCCATCACAAACTAACTACATTTTCCCTCTTCCAAATGTGGAAATTGTGACCAACAAATTATTACTAGAATAAGCTGATTACTTGCTCAAGTAGTCCATTTTCATCCGACTACTTGAGCTTTATAACATAAAAATCAATGAAGTACTTTCCAATATTATTATGCTTGATAAGCTTTGAAATGACAGCCCAAAGAGTTCGCCAGTCTGACACTGCGGGGCACGCTCAACATAATAGTACACAACACGAAGTGCATGATGGCGAAAGTCACGATAGCCATAGTCACCTCGAACATATTTTAGATTATCGCAAAGAAACGGCCTATGTTCCCAACTTACCCCCTGCTCAGCTTTTGCAAGGTATCGGGAAAGTAGCTTTCAAGATTACGACTCAATCTAATAAAACACAAGAATTCTTTAACCAAGGTATTGCACTCTTGCATTGCTTTTGGGATTTTGAAGCTTACAGGGCTTTTAAAGAAGCTATTCGCCATGATTCAACAGCAATTATGCCTTACTATGGTTTGTACAGTGCGATTGGTGCCATTGAAGGGGATGAATTCAAATACGACCAAAAACTTGCCTTGCAAAAATTAAAACAGTTGAAAAGCAAAGCCAGCGAAAGAGAACGCAGTTATGCAGAAGCCATTTTAGTGAGAGATTCTGAAGTGGATGGCGGGAAAGCTGCTTACCAGAAAAAACTAGAATACATCATTGATAAATATCCTGATGATTTGGATACAAAACTGTTTTTGGCTTTGAGTAAAATGGGCGGTTATGATTCAAAAATGGTACCTCGTGAAGGACAGTTATATGCTGAATACTTACTAAAGGATATTTTAAGAACTCATCCTGAAAATGCGGCAGCACATCATTATTGGATTCACTTAAAAGAAAATTGCTGTCCAGAACAAGCACTTGAAAGTACCGAAAAATTACCCAAACTAGCCAATAATTCTGGTCACATGGTACACATGCCGGGACACGTATATTATAAATTGGGCGATTATAAAAAGGCTTTTAATGCTTTTGTAGCAGCGGTAAAAGTAGATTCTGCCTATATGAAGCAATTCAAAGTACCCGAAGTAGATACTTGGAATTATATCCACAATATCAATTACTTACTTTCTAACTGTGCTGAAGATGGACGCTACTCAACGGCTTTGTATTATGCTGAAAAGCTAAAAAATATGCCTGCTACGAAGGAAAGAAAACGTAAGTACGAAGGGCGTTTCTTTTATCAAGGGGTAATTGCACCTGCTAAAATGGAGCTTTGTTTTGGATTCTATAAAAAAGCAGCCGACCGACTCGCTACTATCCAAGTAGATAAAGATAGTCTCTTTACTCAAAAAGCAATAGCTTATAAAGAAGGAATCTATTTTTTTGCGCTAGGCATGGATGCGGCTAAAAACAATAAAATCAACGATGCGAAACATTATGCAGATGCGTTGGATGCTTTACTTTGGCGAAATAGCAATCAACACAATGCTAAAGATGCAATTTCTACCAAACGCTTGGCAGATTTGAATGTAGCTTCTTTAGAACTTCAAGGTGTTATTAAAAGTGCCGAAAATAAACACAAAGAGGCAATTATCATCCTACAAAAAGCCCAAGAAAAGGAAGAAGATTTAGGCTATAGTGAACCCCCTACTTATGCCAGACCAGTATTAATTAGTTTGGCCGAAGCACATTTGAAAGCTGGCAATTTTCCTCAAGCCATTGAAGCCTATCAAGAGTTATTAAAGCGTCACCCTAATACTGCCAATGCCTATTGGGGGTTATATAAAGTTTATACTAAGAAAGGCGATATCACCAAAGCAAATGAAAATGCTAAACGCCTAGCAGAAGTAATAGAATTTGGTGACAAATCGCTATTCCAACTTTAAGAACAACAAATACTCATCATCAATACGTTTTTTTGAATCGCATTAATCAATCAACTAAAAATTATCAATTCTTAAATACCATGCAAAAATCTGTAACATCCCTAGCATTTCTGTTGCTATCAATCCTGATAGTTGCTTTTAAAGCAGATACTCCTTATCAACAGGATATTAAAAGTTGGCATCAAAAACGCATTGAAGACCTTAAAAAAGAAGAAGGTTGGCTAAATCTAGCAGGTCTTATTTGGTTGGAAGAAGGCGTAAATACCATTGGTGGCGATGCCAAAAACGCTATTGTATTTCCTGCTGACCATAGCGATGCAACGCTTGGAAAAATCATTTTGAAAGAAGGTAAAGTATCTTTTGAAGCAGACAAAAATACGGCTGTTTATCAAGATGAAGCATTGGTAAGTCGTGCCGAATTATTTCCTTATGTTGGTAAACCTACCGTTTTAAAACATAAATCTTTAAGATGGTTTATCATTCAGCGAGGTGATAAATATGCCATTCGCTTGCGAGATTTAGAGAGTCCATATCTGAAAGGATTTAAAGGAATCGAAACTTTTCCTATTAGCCAAGACTGGAAAATCAAAGCTCAATTTTTTCCTTCGGTTGGCAAAAAACTTAAAATTACTGACATCACTGGACGTACTTACGAACAAGAATCTCCGGGCAAATTAGTATTCAAAGTAAATGGAAAAGAGTACAGTTTAGAAGCCGTTGGAACAAAAGAAAGATTACATTTTGTATTCGGAGATTTAACCAATAAACACGATAGCTATGGCGGTGGTAGATTTTTAGATGTACCCGGTCCAGATGCTGAGGGTATTACTTATATTGATTTCAACAAATCTTATAATCCACCTTGCGCATTTACACCTTATGCTACTTGTCCTTTGCCAACTCAGGAAAACAAGTTGGCTGTAGCCATCACAGCAGGTGAAAAACGATATGGGAATCATTAAAAAAGCTAAAGCGTATTGGGCATTTATGTACCAATATGCTTTTTTAAGCCAAAAGCCAAAACTCCTTAATTATGTCCTCTGAAAAAGAAAATATCATTTTCAAAAAGCCTTATGAATCCATTCTTTTTCGTGGATTATTCCTTTTTGTTACAGTTACAAGTATTCCATTTTATCCCAGTTTTTATTTAAAAGACTACAGCGAAAGTTTTCAGACAAAATCGCATCCTTTCAGAATTATCGATGTGGCGAGTCAGAATAATCCGTGGTTTTTCAATAATGCTGATGGTAAAAATTATGTTGGCTGGCTCATTACTTTATTGTTAAGTATCGTCGTTGGCGTAATCTGGTACTTTTTTGATAAAAAACGCAAGGATTATAACCGATTATCTTATTGGTTTTTTGTAATTGTACGCTACAGTTTAGCTTTAAGAATGTCGTGGTTTGCCATTGCTAAAGTATTCCCAGTACAAATGCCTTTCCCAACAATTAGTCAATTGAATACCAATTTAGGAGAATTTACTCCCGGTAAACTTTATTGGTTAACCACTGGCGTTTCGCCATTTTTTGAGGTCTTTGCAGGTATATTTGAATTAACTGCTACGATATTAATTCTTTTTAGAAGAACAACTACACTTGGTGCTTTAATGATGGTAGCAATTCTTCTCCCAATTTGGTTTGTGAATATTGGTTACGATGCAGGCGTTGAGCTAACCAGCCTACACATTTTTACATTAGCTGTTTTATTATTGGTTAAAGATTTCAAGCCTTTCTGGGACTTACTCATTTTACATAAACCGTCTAATATCCCTGCTTTTATTTCACCTGATTTCTTGAAAAAATGGCAGAATAATACTCGATTAACACTGAAGTGGGGTTTTATCCTAATCTTTTTGGTTTATCGTGGTTTTGAATACGGCAGAGTTTATGCGGCTGATAAAACATTTAAACTACCCTTGACTGACGGCGTAAAGTCTTTTGCAGGTTTCTACGATGTTTCAGCATTTAGCATCAATAATCAGATTATTCCTTACTCTACCAACGATACCATTCGTTGGCAAAATGTAGTTTTTGAAAAATTCAATACTTTCAGCATCAAAGTCGGTAGTCAGACAAAATTAAATACCGATAATAAAGCCAGAACGACGGAGTATTATGGCAACGTAGGACGATTGTATTATGGTTATGAAATAGATTCACTCAAGCAAAGTCTTACCTTATGGAACAGAGCGGATACTAGCAAAAAGATACTTTTAAAATACAAGCATATTAATAACAAGCAATTTATTTTAAAGGGTATCAATGAAAGTGGTGATTCGCTTTTTGTAATTCTTCAAAAAATTGAAAAACAGTATCCTTTGGTAGAGAAAAAAGTGCGAATCTTTTAAATCAAAGTACTTTTTCTTCAACATCATTATAAATTTCAACAATGGAGATCCATTATTATAAGTATAAACTACTGACTTTGATAGGCTTTGGTATTGCACTAAGTGCTTTTCAATCCACTAATCATTCAGTAGAAAGTAATACTTTAGTATATCAAAGTAAAAAAGATTCTAGTGAAACTCCACAGCATTTTGGTTGGGGAAGAACTCCAACCAAAGCCGAAATAGAACGACTAGATATTGACGTTCGACCAGATGGGAAAGGATTACCCGCTGGTGTTGGATTAGCCAGTAAAGGCAAAGTGATTTTTGAAACAAAATGTGTGGCTTGTCATGGAGTTGGAGGAATTGGTGGAGCAAATGGCTCTTTGGTAATAAATAAAAATCCATCAGATAAAAAGAAAGAAAAAACTATTGGGAATTACTGGCCTTTTGCCACGACGATTTTTGACTATGTGCGGAGAGCAATGCCTTTTAATGCACCCGGTTCTTTGACTAATGAAGAAGTATATCATTTGACAGCCTACTTACTGAATGCGAATGAAATCATTGATGAAAAGTACGTAATCAATGCGCAAACATTACCTAAAGTAATTATGCCTGCACAAAAATTATATGTACCAGATGATAGAAAAGGAGGCGCTGAAATAAAATAAACATGGAAAAAATCATTGAGATTACTCAAAATAGCCCCAAAACAATATCAAGAAGAACGCTTTTGGGCGGTGCAGCCACCGTCGCAGTGGCTATCGTTCAATCAGCCAGTGGTAAAAGTATTCAAAAGGCAATTGTTGAAGACCCAACCAAACAGGTAGGTAATTTAGCAGGAGAAATTGGAACGAGATCATCTTTTGTGAAATCTGTTAAAAAGCCTTCAGATATTTCCTCAAGATCGCCTTTGCAAGATTTTTATGGTATGATCACTCCTTCAGATTTACATTTTGAACGCCATCATGCTGGTATCCCAGTCATCGACCCTAATGCACATGAATTATTGATACATGGACTCGTTGAAAAGCCGTTAATTTTAAAAGTAGCTGATTTAAAGCGTTTTCCCTCTGTATCAAGAATTGCTTTTATTGAATGCTCAGGCAATTTCAGAACTGGTAAAGAGGAAATGAGTCCACAAGAAATTTGTGGCTTAACAAGTCAGAGTGAATGGACAGGCGTAAAACTTTCTACCATTTTCAGAGAAGTAGGTGTAAAACCGAATGCAACATGGTTTTTAGCAGAAGGTGGCGATGCCGCCGTTATGACTAGAAGTATTCCTGTACAAAAAGGTTGGGACGATGCCATTATTGCTTATGCCCAAAATGGAGAAGCCATTCGACCAGAACAGGGTTTTCCAATCAGGCTATTTCTTCCCGGTTGGGAAGGAAACACCAGTGTAAAATGGTTAAGGAGATTAGAATTATCCGACCAACCTTATATGACCAGAGAAGAAACTTCAAAATATACTGAAGGCATTAAAGATGGAAAAATAAGGATGTTCAGCTTTGACATTGATGCACGTTCTATCATTACATTTCCTTCTTTTCCACAACATGTTGAAAAAGGTTGGATTGAAATTCGAGGGTTGGCATGGTCTGGAAGAGGAAAAGTAGTGAAGGTAGAAGTAAGTACAGATGCTGGAAAAAACTGGCAAATCGCCCAATTGAACGAGCCAATTTTGGATAAAGCGCATGTGCAGTTCAGACACTTGTGGCAATGGAAAGGCGAAGAAACCGAATTATTAAGTCGAGTTACTGACGAAACAGGCTATACGCAACCAACTTTGAAGCAATTAGTAGAAGCACGAGGAAGCGATATGGGTGGTTATCATCTGAATCCGATAACAGCTTGGCAAATTAAAAAAGATGGAAAGGTTTTATTTAAACCAGAATCATTTCGATAAAACGAAAAATAATGTCAAAAACAGATTTTGATGCTATCGTAATAGGCTCTGGCCCAAACGGATTAGCAGCAGCGATAAACTTACAACAAAAAGGTCTTTCAGTATTAATACTTGAAGCAAAAAGTACCATTGGTGGCGGACTCCGCACGGCAGAACTTACTTTACCGGGTTTTCAACACGATATTTGTTCTGCCATTCATCCTTTGGCTGCGGCTTCGCCATTTTTTAATACTTTGCCTTTGCAAGAACATGGCTTGACATTTATTCAGCCACGGATTACTGCTGCTCATCCATTAGATGATGGTACTTCGGTAATTTTGACAAATTCTATTTTAGAAACGGCAGTATATTTAGGTATCGACAGAAAAAACTATTTAAAACTCATTGAGCCAATTACGAAAAACTGGGAAAGTTTGTTAGATGAATTATTAGCGCCTTTACATCTTCCTAAAAACCCAATCAATTTTACACAATTTGGACTAAAAGCATTTTTACCCGCAACCTTATTGGCAAAGAAATTCGAATCCTTAGAAGCAAAAGCATTGTGGGCAGGAATGGCAGCACATTCCATTCAACCGTTGAACAATTTAGCGACTTCTGCGATAGGTTTGGTATTGATGGCGGCAGCGCATTCAAAGGGTTGGCCCATTCCCAAAGGCGGCTCACAGTCATTGGCGAATGCGTTGGCATCTTATTTTGTTTCGATTGGAGGAAAAATTGAAACTAATTTTCATGTAAAATCGCTTGATCAACTCCCTTCATCAAAAGCAATCTTATTTGATATTACTCCTAGACAATTATTTCAAATTGCTGGGCACCGTTTTTCAACTATCTACAAATGGCAATTAGAGAAATACCGCTATGGCATGGGTGTTTTTAAAGTAGATTGGGCATTGGATGGTGCTGTGCCTTTTACTTCCGATAAAGCCAAAGAAGCAGGAACAGTACATCTTGGCAATACTTTTGCAGAAATTGCCTCTTCAGAACTAGCAACTTCAAAAGGTAAACATCCTGAAAAACCATTTGTATTATTAGCACAACAAAGTGTTTTTGATGATACTCGTTCTCCAGCAGGGAAACATGCTGTTTGGGGTTATTGTCACGTACCGAACGGTTCAAGTAAAGACATGACAGAATCTATTGAAAAACAAGTAGAACGTTTTGCCCCAGGTTTTAGAGAAAGAATTTTAGCAAAACATACTTTCAACACGGCTCAGCTAGAAGAGTATAATCCCAACTATATTGGCGGAGATATTAATGGAGGAATTATCGACATCCGACAATTATTTACTCGTCCAGCACTTAGATATTCGCCTTATAGAACCTCTGAAAAGGGTTTATACATTTGTTCTTCTTCAACACCTCCGGGTGGTGGAGTACATGGAATGTGCGGATTTCATGCTTCTGAAAGGGCTTGGAAAGATGTATTTGCAAAATAAATCGTAACACTATTTCCTTTTAAAAGCCTTCCATTTCACACTAAATTAGTATGAAATGGAAAGCAGAATATTTACTTCTTTAAAATCAAATATGAATAAGGCTCAAGTGTAATAGATGTACTTAAGGTTACATTTTCATTTGAAAGGGCGTTTTTCCAAGAAGTATTCGTCAGGCTGAATGGCAAATCCTGTAAAACTTTACTGTTGCGCACATTCACCAAAATGAGTACTTCTTCAGTGCCCAATTTCTTTTTAAACACAACTACATCTTTAGCATTAAAAGCCTCAAGCGTCCCTCTTTTAATGGCATTGCTACTATTTCTAAAAGCCATCAAACTTTTATATTCCGCCAAGATTGTTGGATTCATCGACCAGTCAATTTTAGTGGTATTATTACTGAAAAATGGAATTTTTCCTGCATAACCAATTTCTTGTCCGTTATAAATCAAAGGCACTCCACCCATGAACGAAGTAAGCGTAAAAGCTGCCAAAGCACCTTTTTGTCCTTTGAAAATATTGATAGGCGAATCGTCCCAAGCACCATCGTCATGATTTGTAATCCATCTTAAAATCTGCGAACCTTCTGGTACATTGTTGTAATCAGTAATGTTGAAAGCCAATAAATCCGAAGCTGGCTTATTGTTATTCATGACGTCTTTTAGCTTGGTGTAAAAATCCCAACCAAAGATCATATCAAAGCCAGCCGAAAGTAATTCTTTCTTCGCCCCTTCAGCAAACATGATTAATTTCCGATTTGGAATCGCTCTTAAAGCATCAATGGCTTGTTTCCAAAAATCCGTAGGAACACCTTCGGCATAATCGCAACGAAAGCCATCAATATTGGCTTCTAATACCCAATAAGTCATAGATTTAATCATTTCTTTGCGCATGGCAGTACTGCTGTAATTCAGTTCGGCAACGTCGTTCCAGTTCATGCCGGGCGGACTGATAATCGTTCCCGCAGCATCTTTGGCATACCATGATGGGTTTTGAATCCAAGGATTGTCCCATGAAGTATGATTGGCAACCCAGTCTAACATAACAGCGATATTGCGTTTATGAGCTTCTTTGACTAACAATCTTAAATCTTCTAAATTGCCAAAAGCTGTATTGATTTGTGTGTAATTTTTTACAGCATAGGGTGAACCAACACCTTTTAATTCACCTATTGGATAAATGGGCATGAGCCAAAGTACATTTACGCCTAAACTTTTAACAGAATCTAATCTACTTTGCACACCTTTTAAATTTCCTGTGGCACTAAATGCACTTAAATTGACTTCGTACATTAAAATATCGGCAGTTTGAGGAACATTGGTAAAGGGCGTATCGTATTGTTTGGCAGTACTTGGTTCTGTCACAATTGGCGTAGGTGCTGGTTCTGTTCCTTTGCAACCAAAACCAACTAAAACAAATGATAATACGACTAAAATTTTAGGAAGTTTTATTCCAAAATTACTTTCTCGTGATTTTTTGAGGGAAAATATCGACATGATTTTTCTTTATAAATGATAATTCGTTCGTGATAAATGCTTGATTTTCAATAAAATCGTTGCAGGAATGAACCCTGCAACGAATAAAGAATCTTAATTCTTTTTAATCTTATAAGTATAATTTCCAGCTTCGTGCAAATCTAAAGTGATGGTATAATTCCCATCTTGTGGCACGGTAAATTGTGGTTGGTCAATGTAGGTCAACCAAGGATGGTTGGCATAGCCCAAAGTTCCGCTGGCATTCAGTCCAAAATCTATTTGCCAAGCATTATTGGCTCTGAACTTAAACGAGCCATTGGCTTTCATATCAGCAGTAGCCGACCAATTTTGAGTACTTGGATTATAATTTAACTTGGTATCAGCATCCCAACCACCCGGCGTTGCACCACCGATAATGCCCCAAGTTGTTTTGATAAGTAAATACTTCATGGTTTTCAAATTCACGGAAAACAAGTAGTAACCATCTGAAGGAGCTTTAAAATTTCCTCCTGCATAATTGGCGATAATTACATTTCCGTTACCATCATCGCCATAAGAAGTCGGTGACCAGTCTGCCTGAGCATACAATTTGAATTCATTTGTTCCGCCTGCTGGAATATAAATGTAGCCTTCATAAATACCATCACTATTTACAGAAACTAGTTTCGGCGCAACGTTCACGTTCCAACCTTGATAATCGCCCGCAACCCATAAAGATGGATAACCAGTGAATACTTTATAGGGCGTAATTTTTACAGGAATAGCTTTTGAAAAAGCCGCTCTATCAAGATATGATTGAACTCGAACTACCAAAGAACCTTGTTCGTTTGGCGTTAAGCCGAGGTCTGTAGCCATTTTGTTTAAATCTTTTCCTAAAATTGATTTATTCAAAACGTCTTCGCCCGCTTCGATACTGATGGCATTTGCCCAAGCTTTTGCGCCAATTGTATCAGAAGCAATATCAAATTGCAAAGTATAAGTAACGGGAGCTTGTACGGGATAATCAACTTTTGCCCAAGAAAAAGTAATAACGGTTTCATTATCTTTTGCCTGAGTTAGTTGTATCGTATTGGCTGATGCTGTTGGTAAATTAGTGAAATTTACCGCTTTGAGAATGGTTAATTCTGCTTCTTCTTGGCAAGAAACCAAGAAGAAAACAAGTAAAAAAGCCAAGTATTGTTGGATATATTTTTTCATGAGTATTCTATGTTAATAGCCTGAATTTTGTTTTAAACCAGTATTCGCATTCAAGGCTGATGTTGGAATTGGGAAGAGTTTTCTATGATTTTGAGAAGCTCCTCTGAAATCATTAGCTAATAAAAACGTATTGAAGCGAATCATATCTTGTCGTCTGTGTCCTTCCCAACTCAATTCAAATCCACGTTCGTTATAAATATCTTCCAAGCTCGGATTACTGGCAAGTGCGGCTAAACCTGCACGTTTTCTGGTAGCATCAATAAATGTTTTTGCGACAGTAGCATCGCCCAAACGAAGATTGCATTCAGCTTTCATCAATAAAATATCGGCATAACGATATATCGGAAAATCATTTGAAGCACCGCCTCCGTCCATGGGTAATGCTGGGTAAAATTTCAAGTTTCGCACACCTGCATTTCTATCCGCTCCCGGATTGTCCAAAGAAGTAACTTCTAAAGAATAATTCACGCCACCGGGTTGTTGTCCTGACAAAAATTGCTTTTTACGAATATCTGCATCGTTGAATTTCTGATAATAGCTTTTCGGAACAATCGTGCCATTCCAGCCACTAAAGCCAAGAATTGCCAGTGCATGTGGCCCGTTTAAACTTCTGATACCGTAAATATTTCTTGATACCACATTGACTTTTGCGAAAATTGCCAAGATAGTTTCATCTTCTGGAAGTACATCTCCAAAAAGCTCATAATACTGATTTCCCAGCGGACTTGAAGCGTTGGCAGTTGCACCGTGTAGCGTAAAACCGCCTGCTGTTACTTGCTCGCAAGCATTTAAGCATTCTTTCCATTTGGGAGTTCCAGTGTAAACTTCGGCATTCAAATATACTTTGGCTAAAAGGGCATAACCCGCCCAGCGATTGAATCTACCATAAAATTCACCACCTTTTGTAGTGGGCAATTTATCCAGATTTTCAGTCAATTCCTTCACTACAAAATCATACAATTCTTTGCGACTGATTTGTGGAATTTTATCGACTGTAACGTTATTTTCAGTGAAAAAAGGAACATTTCCAAAATCATCCATCAATAAATAATAGAAAAATGCTCTTAATACTTTTGCTTCAGCAATTTTGGCAGGCGCAGCTTTCGCATTTTCCAATTGCTCAATCGCCAAGTTTGCCGAAAAAATAGCGTTATACAACCAGTTCCAAGTATTGCCAATGATACCGTCTGTAGGCAACCATTGATGTAAGTGCAAACGAGCAAAATCTAATTGCCAGTCGCCCGTATTACGGTGTGGAATTACTTGTTCGTCGGATGCCATTGTGTTTAAATCGTACCAACCATTATCTGCCCCAGCGTAACCAACGCCACCCCAATTTCCGCCAATTTTTGAATAAACGCCCGCTAAAGCCACATCTGCGCCTTCAAGAGAATTATAAAATTCGGTTGCGGCATATTTATCATATACTTTCTCTTCTACATCTGTACAGCTTGGCAAAAAAATCAAGCTGAGACAGCTAAGTATCATTATTTTTTTCATTGTTTTCTTTATTTAAAAATTACATTCAAACCCACGGCGAAGCTTCTTGTGCGTGGATAAATTCCGTTATCACCTCCAAATCCGTTTCCACCACTTACATTCAATTCTGGGTCAATGCCAGAGTATTTTGTAAATACCGCAAGGTTTGAGCCCGTAAGCGAAATCCTAAGTGCTTCGATAGATTTAAGCTTTAATGGATGAAAACTGTAACCAATAGAAAGGTTTTCAAATCTTAGAAAAGCACCATTTTCTAACCAAAGGTTTGAGCCATACTGTGTAGTATATAAATCTAAAGGAACGGCACTTTTCAATAAATTGGCTTTACCAATGTTTTCCATCATACTTAATGTTTGGCGTAAACCATTGTAAATTTTGTTACCACCAGAACCACGCCAAACCATTGAAATATCTAAGTTTTTGTGCTTTAGTGTAGGCGTAAAAGCATAAGTATGAGTCGGTAAAGCATTGCCCGCTAATACTCTGTCGGGACTTCTATTTCCTTGGTCGATTACACCATCACCATTTACATCCATTACCGTTTCGGCTCTATTTTCATTCTTTCCTGAATGTTGTAAAATTGAAAAAGTACCAATCGGTTTTCCTGCAATTAAGTATGAGTTGGGTCCCCAAGGAATATAATCAGTATTCAAAGGCACGCCATTGATACTGCCGTTGAGGTTCATTACTTGGTTGGCTAAAAGCGAAACGTTTCCAGCCAAAGTAAGGCTTGTATTTTTACTTTTGATGACTTGATACGCCAAACTTGCCTCTATCCCTTGGTTTCTGATACTTCCTACATTTGCCATGATTGTTCCATAAGGAAATGGAGGCTGAGGAACAGTATAGTTGAATAATAAATTATCAGTAGTAGCTGTAAAAGCATCCAATGAACCAGATAATCGACTATCTAAAACAGCAAAGTCAATTCCTACATTATATTGTTTTCGGGTTTCCCATCTTAAATCTTTGTTGACATTTTGAGTAATATTGAAATTGGTAATCTGATTTCCCCCAAAATAAGTAACGCCTGCAGCCCCAACCAACGACAATGAATTTTGAGGATATAATCCTTGTTGATTGCCCGTTACGCCATATCCACCACGCAATTTCAACTGATTAAAAACCTTTTGATTTTGCATAAATGGTTCTTGGTCGATTTGCCAAGCTACTGCTACCGATGGGAAATTTCCCCATTTACTATTCTCCCCAAAAACCGACGAGCCATCTTTTCTGAAACTTACCGTCAATAAATAGCGACTCAAATACGAATAATTGATTCTTCCTAAGAAAGAAACCAAAGTACGGTCATTCTTATACGATGAAAAATCTCCTGGTTGTACTTTCGTCAAATCGCCTAATTGAAGGGCATTATAAGTGGCAATATCATTGATAAAACCCTTCGCTTGTGTAAAATTCCCTTGGTACGTTTGGTTTTGCCATTCGTAAAGTGCCAATGCGTTGATAGAGTGGTCGCCAAATACTTTTTTGTAATTTAGACTAATATTCATCAACTTTTCATCTTGGCGGTTATTGCTGATATTCGCCACGCCTTTGTTGTTGATGGCATAAGCCACCGTAGAAACCGCTGGCATGTAATAGCCCCAATTATTATCCGTTTTTCGCCAACTACCAAAACAACCAAGTGTCAGATTATCAATGATTTCTAAATCCGTTTTTAAACTTCCAAACAAACTATTATTTCTACCTTCGTTCACAACAGCCTGTGAAATAGCATAAGGATTGAAGTATTCAAATACGTTTGGATCGGTGTAATACTTTCCATCGGTATTAAAAACTGGGTCAGTCGGACGCATTAAATAAGAATTCGTAATCAAATTAGAAGTAAAAGCGGCACGACCTACACTTCCCGGACTTCCAAGCGTGTTATTAATACCACTGTTTAAATTCATGGTCAGCGTCAGGCGGTCGTTCAAGGCTTTTTGTGTTGCTTGAATTCTACCAATGTATTTTTGGTTGTTAGAATTTACCACAATTCCATTTTGTAAAATAGCTGTTAGCGAAGCACGATAATTGAAGTTTTGCGTGCCACCGCCAAATGAAAGTGTATGATTTTGAGTAGAACCTGTACGAGATAAAATATTGAACCAATCAGTATTTGAACCATGATTTGCCGCCGCAGGCACGCCATTGGCTTGGGCTTGTTGCCACCATTCGTCAGCACTGAGTACTTCTAACTGTTTTGCTACTCTATCAACCGAAAAAGTAGCACTGTATTCAACCGAAGATTTTCCTGATTTATTCTTTTTTGTACTTACAATAATTACACCCGGCGCACCTCTTGAACCATAAATTGCCGTTGCCGAAGCATCTTTCAGTACATCTATTGAGGCGATTTCACTTGGTGGTACTTGGTTCAATAAATCCATATTGCCTTGAATTCCATCAACAACTACCAGCGGGTCGTTGCCACCTACCAATGAAGTAATTCCTCTGATTCTCACACTTGGTCCAGAGCCAGGTTCGCTACCTGTTTGCGTTACGTTTACGCCCGCAGCTCTACCAGCAATTTGTTGCAAAGGATTGGTGATTGCTCCTTGGTTGAAGTTTTCATTGGAAATTGTGGCAACTGCTCCAGTTACGTCTTTTCGGTTTTGACTACCATAACCTACAACCACTACTTCATCCAGCGCTTTGGTATCGGTTTTTAAAATTACATCAATTTTTGTTTGAGTATTGACAGGAATTTCTTGTAAAATAAATCCAACATGAGAAAAAACGAAGCTCGTATTTTTCGCTGAAACGGATAGTTTATAGTTTCCTGAAATATCAGTTGTCGTTCCTAAATTGGTTCCTTTTACAACGACAGAAACACCAGCCATCGCCACACCACTTTCTGTTTGAACTGTTCCTGTAATGGTACGTTGACTTTGCGCCAATAATTGAAAGTTCAATGAAAGTAAAGTCAAAAAACAAGATAGAAAGGTATAACTCTTACTTGGAGTTATTCGCTTGAACAAACTGAGCATAGCCCAAGCTTCTATTTGCTTTAGCCAATGAAATAAAGTTTTTTGCATAATGAATGAATTATTAATTTTTCGATAACAAATGTAAATTATCGAATACCGATAGGTCAAATGAGTGAATCCACAGGTAAAAAATAAATATTTCAAAAAAAGATATTATGCTAAAAATCAATCGTTTATCCGTATTTCTCAAGTGTTTTCAGGTAAATGACAGGTAAGCGTTTTTTGGGTATTTTTGAAGAGTATTTTATAAATAATTCGAGGTGAAATGTTTTTTTGACAAGAAGTACTAATTGAAATAGCATAATTTTTTAAAATAAACTTCTTCAGATGTACTCTTCTAATCAATATTTTATTAGATTTTTGTAGCCATTATGTTTTTCATTAAATATTTATTATCCTTTTTTTGCCGATATAAAACAATTGAAATTATGAAGCTTCGCTATTTTATGATGGTCTGTTTATTCTTGATGAGTGCACAACAAAAAGTCTTGTTTGCTAAATCGAATAACGATAAATTGATTGCTGAGTTGAATGAAGCAATACAGCATAAAGAGCTTTACATCAAGAAAAAATTAGCTGATATAGAGCAACTAAAAGGGACACTTCAACAAGGAGGTTTAACACTTGAGCAACAATTTCAGCTTAACGATAAACTGTATAGCGAATACAAAACTTTTCAGTATGATGCTGCTTTTACTTATGCGTTGAAGCTTCAAGAAATAGCCCAGAAACTCAAAGATCCTCTTAAAATCAATTATGCAAAATTGCAATTAAGCTTTACACTTTTGTCTTCTGGCATGTACAAAGAGTCTATTGATTCCTTGAATAGTATTAAGGTGAAAGGCTTGCCCAATCATCTTCGTACAGAGTATTATGTTTTGATGTCTCGGTCTTTTTATGAATTAGCAGCTTATAATGGCGACCCATATTATTTAGACCTTTACAATAAAAAAGGAAATATGTATTCTGATTCTGCGATTGCTTTGATGAGTAATAAAGATTTACAATACTATTTTGTGAAGGGAATTAAAGACCTCAAAGAAAGAAAATTTGAAGAAGCAAAAGTAAATTTTAAGCTAGTTTTAGAAAAATTTCATCCTAATTATCGAGAATTTGCCATGACGGCATCGTCGCTTGCAAGTGCTTACATAGAAAGTGAAGAAAAAGAAATTGCTACCGATTTAATGATTCAAGCCGCTATTGCCGACATCAAATCGTCAACCAAAGAAGGCGTTGCTTTGGCTTATGTTGCTGATTTACTCTATCATCAAAAACATGATGAAAAAGCATATCTTTTCATTAAGGAAGCACTGAATGATGCTAATTTTTATGGCGCAAAATTGCGTTTAAAGCACGTTTCAGGCATTTTACCCATTATTGAAGGAAATCGTTTATCAACCGTTGAAGGGCAAAAAAATCGCTTGTTTACTTTTACGCTTGTCGTTTCATTTCTTTCTTTACTGGTTATTATTTTTGCTTTTATCATTTTTAAACAGTTAAAGCAATTGAAATTAGCGGGCAAAAAAGTAACCGAAGCCAACCATAAATTACAAGAAGCCAACGACCGCCTTCAAGAGACTAATGAAATACTTCAAGCAACCAATAACGAGTTATTAGAAGCCAATAAAATCAAAGAAGAGTACATTGGGTACTCATTCAATATGTATTCTGATTACCTTGATAAAATAGAAAAAATCAAGAAAAATATTGAGAAAAAATTAGCCATTAAAAACTTCGATAGCATCGGGCAAGTTTTGGATTCTATCAATATGAAAAAGGAAAGAGAAGCCTTGTACTTAAGTTTTGATAAGATTTTCATCAAACTCTTTCCCAATTTTGTGCCTGCTTTTAATTCATTTTTCAAAGAAGAAGATAAATATCCTCTTCAAGCCGACCAGCCATTAGACCTAGATTTAAGGATTTTCGCCCTTATTCGTATAGGTATCAGCGACCACGAACAAATCGCCAGAATACTTGAATATTCTGTTAGAACAATTTACAATCATAAAACAAAAGTGAAGAGTAAATCCTTACTTTCAAATGAGGCATTTGAAAGTAAGATAATGGAAATCAGGGCTTTTTAAGCTAATTTTTTGAAAGTAGATGATGGCAATTTGCTTACTTTGAAGGCTTATTTTTACTTAAATCTCTACGAATTTTACTCAAAAATTCGGGTGTGATTCCTAAGTATGAAGCAATTTGAGTATTGGGTAGGCGTGAAGCTAAATCGGCGTATCGTTCAAGAAAATCCAAATATCGCTCTTCGGCAGTTGAGCTAAACGTTTGTAATACACGGTTTTGTAATTCTACAAATTTGTTTTCTACAATTACTTTGAAAATCCTGTCGAGCTTAGGAATATTTAAGTACAAAAAATAGAGGTCTTGTTGCTCTATTTGAAATACTTCAGCGGGTTCTATGGCTTCAATAAATAACTGACTTGGTTTTTGAGTATGAAAACTGCCAATATCCATAATCCAATCTCCTTCGGCTGCAAACTGAATGTTATGTTCGTTTCCTTTATTATCAATTCCATACATTTTGAAACATCCTTTAACGACAAAAAAATAGTGTTTGCAAACAAAACCTTCCTGTAAAACCATTTGTCGGCGTTTGATATTTCGATGGGTAATTTTTTCGAGAATCAAAGCAATTTCTTCTTGATTTAAAGGTAAATAATTGTTGAAAAAATCTATGAGTACCTCAGTTGGATTTTGCATCTAAAATGTGTTTTGTCAATTTGTATGAAATCACTTCTGTAATAAAGTAATGGCTTTTGCTACTTCAAACTTGGCATAAAGTTACTGGCTTTATTGCAAGTAATAAACTTGAAGAAGGTTTAATCTACGTTTCAAAGGCTAATTTTTGCTTTTACTCTTAAACTACATTAAGCCTATTTCCTAAGATAAGTTAAGGGTTCGGGGGACGCTGTTTGAGTAATTTTGTATTATCAACCAATCAAAAAAATCAAACATGAAAATCACGAAAATCCTTTTCATTATTCTAACAAGCATTAGCTTTAGTGGAAATGCCCAAAATTCAGTGGATGCAATCTCAAAAGAATGGGAAAGAGCAAAATCTTATACCAAAGAATACTTAGATGCTATGCCAGCATCTGGTTATGGTTTGAAACCTACTCCAGAAATGCGTTCATTTGCTGAACAAATTTTACATTCAACAGATACAGATTATGCTTTCGTGTCGGCAGCAACAGGAGTAAAAAGTCCTGTTGGCATGGGCGAATTAGAAAAAACGGCTGATAAATCAAAAGCTAACGTGACGAAATTGGTCATGGAAGGTTATGATTTTGTGATTAACGCTATCAAAACGATGACGCCAGCTCAATTAAACGAACACATCAAATTGTTTGGTAGATTTGATTTAACCAAGGAAATGATTTTACAAAAAAGCTTCGAACATCAAACGCATCAAAGAGGACAAACAACAGTTTATCTTCGTTTGGCAGGTGTAAAACCACCACAAGAAAAGTTGTTTTAAGAAACATATTTCAATGTATTATCGTCACGACTGTCCGAATTAAAATATGATTCATTCGTGGCATTTTTAATAAATCAAAAAAATGAAAAAATATATTTTATACAGTTTACTCTGTCTTTTTACGATTGAAAGTTTTGGACAAAACCTACAATTCGACAAACAAACCTTCCAACTTTTTAATGTAACGGGCGAAATAATAAAGTTTCAGGGTGAAAAAGTACTAAAATTAGAAAGAGATTTGAAGGCTTTTCCATTTGATATAAACCGATTGGAAGCCACTGTGGACGATGTTCATTATGCACGACTTTTGAATTTAGATGATTTTGAAAACGGCACCATTGAAGTGAAAATGTATAGCCAAATACAGAATCCATCACCATTTGCTGGTGCAGCAGGTTTTATAGGTCTTTATTATAGAATTCAAGAAGACAATTCAGCTTGGGAATCTATTTATCTTCGTCCAAAAGTTGGCAGAGCTGATAACCAACTGTACCGAAATCACACTGTTCAGTATTTTGCTTATCCAAATGCTAAATTTGATACTTTACGAAAAATAGCTCCTTTCAAATATGAAGGACCAGCACCTGTGGCTCTGAATGAATGGATAAAAATGAGAATTGAAATTAATGGCGAATCAGCAGAAATGTTTATTAATGACCTTAAGTATTCATCATTTATCGTAGATAAAATGTTAGGGAAATCAAAAAAAGGAAGTATCGGTTTATATGTTGATATTGCCACAACTGGTTATTTTAAAGATTTGAAAGTAACCAAAAGAGCATTAAAAGCTAAGAAAGCAAGCGAAAAAGTAAATGATATTTAACTATTTACTTACTTATCTGAATCAGGCAAAGAACAAGCTACGCTTGAACAACGATGTAATGGCTGGCGACCATGATGATGGTAATCCAGTGGAAAGAGTAGTTTCAGCAGCAAGACTTATTCCGAAACATCAGATTGCGATTATCCTTAATACTGGACATGGTTGTTTTTTAGAAAATTTTACTGCCACTTGGGCAAGTATTGTTCCTTTTTTAAAGAAGTGAATCCCAGTAGTGTTAGTTAGTTGAATAAAGTTTTTGATTTATAAGAATTTATATATTTTAAAAAATACTTAAATTTAAGTTTTACGAAAAATTAAATACAATTCAAAACTTATCTTTCAAAGATAACCTCAACTATGAAAAAATTACTAATCTTATTTTTTGCCATTTTTCTAAATCATAATTTATTCGCTCAAACTATCAGTTTAGAAGCCAATAATCTTGTGGCCAATCAAGTATTCATGTCTTTTGAAAAACTAGAAGGCATGAAAGTGCTGAAAGTAATCAAAGATTCTACCGTAAAGAAAGTAGATGAAGCTACTTTTGTTCGGATTAAAGAACTTGATTTTAAAGATGGTATTATTGAAGTAAAAGTATTGAGCAGATTGTTAAAAACGGCTTCACCATCCGACCGTGGATTTATAGGAGTAGCGTACAGAATCAATGCAGATAATACAAAGTTTGAATGTATTTATATTCGCCCAACCAATGGTAGAGCTGATGAACAAGTACGCCGTAATCATTCAATACAATACTTTTCTTTTCCTGATTTTAAATTCAATCGTTTAAGAAAAGAAAAACCTGAAATGTATGAATCTTATGCTGATATGGGTTTGAATGAGTGGATAAAAATCAAAATCGTAATAAAAGACAAGTATGCCAAACTATTTGTAAATGATGCCAAACAGCCTTCTTTAGTTGTTACTGAATCATTAGGCGAAAACACTTCAGGTGCTTTGGGCTTATTTGTGGATGTTGGTACCGAAGGCTATTTTAAGGATTTAAAGGTGACAAAATATAAACAATAGCCTCATTGAATATCAAGAATTTTAAAAAATAAAAGCGGTCAAAAAACTAATTTTGACCGCTTTTTGCTTGAAATAAATTACGATTACAAACTTATTTTATCCTTAAATCTATACAAATAAGGTGCTTTATTGGCAGCACCTGTAAATTTCTTTTCTAAACGTTCTAAAACATTAAATTCCAAAATCTTCTTTTGAAAATTAGTTCTAACATAAGTCCTTTCAAAAATAGTTTCATAAATTTCTTGAACTTGGGCGATGGTAAATTTTTCAGGTAATAGATTAAAAACATTTAATTTTTCGTCAATATCATTGCGTAAAGCTTTGAGTGCTTTCTCCAAAATCTCATTATGATCCATCACCATTGGCGGAATTTCATGGATATTATACCATTCTATCGACTCATCAACGATGCTTTTGTGAGGAACTACTTTGTTTATATCTACTAAGGCATAGTAGCCAATAGAAATGAATCGCTTTGTGAACCAGTTATAGTCAGGTTGATCTTCAAGATTTATATCTGTTGTCTTCAAATATTCTAAGTTAAGATCTTTTAAGCGATTCATAAACTCTTTACTATTTCTATTTGCCTTTCCAAATACTTGAAATTGCTCTAAATAGATACCCTTAATATTTGTTCTTTCACGGAGAATGCGTTCGGCAGCTTGGTCAATATCTTCATCTTGCAAAACAAAACCACTGGGTAATACCCAAAAATCTCCTTTGTACGAAAGTTTAGGAATTAATACTTTTAATTGTCTGTCTTGATAACCAAAAATTACACAGTCAATAGATACCTGATTGATATAATTTTGTTGACTTAAATTAATCCATCTTGTAGATTCTAATTCCTTCAAAGCTATTTCTTTTTCCATTTTGTCTTTTAATAATTTAGGTTGAGATTTCCCCGATTCTGCTCATCGTGAACGTAAAACCATGTCTTATTTTTATATGTTTGTTGTATTGAAATATGAAAACCGCTAAAATTTTATCCTTAAATATACTTCCTACTCTTTACAATTTAAAAGGTGTTATCAGAAGTTTAGTCTGAAAAATTTAGCATTACAAAAGTAGCATTATTATTTATTGTATATAAATAAATACAATAAAATGTTTTTGTTTTATTCCGTATTTGAATAGTATAATTATTCTTTTGAAAATTATTGTATAAAAAAATATACAATATGGTTTTTATTTATAACTTTGTCTTGAAATAATCAAATAAAGGATAAATAAGGATGAAATTATCAAGAATCTTAAAGCTTATTGGGTGTATTCTTCTTCCATTCGGAGTATTCTCTCAGGCTAAATTTAATATGCTTGTTTTTAGCAAAACAGTGGAGTTTAGGCATGAATCTATTCCTGCTGGGAAAAAAGCATTGGAGTTAATGGCGAAAGAGAAAGGCTTTAATGTAACCTTTACAGAAGATGCTGAAATATTCAATGAAAAGAACCTTAAAAAATATAATGCTGTACTTTTTCTTAATACCACTGGAGACATTCTGAACAATGTACAGCAAGATGTATTTGAACGATATATTCAAGCGGGAGGTGGTTATGTGGGTGTTCATGCTGCTACTGATTGCGAGTATGGTTGGGCTTGGTATGGGAAATTAGTGGGAGCATACTTTTTAGACCATCCGTCGCCAAACAATGTGCAAAAAGGAAAATTTAAGGTAAATCTTAAAAACCATTGGGCTACGCAAGGAATGCCAGACGAATTTGAAAAAACAGATGAGTTCTATAATTTCAGAGACATTTCTTCCAAAATCAATGTAGCATTATCGCTTGATGAAAAAAGTTATAAAGGAGGTAAAAATGGTGAGAATCATCCGATAAGTTGGTATCAAGAATTTGATGGCGGTCGTTCATTTTATACAGCGATGGGTCATACCGACGAAACATTTTCTGAACCACTTTTCTTAAATCATCTTTGGGCAGGTATTAAATACGCTGCTGGACTACCCTTAATAGAAGGGGAAATGCCTAAAAATGTGGATTTTAGCAAAGCAAGACCTGAAGAAAATCGTTTTACGAAAGTAATTTTAAAAGAAAAATTAGACGAACCTACTGAAATATCTGTTTTGGATAACGACCGTATTCTTTTTATCCAACGAAAAGGAGAAGTACGTTTATACAATAACAAAACGAAGGAACTTAAGACAATCGGAAAAATACCCGTTTGCTTAACTTGCAAAGGAGGAGTAGCCGAAGCAGGGTTATTAGGTTTAAATAAAGACCCCAACTTTGCACAAAATCACTGGGTGTATTTATATTATTCTTTACCAGATGAGCCTAAAAGTGTTTTAACTCGCTATGAACTTCGTGAAGATAAATTGATTTTGGAGTCTAAAAAAGTACTCTTAGAAATCCCCGAACAGCGTGAAGAGTGTATTCACACAGGTGGTTCAATCGCTTGGGATAAAGCAGGAAATCTTTATTTGTCAACTGGAGATAATACCAACCCGCAAGGAATTGAAGGATATAATCCAGTCGATGAAAGAGCAGGACGTGGCCCTTGGGATGCTCAAAAATCGGCATCAAATACGAATGACTTACGTGGAAAGATTATTAGAATAAAACCTTTGCCTGATGGTAGCTATACTATTCCAGAAGGAAATTTATTCCCAGTGGGTACTCCACAAACTCGTCCTGAAATTTTTTCAATGGGTCATCGCAATCCATATCGTATTTCTGTTGACCCTAAAACTGGATACGTATATTGGGGAGAGGTAGGTCCAGATGCCACCAAAGCTGACCCCAATAGAGGACCAGAAGGCTATGATGAAGTAGGGCAAGCACGCAAGGCTGGTAACTTTGGCTGGCCTTATTTTGTAGGCGATAACAAAGCTTACACAAAGTATGATTTTGCGACAAAAACATCAGGTCCGGGCGACGCTTCGCAAAAATGGGATGCAAATGCTCCTACCAATAATTCACCTAATAATACGGGACTAAAAGTATTACCTCCAGCTGAAAAGGCATTCATTTGGTATCCTTATGGTGAATCGAAAGAATTTCCATTATTAGGAAGTGGCGGGCGAAATGCTATGGCGGGACCTGTTTTTTATACTGAAAATTTCAAGAATGCGCCACGTGCTTTTTCTAAATATTATGATGGAAAATTATTTATTTATGAATGGATGCGAGGAACAATAATGGTTGTTACGATGGATAAAGAGGGCAATTATGTTTCAATGGAACGTTTTATGCCAAGCCATAAATTTAGTAATCCGATGGATATGGAATTTGCTCCTAATGGCGATTTATACATGCTTGAGTATGGTGCAGGTTGGTTCGCTCAGAACGACGATGCTCGACTAATTAAAATTGAATATAATGCTGGAAATCGCAAGCCAGAGATTGAACTATCATCAGATAAATCAGGAGGTTCTTTGCCTTTAACAGTAAAATTGTCTGCCAAAAATACAAAAGATGCAGATGGTGATATCCTGAAATATACTTGGAAAGTAACCGCTAAAAATGGGTTTATCCAAACGTTTAAAAGCCAAGATATTACAGTTAATTTAAGTAAAAAAGGAGTTTATACTGCTACTCTTACAGCCGATGATGGAAAAGGTGGAATCAGCTCAAAATCAGTAGAAATTACCGCTGGAAACGAAGCTCCTCAAGTGAGTTTAGAAATGCCTGAGAGCAACAAGTCATTCTATGTTGTTAATAAGCCATTTAATTATGATGTCAATGTAAAAGATAAAGAAGATGGAGTTTTAGGCAAAGGTATCAGTCCCGAAAGAGTAGCTATCAATATCGACTATTTAGCAGAAGGATATGATAAAGTGACTATTGCACAAGGACACCGTTCTGCTGATGCTATTACATTGGTAGCCAAAGGAAAAACCTTGCTTGAAGCCAATGATTGCATGGCTTGCCATAGCAAAGAAAAAAAATCAGTTGGACCCACTTATCGTTCAGTTGCCTTGAAATATAAAGGCGATAATTCGGCTTTGGATAGATTATCCAAAAAGGTTATCAGTGGCGGAAGTGGCGTTTGGGGCGAAGTAATGATGTCTGGTCACCCTCAATTATCACCATCAGATGCAACCGAAATGGTGAAGTATATTTTGAGTTTATCAGACGAAAAAGTAAAAGAAGTATTACCAACTAAGGGAAATTATACAGCCAAACTACCTGAAGGAGATAAAGGGAAAGGAGTATTTATTGTAAGAGCTGCTTATCAAGATAAAGGAGTATCAGGCTTGCCAGCCTTGAAAGATGAAAAAAACTTATTATTAAGAAATTCAAAAATAGATGTAACAAGTTTTGATGTTTATGATGAAGTAAGAAAGGTAGCTTCTGGCGGAAATAATTTACTTATCCCATCCCAAAATGGTGCTTTTCTGAGTCTTAAACAAATTGATTTAGCCCAAATAAATGAGGTTGCAGTTACGGCAATGGCTCCTAAGCAAGGAGTAATTATGAAAGGCGGAACTGTAGAAATTAGATTAGATAGTCCACAAGGAATACTACTTGGAAAATCAGAATTTATGGATGCAGGAAGTGGTCAGCGTCAATTAAAAGCTCCTATAAAATTGCCAGATAATTATGATAAAAAACTACATGATGTCTATATAGTTTTTGTCAACACAAGTTCAGAACAACGTTCGTTGATGTTGATTTTTGGAATAGAGTTTAAGTTGAAATAACAATCAAATTTTTAATCATAAAACAAATAATCTAATGAAAAAAGTAAGTCTAATACTGTTTGTATTCCTATTTGGAATTGTCATTAAAGGTTTTTCTCAAACTACAAAACCAGCAGATTTTTGGGCAGGAAAATGGGAATTTACTGTATCTGGAACACCCCAAGGTGATGCTAAATTTTTAACAAATCTCATTCGTAAAGAAGGAACGTTAACAGGAGAATTGTCTTCTCCAGCCATGCCTGCTTCTGAAAAAATAGCGATTACTAAAATTGAAGAATCAGCGGAGAAAATTGTAATCTACTTTTCAGCACAAGGTTATGACGTAAATCTTGAATTCAATAAAGTAGATGACAATACCCTAAAAGGAAGTATGATGAGTATGTTTGATGCAAAAGGGTTAAGAATTAAAGAGTAAGAGTATTTATTTAAACATACCCAATGTTTAAAACTGTATAAGTGATGCAGATAAAGGCGATTGCGATAAAGTCGCCTTTTCTTTAAGATTTTAATGATTATTTGACGGATGACTCTCATCTAAAAAACGCTAAAATTATGCAAGTATCAAACAAAACCATCATCGTTACAGGTGCGGGAAATGGTATAGGACGTGAATTGACATTACAATTACTCCGAAAAAATGCCAATGTAGTAGGCGTTGATATTAACATCAATGCACTGAATGAAACTCAAAAAATAGCCAATGTAAGCGACGAACGTTTCAAAGGCTTTGCATTAGATATTACAGATAGAACGAAAGTAGAAGCCTTGCCTGAAGAAGTGTTAAATCACTTTCGGGCGGTGGACGGCATCATTAATAATGCAGGAATTATCCAAAAATTTATAACGGTAAATGAGCTTAGTATTGAAGACATTAGTCGAGTAATAAATGTCAATTTTTATGGAACGGTGTATCTTACTAAAGCTTTTCTTCCTTTGTTTTTAGAACGTCCAGAAGCACATATTGTCAATATTTCAAGTATGGGTGGTTTTATTCCTTTTCCAAAACAGACAATATACGGGGCAGCCAAAGCAGCGGTGAAAATATTTACCGAAGGACTTTATGCTGAATTAAAAGATACGAATGTAAAAGTTACGGTAGTTCATCCCGGAGCGATAGCCACCAATATTACTGAAAACTCAGGATTAGGTAAACCTAAAGTTGACTTATCCGACCCAAAAAATGCTGCTGCCGCTGGGAAAATGGCACTTTCGCCAGTCAAAGCTGCTGAGATAATTATTCAGGCGATGGAGAAAAATAAGTTTCGAGTAACAGTCGGTAAAGATGCTACCATGTTAGACATTCTTTATCGTCTTAGCCCAAGATTTGCCACGAATCTCATCGGTAAAATGATGAAAAAAGTAGTAATGTAAATCGAAATACGCTATGAAAAGAAATCTTTTTTTACTGCTTCTCTTATTAATACTTTCGTGGAAAGGAGAGGGGCAGACTACTTCTGAAAAACTTTCACTTGATAAAGGCTGGAAATTTTTTAAAGGTGATATTCCTTTCCCAATTGTAAAAGGACATCGTGAAAGTTATAATAATGCAAAAGCTGCTGGAGCAACAGCGGCGGCTTCAGCCAATTTTAACGATAAAACTTGGCAAAGTATTATGCTACCCCACGATTGGGAAGTAGAAGGAGAATTTGATAAAAACGAAAATGTTTCTCAAGGTTACCGCAAACGTGGCATTGGCTGGTATCGTCGTCAATTCAAATTAGAAGCTACTGATAAAGGGAAACATCTTGAAATTCAATTTGATGGCATCGCTACTCATGCAACCATTTGGTTGAACGGTATATTAATTCATAGAAATTTTTGCGGTTATACTTCTATGTATTTGGATATAACTGCTTTAGCAAAATACGGGGACGAAGTAAACACACTGGCTGTACGTGTTGATGCGGATGCTCAAGAAGGCTGGTGGTACGAAGGAGCTGGGATTTACCGCCATACTTGGCTCTTGAAACGTTCGCCCCTACATATTGTTACCGATGGGGTGTACGCACAACCTATCAAAATAGAAAATACTTGGAAATTACCAGTAGAAATTACCCTTGAAAACAGTGCTACAAGTACAACTAAAGCCAATATTGAAGTAAGTGTTTTGGATGCGAAAGGGAAAACTTTGGTTAGCCAAAACACTCAAAATGAAATAGGAATATTGAAGAAAGAAGTGTTAAATCTAAATCTTTCCGTAGATAACCCAACTTTATGGACACTCGAAAACCCATATCTATACCAAGTAAAAACCATTGTAAAACAAGGTGATTCTATTCTTGATTCTGTTGTTACAAATTGTGGTTTTAGAACTATTCGTTTTGATGCTGATTCAGGTTTTTTCTTGAATGATAAAAATATTAAAATTCAAGGGGTTTGTAATCATCAAGACCATGCGGGTGTGGGTGTAGCTGTGCCAGAATCTATTGTTGAGTTTAGGTTACGAAAATTGAAAGAAATGGGGGTGAATGCTTATCGTTGCTCGCATCATCCGCCTTCTGTTGAGTTTTTGGATTTGTGTGACAAAATGGGAATCATGGTGATGGATGAAAACCGAAACTTTAATATTTCGCCCGAATACATGAATCAATTACGTTGGATGGTACGTCGTGACCGAAATCATCCAAGTATTATTCTTTGGTCGGTTTTCAATGAAGAACCCATGCAAGGCTCTGAACAAGGCTACGAAATGGTGCGAAGAATGAATGCCGAAGTAAAAAGTTTGGATGATACTCGTCCCGTTACCGCAGCGATGAATGGCGGTTTATTTGCTTTCAAAAATGTATCGCAAGCGGTTGATGTTGTGGGTTTTAATTACCAAATGCAATCGTATGACCGTTTTCATAAAGAAAACCCAACAATGAAGTTAACAAGTTCAGAAGATGTTTCGGCTTTTCAGGTAAGAGGAGAATACAAAACCGACAAAGCCAAAAATATCATTGATGCTTATGATTCTGAAAAAGCCATTTGGGGAGCTACGCATCGCAACGCTTGGAAAGCCATTGCCGAACGTCCTTTTTTAGCGGGAGCTTTCGTTTGGACAGGTTTTGATTATCGAGGCGAACCATCGCCTTTTACTTGGCCTTCGGCAAGTTCGTTTTTTGGAGCGATGGATTTATGCGGATTTCCCAAAACAGCCTTTTACATTCACCAAGCTCAATGGATAAAAGATAAACCAATTATCCATATCGCACCACATTGGAATTGGGCTGATAGCGTTGGCAAAGCCATTAAAGTAATGGTAATGAGTAATGCAGATAGTTTGAAATTACTCTTGAATGGTAAAATGATAGCTGGACAAAAGGTTGATAAATATGAAATGAATACTTTTTCTGTTCCTTATCAAAAAGGAAAACTGGAAGCTGTCGGCTATAAAAATGGGAAAGAAGTAAGCAGAACAAAAGTAGAAACGAGTGATGAACCTTTTGCGGTACAGCTTATTCCAGACCGCTCATTTTTAAATGGTGATGGACAAGATGCTATGCCAATTACTGTAAAAGTGTTGGATAAAAAAGGGAGAGAAGTTCCTACGGCTCAAAACCTTATTCAATTCACAATTAAAGGGAGCGGAAAAATTATTGGTGTTGGTAATGGAAATCCCAACTCACACGAATTAGAAAAAGTCAATCAGCGAAGTCTTTTTAATGGATTGGCACAAGTAATTGTACAAGCTGATGAAGATACGAATAGGATAGAATTGTTGGCCAGTGCAGAAAGTTTAAAGCCATTTAGTCTGAAAATTCCTGTGAGAAAAGCGACCATTATTCCATTTGTAAAAGTGATTAATTCGGTTGTTGAGTTGAATGAATGGCATATCAGTGCATTTTCGGATAATAAACCTAACCCAACACAAGAAGTAGCAGAGAATGATATGAATTCTTGGTTGCCGACTAAATCAGCTCAATTACAATTATTTACCGAAGGGAAATATGCCCTACTACGAACCAACTTTAGCTTAAACGATGGTTCAAAAGAAAGAAAATTAGTCTTCAAAAATCTTGTTGGGAAAGCTGAATTTTGGTTAGATAATCAATTGATTTTCAAAAAAGATCATAACGAAAGTACAACGATAAGCGTACCATTTAATGGGCAAAATAAAAGCTACAAATTGGTGGTATTGATAGAAACAGAAAAAAATCAACGAGCAGGTTTAGGCGGACTTGTTACCATTGAGTAGTAGAAATCCATAACGGGAATACTCCAAAATTCATTGAATTTGAGTACAAAAAAAGCCAATGATTACTGGCATAATCACTGGCTTTTGATACTCTGTTTTGGTCTGGCCACCAAAACAAGAGAGAAATGCTTGTTTTATTCTTTAACCCAAAAACAAAACGTACAAAAGTATGAAAAAAACTCATTACTCATGTTTACAAGCCTTGAAATCAATTGTATTTCAAGGAATAGTGCTTATTGGCACTACTTTAATGCCTGCTTTAGCTTCGGCAAAGCACGAATTAAACGTTGCTAACTCTTCAGTGAATTCAGTGAAGGAAACAATAACTGGTACCATTAAAGATGAAAAAAATGAACCCTTAATTGGGGCTTCAATCCTTGTAAAAGGAACTCGTTTGGGAACAATTACCGATAACAATGGTAAGTTTACGCTTGATGTGCCTGATGCAAATAGTGTTTTAATGGTCACGATGATAGGCTATAGCTCGCAAGATATTGTAGTGGGAAATCAGAAAATCATCAATATCGTTTTAAAAGAAGATATTGCTTCATTAGACCAAGTAATCGTTACGGGCGTATTTGATAAACGTACCAGAATGGAATCTTCAGTAGCCATTTCAGTCTTGAATTCAAAACAGATTGAATTGCAAGCACCCACAAGTTCAGCTGAGATTTTAAAAAATATTCCCGGAATTTTCGTGAATTCAGCCGCTGGTGAAATCAAAAACGAAGTTTCGTCTCGTGGTTTTGGTGGCGTAAACGGGTATTATTATGTTTCGATGCAAGAAGACGGACTTCCAGTTACGGGAGCTCAATACACCAATTATGCGCCAGACTTTTTTCTCAGACCAGACCTTACTTTGAGTAAAGTAGAAGCCGTGCGTGGTGGAACAGCCTCTATTTTAGGTAACAACGCTCCGGGCGGGATTTTCAACTACGTTTCCAAAACGGGTACTTCTGAATTAAAGGCTGAAGTGAGAGCAAAATATGGCTTAGAAGGTAATAAAGCCGCCAATCCATATTACAGAATGGATGCCAATATTGGCGGTCCAATTGGTAAATCAAATAGCCTTTATTTTAATATGGGAGGCTTTTATAGACAAAATGATGGACCAAGATATTCGGGTTATCCACTCAATAACGGAGGACAATTCAAAGCAAATTTGATAAAACATCTTGGTAGTGGCTCTCTGAAATTGTACGTAAAATATCTTGATGATAAAAACTCTTTTAACGATTTTTTACCAACTGTTGACTTTAATAATCCAAGATTGGCACCGGGTGTAACTGAAAATACATCATTTTTATTACCTCCTATTAAAGCCACTTATTATTTGAATGATTCAAAAACGCTGCAAACCTTTAATTCTGCGGATAAGATTCATAATAAAGAATTTTCTATTGGCTTGAATGCTGATTTTGATTTAGGCAAAGGCTGGAATATTGATAACAAAATTAGGGTTTCGGATAAAAGTTCATATTGGAACAGTACCCAAGTACCTTTTCCTTTCGCCGTCGATGGCGTTACTTTTTATGGACTTAATGGTTGGGTGCCAAAATTTGGACTTTTCACTTTTTCAGATGCAGCCACGGGTCAAACATTGCTAACGGTTAACCAAGGATTTGGAGCGACTGGTTTAAAATTCACCCCAACAGGTGCTTTGCCGGGAGCAGAAATTCAAGCAAATTCTTTGGTTTTCAACCCATTGGTTGTGACGGATAATAAAGTAAAGGAATTGGTAGAGCAATTAACAATTACAAAGAAAATTGACAAAATGAGTTTCTCAGGTGGTTTGTATTATGTTGCTTCAGACATCAGTAGAACTACAACAGGAGCTGGGACAGCATTTACTCAAATGCTTCCTACTTACCCAAGAGCCACCGTAATTACTTTTACAGACCCTGCGACAGGTCAAATTCAAAAACTGACTAATCCTGACGGTATCGTTGGTGGAAGTAATAGAAGTACTGCCGCTAGTTTGTTTGATGTAACGTTCAATCAGGCAGCCGTATTTTTAGGACATAATTGGGAGGTATCACCGAAACTTAATTTTGACTGGGGAATCCGTTATGAAAGCATTAGAGTGAAAGGTACAAACCAAATTGGTACTATTTATAATTTACCAAATGGTGGAACAGATGGCGACCCATTAACGCTTTATGACAATACCGCAGGTAAGATTACTTCAAAATACGACTACGACAAAACAGTAACGACTACTTCATTTTCATCAGGTTTGAATTATAAAGTAAACGATGATTTTGCTTTATACGGTCGTTATTCATTAGGTAAAAAAGCTCCAGATGTTAGTATTTATCTTTCTATCAATACAGCATCAAATTCAAATTTCTTAAATCCAATCGCTCAATCTACCCAGATGTTTGAGATGGGAGCTAAAATTAGAAGAGATAAGCTGAGTATATTCATTACTCCTTTCTATAGTATTTTGGGGAATGTGCCACAGCAAGCTTATGGACAAGAAACCGCCGAGGCTTCAACGGCTTATTCTACAGAAGTACTTTATAATAAAGCTGAAACAGTCGGTGTGGAATTAGAGGGCAATTATGCAGTAACTAAAAATGTCGGTATCAGAGGAAATGTTACATTCCAAAAATCAACTGCGGTGGACTATAACGTTTGGGCATTAAATGGCAACGGTAAAGCTGATGATAAAGTAGTGAGTTATTCAGGAAATGAAAATGAAAACGTACCAAGAGCTTTAGCAAGAATCTCGCCTTATTGGAATTCAACTACGTTTTTTGCATCAGTTGATATGACTTACATGGGAAAAAGACAAGCTAATATTGCCAACGCATTTTACTTGCCAGCCTTTACACAAACCAATATCAACTTAGGCTATAATGTAAACCAACATTTATCGGTTCAAGCTAATATCAACAATGTTTTCAATAATTATGGTGTAATGGGCTGGGCTGGCACTGGTGGTTTTCCTGCGGCTTTGAATACTCAAGGCGTTACAAAAGCTTCAATTGAAGCCAATCCTAATGCAATATTCAACACCACATCCTTACCGCCAAGGGCTTACTTTTTGACTTTAAGTTATAAATTTTAATGTTTAGGGAGAGCTACAACTCTCCCTAATTTAATAGCTATCTTTATCATGAACAATTCTCGTAGAAATATCATGAAAAAAATTATCGGAGCAACAGCCTTGGCAACAACGGTTGGTTCTATCAAAAACCAACTTCATGCAGCAGAAACCGAACAAAGTAACAAACTTAAAGGTCGTATCAACCATTCGGTTTGTCACTGGGTTTTTAATCCTATGTCTTTGGATGAACTTTGTATTGTTTCCAAAGAAATGGGGATTCAGTCTGTAGAAATCCTCACGGTGGATACTTTTCCTACGCTAAAAAAGCACAATCTTGTTTGCGGTATGGTATCGGGTATCGGGCAAGGTTGGGGTATCGAAAAAGCTTGGAATAAAATCGAAAACCATGAAGGGTTGACGAAATTCTATCATTACCTCATTGATGAAACAGCCAAAGCTGGTTTCAAAAATGTAATTTGTTTTTCGGGAAATAGAGATACAAGTATTACAGACCAACAAGGGTTGGAAAACTGTGCCATCGGAATCAGAAAACTGATGCCTTATGCTGAGAAAAAAGGCATTAATATCATGATTGAATTACTCAATAGTAAAGTAGATCACCCTAATTATATGTGTGACCATACCGAATGGGCAGTTGAGCTGTGTAAAAAAATAGATTCTCCTAATTTCAAAATTGTGTATGACATCTATCATGCTCAAATTATGGACGGTGATATTATTGCTACCATCAAAAAGTATCATCAATATTTTGGACATTATCATACTGGCGGAGTACCGGGCAGACATGAAATAGACGCTTCACAAGAATTGAATTATCCTGCTATTATGGAAGCTATCTTAGAAACAGGCTATAAAGGCTTTGTCGCTCAGGAATTTATTCCTAAACGAGCCGATAAAATTGCATCGCTAAAGCAAGGTGTTATGCTTTGTGATGTTTAAACGAAATAATCTTTACTCTATAATCTTTGGGAATTTTAAGAATTATGAAAATCAGAAAATCCTTTTATCTAAGCTTATGCTTGGGATTATACTTTATCTTTTCAAGTATAATTTCATTTGGTCAGCATGCTACTGTTAATATTAATGTTTCAGGAATTAAATCCAAAAAAGGTCAGATTGTACTAAGTACTTTTAAAAATAGTGAAAGCTTTGCCAAGGAAAACCCTTACAAAAAAATCAAATTTGATAAAAAAGACCTTATTAATGGTTCATTAGAATTGAAATGCACTTTAGATGTTGGAGTATGTGGGATTGTCATTTTAGATGATGAGAACAGCAATGAAGACATGGATAAGAATTTTCTTAGGATGCCAAAAGAAGGCTTTGGTTTTTCTAATTATTATATGCAATCGCTAAAAAGAGTGAGCTTTGAAGAATTCAAACTCAACTTAAATAATGGCATCAATAACGTTCAGATTAAAGTAAAATACTTATAGACTGTTGATTTTATACTTTCTGAATTGTAATCATATCAAAATAATGATGATACTCATTATTGGTGATGCTCAACCAGATGCTCCTTTATTGCCTGCTGGCTTATTGGGAACAGTAAAGCTGGAACTTGTTAAATAAGAATAAATATTCCAAAATTATAAATCTCAAAATCATGAAAATAAAACAGTTTTTCTTGGGTATAAGCATGCTATCGGGACTTGCCCTATCATCATCATTTGCTCAAACAACGAACAATGCTATCAACCTAAAGCAAATGAAATTGATAGGTAAAGTGGACGAACGTTATCAATCTTTTAATGTAGAAATGTGCGAAGTAATTGGTGGTGATTTCTGGATTCCTTACAATTTGATAGATTCTGTCAGAAAAACTTCAAAGAAAACAGGTTTTGCTGCCTTGAAGTGGAAAATAGAACCTATCAATCTGTATGAAAAAAAACTTAGAAATTTAGCTTCTGCTTTAGGTCCAACTTACGTGCGAGTTAGTGGAACATGGGCAAATGCTATTTATTTTCAGGATAATGACGAAGCTCAATTAGTAAGCCCACCTGAAGGTTTTAAAAATATCCTTACTCGTAGTCAGTGGAAAGGCGTGGTTGATTTTTGCAAAGCTGTTGATGGTAAATTGGTAAGTTCATTTCCAATAAGTAGTGGCGTAAGAGATAAAGAGGGCAACTGGACACCCAAATATGTAAAATCTATTATGGATTATACAAAATCTATTGGGGGTGAAATCGTTGCCGCAGAAATGTTTAATGAACCTTCACATGCCAGTCACGGAGATGCGCCTAAAGGCTATAATGGCGATAGTTTCGCTAAAGATTTTTCTGTATTTGAAGAATTCTCTAAAAAAGAATTTCCTAATATGAAAATTCTTGGACCAGGTTCTACTGGCGAAGGTGGAATTTTGCCATCAGGCTTAGATATTCCTGTTGATAAAATTTTGGGTGCTTCGCCAAAACCCACTTTTGAGGTATTTACTTATCACTACTATGGAACGGTTTCACAACGCTGTATGGGTGGACAAAAACCAGCGATGGCACTGAGCAACGAATGGTTGAGTAAAACAGAAAAAGGGCTTGAGTTTTATCAAAATACCAGAGATAAATATATGCCGAATACTCCGATTTGGTTGACAGAAACAGCTGAAACAGCTTGTGGTGGTAACCCAATGGCGGCGACTTATATTGATACTTTCCGTTATTTAGAACAATTGGGGCGACTTGCCAAAAAAGGAGTACAAGTAGTGATGCATAATACTCTTGCACGAAGCGAATATGCTTTACTCGACCATGACACGCACAATCCAAGACCGAACTATTGGGCAGCATTATTGTGGAATAAATTGATGGGAACACAAGTATATGAAGCAGGAACGTCAACGAATGGAGTAGATATTTTCACCCATAATTTAAAAGGAAAATCAGATGGTAGAGCTGTTTTAGTGGTGAATACCAATGATGCAGTAGCTTCCATTGAAGTACCTTCTGGCGGGAAAATCTATTTACTTACCGCTGATGAACTGCTTACTAAAAAAGTAAAACTGAATGGAAAAGAGCTTATGCTTACAAAGGATGATACAATTCCAAGCATCAAAGGAGAAACATTGAAAAATGGAAATGTTCAATTGCCTGCTCATAGTATTGCTTTTCTGACTTTTTCTAAGATTTAGGCGTTTACCGAAATCTTAAATTTTATGGATAGCAAATGAATATTGCAAATTCAATATTCATTTGCTATCCAAAGTTAATCTTGCCTTTTAAATCACAGAAAATCTACACAAAGTAGCGTTCTCGCTCAATAATTACATTCCTGATGTCCTAGTCTTAAAATTACTTCTTTACTATACTTCCTTTCTGTTTTCCTACACATTTCCTAGATTTTGGTCTGATTTTAGTAATATTTAGGGTGTTTATTTCACAATTTTACGTTCACTGAACATTTGGAGTGGAGATATGATGATATGTGCTACTTAATTTTTTATTGATTTGCTTACTTTACATCCTCAAAAAAGACATTCAGATAAAAGCAATCATATTTAACAATCTCATGAAAAAAAACAACCATCTTATTTCTATTTCTCTTTTTAATTGTAAAAATGACTGCTCTAAATTCTCTCAGAACTTTTTTGTAAAGACTGATTATTAGATTCTTGGACTGCTCCAGATTTCTTATTTGGAGCAGTTTTTCTCTAAAATTATTTTCAAAAGAATAAAGTTGGATTTAAGGAATGGAATTAAACATAATGTTTATAAAAACGAATCATCAATTAGCATATTTATCAAAAATTATGAATTATTATAAAATAACAAAACCTATTTATAGCACATTATTGCTTTGTGCTTTATCTACTCATCTGTCTTTTAGTCAGAACAAAACACAATCGCTAAAATCGGCTTATCAAGAAGATTTTCTGATAGGCACAGCTTTAGGTACAGAACATATTCTCGAAAGAAATGAAAAAGCAAATGTGTTGATTAAGCGAGAATTTAATGCGATTACTCCTGAGAACATCATGAAATCTCAGTTAATTCACCCAGCTCCCAATCGTTATAATTTTGATTTAGCGGATAAATACGTTGAGTATGGTCAGAAAAATGATATGTATGTGGTGGGACATACTTTGGTTTGGCATTCACAATTACCAACTTTTGTCGGTAAAATTAAAAGTGCTGACTCTGTACGTATATTTATGACCGAACATATTAATACGGTTGCAGGAAGGTATGCGGGGAAAATCAATAGTTGGGATGTTGTGAATGAGGCATTGAATGAAGACGGAACATTACGAAAATCAGTTTTTTTGAATAAACTAGGAGAAGGCTACATCAAAGAAGCCTTTGAATTGGCTGCCAAAGCCGACCCAAATGCGGCTTTGTATTATAATGATTATAATATTGAACAACCAGCCAAACGAAAAGGAGCGATTGAACTTATCAAAAAATTGCAAGCAAGTGGCACAAAAATAGACGGAGTGGGTATTCAAGGGCATTGGAGTATTAAAACACTTAATCTAAAAGACATTGAAGACTCAATCATTGAATTTTCACAATTAGGCATCAAGGTGGCTTTCACCGAACTAGACCTTACTGTATTACCTAACCCTTGGGATTTACGAGGGGCTGATGTTAATCAACGATTTGCAGAAAGCCCTGAAATGAATCCTTACAAAGATGCTTTACCCGATTCAGTTCAGACAGCTCTAGCCAATCGTTATACTGACATTTTCAAGCTTTTCTTGAAGCACAGAGATAAAATTAGTAGAGTAACTTTTTGGGGAGTTAACGATAGTCACTCATGGTTAAATGGCTTCCCAATTCGCAATCGTACCAATTATCCTTTGTTGTTCGATAGAGCTTTAGAGCCTAAAAAAGCATATCAGGCTGTATTGAATCTAAAAACTGCAAAATAATTTAACAACGATGAACACAAATAAAGAGGTACAAAAACTATCGGTTTTGGAAAAAATTGGCTACAGTCTTGGTGACTTAGCCGCCAATTTGATATTTCAAACATTAATGACTTTTTTAGCATATTTTTATACAGATGTCTATAAAATACCTGCAGGAAAAGCCAGTTTAGTGATTTTTATTGGAGGAATCATTGGCGCATTTTTCAATGTAGCAATGGGTTTAATTGCCGATAGAACCAGTACTCGTTGGGGAAAATTTCGTCCGTGGATACTTTGGACTTCTATTCCTTTTGGCGTAATAGCACTTTTAGCATTCTCCACGCCTAATTTTAGCGAAGATGGTAAAGTGATTTACGCATTAATTACCTATTTATCATTAGTACTTGTTTATTCTGCGAATAATTTACCTTACTCAGCTTTAAGTGGCGTGATGACAGGCGATATGGCCGATCGCAACAGTTTATCGTCGTATAGATTTGTGGCAGTGATGGTCGCACAATTTATCATTCAATCTTTATTATTACCTCTGGCTATTTCACTTGGACATGGCGACAAAGCTGTTGGTTTTGAAAAAGTAATGTTTTTCTTTGCTACAGTTGGCGTCGCCTGTTTTTTAATTACATTTCTTACTACTAGAGAAAGAGTAGTTCCTACCAAACAAGAGAAAAGTAGCGTAACACAAGACCTTTCAGATTTAGTGAAAAATCGCCCTTGGGTAATTATGCTTGCTTTAACAGTACTGATATTCATTACTTTATCGCTAAAAGGCGGAATGTATATTTACTATTTTAAATATTATTTGAATCCTGTAGCACAGGCTAATTTCTTGCAAGAAATAGGCTTTAATCATTTCATCGAAGGCTTAAATCAATTTATTACAGGTTTGGGATTAGGAAAATTTGAATGGCCCGAAGACGCCCCAACCTCAGCCAATAGTTTATTTAATGCTGGTGGAATTATCATGATGATTGTCGGCATTATGTTTTCAAAACCTTTGGCAGATAAATTTGGAAAGCGTAATGTTTTTGGCATTTTCCTTACACTTTCGGCCTTGTGCTTAATCTTGTTTAATTTCTTTGCTAGAGATTCCATCGGAAGTGTGTTTGTTACACAATTACTACATGGTTTTACTTATGGTGTAACAATTCCATTACTATGGGCAATGATTGCCGATGTGGCAGATTATAGTGAATGGAAAAATAACCGTAGAGCTACGGCAATTATATTTTCGGCAATGATTTTTGGTTTAAAAGCAGGTTTAAGTATTGGCGGTGCTATTGGCGCTACCTTGTTATCGAGGTCGGGATATATTGCCGAAAAAGCAGAACAAACTGCCGAAGCAGTATCGGGTATTATAATGTCAGTAAGTATTTATCCGGGAATCATTTTCATTTTAGGTGCCATTTTAGTCATCTGGTATGAGATTGATAAAGCGATGGAATTGAAACTTGAAAGAGAATTAAAAGAGAGAAGAAACGCATAAAATTATAGAAAAATGCCAGAAGTAAGCATAGAACACATTGATTTTGAGGAATTGAATCGCAAGGCAATTTCCCAACCCCTTGTAAAACATATTTATACAGCCGACCCATCGGCGCATGTATTCAACGGCAAAATTTATATTTATCCTTCACATGATATTGAAGCTGGAATTGCTTTTGATGATTTAGGAAGCCATTTTGCGATGGAAGATTATCATGTAATTTCAATGGATTCTATCACAAGCGAAGCCCTTGATAACGGTGTTGCACTTCATGTAAAAGATGTTCCGTGGGCGGAACGCCAAATGTGGGCTCCAGATGCAGCACATAAAGATGGGAAATATTATCTGTATTTTCCAGCCAAAAAAGCAGATGATATTTTTCAGATTGGTGTAGCAGTGGCTGATTCGCCAGTAGGGCCATTTGTGGCTGAGCCTTTGCCAATTGAAGGAAGTTATTCGATTGACCCAGCGGTTTTTGAAGACAAAGATGGCTCTTTTTATATGTATTTCGGTGGACTTTGGGGCGGACAACTTCAGAACTATCGCAATAATCAATACTCAGTCGAAAACCAAGAACCTCAAGTAAATGAAGCTGCGCTTAATCCATTAGTTGCTAAACTCACAGATGATATGCTTGGTTTTGCGGAAGCTCCCAAAGAAGTATTGATTTTGGATGAGAATGGTAATCCATTGTTGGCTGGTGACAATGAGAGACGTTTTTTTGAAGCATCTTGGATGCACTTTTATCAAGGAAAATATTATTTTTCTTACTCTACAGGCGATACACATTTCCTTTGTTACGCAACTGGCGATAATCCTTACGGCCCATTTACTTATCAAGGTAGAATATTGAATCCTGTAGTTGGTTGGACGACGCACCATTCTATTTGTGAAGTAGATAACAAATGGTATTTATTTTATCATGATTCAAGTCTTTCGGAAGGAATTACGCATTTACGTAGCGTAAAAGTTACTGAAATTACTTATGATGCTGATGGAAAAATTCAGACAATTGAGCCTTATGTTCATTAAATAAAGTTTAAATGATAAAGAGATTTTTATTTCCAATACTATTAATACTTAGTCAACATTTGTTAGCCCAAGTAAAGCAGGCGCAAAATCCCATCATTTTTGCTGATGTGCCAGATATGGCTATGATTCGTGTGGGAAATACTTATTATATGAGTAGCACAACCATGCACATGAGTCCGGGTGTGCCTATTATGAAATCAAAGGATTTGGTAAATTGGGAAATGATTGGCTATGCTTATGATACTTTAGCGAATGTAGATGATTTGAATCTTAACAATGGCAAAAGTACTTATGGCAGAGGCTCATGGGCAAGTAGCTTGCGCTTTCATAATGGTACTTATTATGTAACGACTTTTGCACAAACTACTGGCAAAACACATATTTATACGACTAAAGACATCGAAAAAGGACCTTGGAAAGCTATTTCTTTTAAGCCTGCTTATCATGACCATACTTTGTTTTTTGACGATGATGGTCGAAATTATTTGATTTATGGTGGTGGAAAACTCAAATTGGTAGAACTCAATGCTGATGTTTCTGGTATTAAAGAAGGAAGTACGGAACAAGTAATTATTGAAAATGCCAGTACTCCATCAGGGACTAAAGGTGGTTTGCCCGCAGAAGGCTCGCAACTTTTTAAAGTAAATGGTAAATATTATCTTTTCAATATTACTTGGCCTCGTGGCGGTATGCGTACTGTGGTAATTCACCGAGCTGATAAAATTACAGGACCTTGGGAAGGTAAAGTGGGTTTGCAAGATTTAGGAGTAGCTCAAGGCGGACTGATTGATACGCCTGACGGAAAATGGTATTCATACCTATTTCGTGATTTTGGTGGAGTTGGTCGGATTCCCTATTTAGTACCAGTAAAATGGGAAGATGGCTGGCCAGTATTGGGCGAAAATGGTAAAGTTCCTGAAAAATTAGACCTTCCAGCCAACAAAAGTTTAATCCCAAATATTGTGAATTCCGATGAATTTACTCGTAAAAAAGGAGAACCTGCGCTTCCATTGGTTTGGCAATGGAACCATAATCCCGATAATAATTTATGGTCTGTTACTGAACGAAATGGTTTTTTACGATTAAAAACTGCCAGAATTGATAGCAGTTTTGTATTAGCCAGAAACACACTTACTCAGCGAACAATCGGTCCTGTTTGTTCGGGAATTACTTCTTTAGATATTTCAAAAATGAAAGAAGGCGATTTTGCTGGATTAAGCCTTTTGCAAAAAGACTTTGGCTTGGTTGGCGTGAAAATTGAGCATGGAGAAAAATCAATCGTAATGTACAGTAATGCTTCTGGAAAACCTATTGAAGTACAAAAAGTGCCATTAAAGCAAAATACCATTTTTTTAATGACTGAATGTGATTTTAGAAATCGAGCTGACAAGGGTTATTTCTTTTACAGTTTTGATGCTAAAGATTGGAAACCGATTGGCGAAGCTATCAAAATGCCTTACACCATTCCGCATTTTATGGGCTATCGTTTTGGGCTATTCAATTATGCAACTAAAAATGTAGGCGGATATGCCGACTTCGATTTTTTTAAAATACAAGACAAACTTGTTTTTAACAAGTAATGTGTAGTGCCTAATGTTTTTCAAGGTTTGTCGATGCGATTTTAAATATTGATAAACATTAGAAATGAATTAATAGGCTTCTTATGTGAAAGAGAAACCCAATTTTATTTAAATACATAAGTTAAAATTTACCTACATGAAAAATACTATTTTTAAATACTTCCCTTTTTTAAGTATTGTATTTTCCCTCATTTCCAATGAGATTTATGCCCAAAATAATGCTTCATTTTACAATGCAGTAAAAACTTTTGTAAATCCAGTCTTACCCGGCGACCACCCTGACCCAACAATGATAAAAGTCGGAGACGATTTTTATCATTGTGGCTCAAGTTTCCATTTTACGCCTTACATGCCGATTTATCATTCTAAAGACCTTGTTCATTGGAAAGTAATCAGCCGAGTATTGCCACCACAAAAAGCTACTTGGGTAACCGACCAACCTTCTGCTGGTACTTGGCAAGGAGCGATTACTTATTTTTATGGCTCTTACTGGATATATTTTTCAGCAAATGGACAATGGTTTTCAAAAGCAGATTCTCCATTAGGTCCTTGGACTGAACCCGTTCAAGTAAAGTCAAATCCGAAAACTGGTCCTTTAGGTTATGATAATTCCATCTTTGTAGATGATGATGGAAAGCCTTATATGGTTATTAAAAATGGACAAAAAACCAACCGTCTGCAAGAATTAGGGAAAGATGGGCAACTTACGTCTTCTGTAATTGACCTTGATTGGATAAACGCTAAACTACAATACAGTTGGGCAGAAGGCCCAGTAATGTGTAAGCGAAATGGCTATTATTATTACTTTCCAGCAGGCGATGTTTCTGGCGGGCAATACGTACTTAGAGCTACCGCTCTTACCAGTGATTCTACTAAATGGGAGCGACTTGGCGAATTTTTCAAACCTATAACAGACCCTAAAACAGGCTTCCGTCGTCCTAATCATATTTCTGCGCCAATTCAGTTGGCTGATGGTACTTGGTGGACTATTGGACAGAGTTATGAAAAATATGATGGCGACGATTGGTCGGGCTTGGGTCGTCAAACGTCCTTATATCCAGTTATTTGGGAAGGTGACAGACCTTGGGGAATGGCACCAACAACATTGCCGATTGTTAAGCCAGCGCTTCCTGCATCCAAAACTTTGTGGAGAAGTGTAGATTCTGATGAATTTGACCAAACTTCTTTGGCACTAAGTTGGCATTTTCTCAGTAAAAAAGATGCAAATACAAATAGATATTCTTTAGAAGCCAGAAAAGGATGGTTGCGCTTAAGTCCCGACAGTGCTAGAACAAGTATTGTACAAAAAGAAACTGACCATTATTATTCAGCCGTGACAAAAGTTGATATAAATGCTTCATTATCAAATCAAAAAGCTGGACTTTATATGACAAATGGCGACCAAACTGTTTACGCAAGTCTTTATAGTGGTTTTGATAATGGCAAGAAAATTATCTTTCAATTCAACAAAAAAACGTATTCAATTCCAAACACTTTTGGAAATATCGCTTGGTTAAAGGTAACTAGAAATCAACATGATTTAACAGCTTTTGCAAGTGCCAATGGCAAGAATTGGGTTAAAATTGGAGAAAGTATCAGTCTTGTTAATCTTGATAAAACTCAACCAAAATACAATTCATGGGTTGGTACAAGTATCGGTTTATTTGCCGAAGGGAAATCTGCCGATTTTGACTTTTTTGTCTGCAAAGATGGTTTTTCAGAGCTTCCAGCCATTGGATACAGTAATTATTACGGCGTAGAAAAAGTGAAAATTGATAAAGAAGAAGCCGTTACAAATGATTCAAATTTAGGAGGTTGGCTGATGATTTCAGGAGTTGAATTAGGTAATAAAAGTAAATCTGCTTCGGAAATTCAAGTTCAACTGATGGCAAAAAGCATTGGGAAAATTGAGATTTGGCTTGATGATTTAAGTACAGGCAAACTAATCGCTACCATTCCTTTTTCGGCAACGGATGATTCTTGGAAAACAGTTACGCAAAAAGTAAAAGGTATTTCAGAACATCACGATATTTTTATCAAATTTCCGAAAGAGCAAAGCAAATTATTAAATATCAAAAGCATCCAGTTTAAATAAAATGGCAATGAAAAGAGTATATTTTTTAATAATAATTGGTCTATTGGTTACAAGTTTTAAAGCTTTTTCACAAGACAAAAACTTTTATATTTTTCTTAGTTTTGGGCAATCCAACATGGAAGGAAATGCCAAATTTGAAGCTCAAGATACTATAAATGTTGATAGCCGATTTCAAGTATTAGAAGCTGTAGATTGCCCCAATTTAGGAAGAAGTAAAGGCAATTGGTACACGGCTGTACCGCCTTTATGTCGTTGTCGTACAGGACTTTCCCCTGTTGACTATTTTGGAAGAGCCATGCTTGCTAAACTTCCTGAAAATGCTAGAGTAGGCGTTATTAATGTTTCGATTGGAGGCTGTAAAATTGAGTTATTCGATAAAGATAACTATGAATCGTATGTAGAGAAGTCACCAAATTGGTTGAAAAATATGGTGAAAGAGTATGATGGAAATCCTTATGGTCGATTGGTAGAAATGGCAAAAATTGCACAGAAAGATGGCGTGATTAAAGGCATTTTGTTGCACCAAGGAGAATCTAATACTAATGATTCACTGTGGACTAAAAAGGTTAAATTAGTCTATGGCAATCTAATGAAAGACCTTCATCTGAAACCTAAAAAAGTACCTTTATTAGCTGGAGAAACTGTAAATGCTGACCAAGGAGGTATTTGTGCAAGCATGAATAAAATTATAGCCACTTTACCAGAAACCATCAAAAATGCACATGTCATTTCATCAAGTGGTTGTACTGATGCAGCCGATAACCTCCATTTTGATGCAGCAGGTTATCGTGAATTAGGCAAACGTTATGCTGAAAAGATGCTTTCGCTGATGGGATTTTAACTTGAAAACCTATTATCAGACATCGATCGATAATAGGTTTTTGATATATATCCAACAAAATCCATCCAGTATCTGGTTGGATTTTTTTATTTAGTTTATTTTAAAATCCTTATGATTGAGTTGTTTAAGATATTCAAATTTTGCTATGATAACTCTTTAAGAATGGAACGCATTGATTACTCTCTTCTGATATTTCTAGTTGTTTTCTTTTCGATTGATAATCCCAGAAATCTTGATTTTATAAACTCCAAAATATAATTAAATGAGTTCTAAACTATTGGAGACTTGCTGCTGAGAAGTAAAAAAATGATGCTCATTGTACCATCTTTTTAGGTCGAATTCTTCGCTTTAATTGCTTAGAAAATAAGACAAAAAATAACGTTCAAATAACAAATTTCTTTATTGTTAGGCAACCAAAATTAATTCTAAATAAAGAGAAAGTTATGATATTAGACGTATAGATATCTATCCTTTTTTAACATGAATTATTGATGATTTTAGCAAAAGTGTTCTATAGAGGCTGTTTTATTTAACAATAATGGTGTTAAATAGACACTTTCCAAGATTACTGAACATTTGTAATAGATATTTAGTGATTAGTGCTACTCTATTTTTTAGCCATCAACTTACTTTGCAAAAGTAATTTCATATTATTTATTAAATGAATCATATTTATTTACCTATGAAACAATTCAACCTAACTATTTCAATCACTCGAAAAAAACTATACTTGGTTGTATGGTGTGTGTCGCTTTTGATTGGGTTTTCGGGCTTTTCGTTAAAAGCTCAAACAGTGAAAGGGACTGTTAAGTCTGCTTCAGGAGAAGGAATCCCTGGGGCAACCGTTAGTGTCAAGGGAACTAACCGTGGAGTTAGTGCGAGTAAAGATGGAGTATTTTCAATTGCTTGTTCATCAAAATCAATCTTGATTTTTAGCTCAGTTGGTTACAAAACACAAGAGATTTTAGTGGGAAACAAAACAAGCATTGATGTCGTGTTGGAGGAATTCCAATCTGCTTTAGATGAAGTGGTAGTGGTAGGCTACGGGAAGCAAAAGAAAGAAGGGGTTGTTGCTTCTGTTACCCAAACTACTGGTAAAGAACTAGAACGTGCAGGAGGTGTTTCAAGTATTGGTGCGGCATTGACTGGAAATGTACCGGGCTTAATTACCAATGCGAGTACTGGTCTTCCCGGTGCAGAAGATCCTCAGATTCTTATTCGTGGACGTAGTTCTTGGAATAACTCAGAACCGCTCATTTTAGTGGATGGTGTAGAACGCCCGATGACCAGTGTGGATATTAGTTCAGTAGAAACAGTTACTGTTTTGAAAGATGCTTCGGCAACAGCGGTTTTTGGTTCAAGAGGTGCGAATGGTGTAATTTTGATTACGACCAAACGTGGTAAAACAGGTAAAGCTTCTATCAGAGCGACAATAAACACTATCGTAAAAGCGCCTTCTAAATTACCTCAAAAGTATGATTCTTATGATGCTTTAAGAATTAGGAATGAGGCAATCGAATACGAACTTGTGACAAGACCTGAAGGATGGAGAGATTACTTGCCTCAGGATATTCTTAACAAGTATCGTAATCCAGCTGATTTAGCAGAAGCAGAACGCTATCCTAATGTTGACTGGGAAAAAGCATTGTTCAACGATTATGCCATTTCAAACAATGCCAATTTGAACATTAGCGGTGGTACCAATCTAGTGAAATACTTCACCAGTGCAGATTTCCTACAAGAAGCCGATTTGTTCAAAATCTATGACAATAAAAGAGGCTATCAGCAAGGTTTTGGTTTCAACCGTTTGAATGTTCGTAGTAATTTAGACTTTCAATTAACACCAAGTACGCTCTTTAAAACTAACCTTTCGGGTTCTTATGGAGTAAGAAAAAGTCCTTGGGGATTCTCTGGAAGTCAATATGGTCCGTGGATTGATGCCTACAGTGCCGCTCCCGATTTGTTTTTACCAAAATACACAGATGGTTCATGGGGTTTTTACGCACCTAACCAAGCAAGAGCAGAAAACTCGGCATTGAGCCTTGCCATTGGCGGTTTGCAATATCAAACTACTGCTCGTATAACGACAGATTTTACTTTAGATCAAGATTTGGATATGCTTGTGAAAGGACTGAGAGCTACAGGGACAATCTCTTTAGATAACACTTTTGTAGAATCAGACCGTGGAGTGAATGACCTCTACAATGGTACTCAACGTAAGTGGGTAAATCCTGAAACAGGTGTTGAAACCTTCCAACAAGCTGTTGATGGTATTACTGGCTTTGATTTTCAAGAAGGAATCAAGTGGGCGCCAGCAGCAGGAAGTATCGGAGCAAGTCAACGTCGTTTGTTTTATCAATTACAACTTAATTATAATAAAACCATTGCAGGTTTACATAACATAACCTTGATGGGTTTAACAAACAGAAACGTGTTTGCGAGTGGTAGTACGATACCTTCTTACAGAGAAGACTGGGTATTTAGAACTACTTATACATTCAATAACAAGTACACTGTTGAGTACAACGGAGCTTATAATGGTTCTGAACAATTTGCGAAAGATTACCGTTTTGCCTTTTTCTCTTCTGGAGGAGCTAACTGGGTTATATCGAATGAAAAATTCATGAATTCGGTGAAATTTGTCAATTCGATGAAACTTCGTATGTCTTACGGACAAACAGGTTTTGATAATCTAGGCGTAAGATGGCCATACTTAGAACAATGGGCTTATGGTGGAAGGTCAAGATTGGGAGTAACTGGTGAAGGTGCTGAACAAAGCCCATATACTTGGTATTCGCAAGCTACAGTAGGTAACCCAACCGTACAATGGGAGCAATCAGAGAAATTCAATTTGGGTTTAGACTTTGAACTTTTCAGAGGTTTTGTAAAAGGTAAAGCTGACTTTTTTCAGGATAACAGAAGTAAAATTTTGTTGACAGGAAGAGCAGATGTTCCAAGTTATTTTGGAGCATCTCCGCCAGTAGCCAACTTAGGTGCTGTTAAAGCAAGTGGTTATGAGTTAGAGCTTCATTTGAATAAAAATGTAGGGAAGTTCCGTTTGTGGGCAGACCTTAACATGACCCATACTCAAAACAAAATTTTAGAACGTGCCACGCCAGAATTGCTTCCAGATTATCAGAAACCAGAAGGAATGCAAATTGACCAAGCTTATTCATTTGTAAGTAAAGGGCTGTATAATAGCTGGGATCAGTTGTATGGAAGTGCGATGCACAACGTAAACGACAACCAAAAACTATTAGGCAATTACTACTTGGTTGATTATAATGGAGACGGAGTGATTGATACACAAGATAGAATTCCTTACGGACATACTGGTTGGCCACAAAATACCTACAATGCAACTATTGGTTTAGACTGGAAGGGATTATCAGCTTTTGTACAGTTTTATGCAGTAAATAATGCTACTCGTCAAGTAGTTTTTACAAGTTTAAGTTCGCAGAGCCATACGGTTTATCAAGAAGGAGCATACTGGTCGCCATCAAATCCTAATGGAACGCCTATTCCACGTTGGTTATCAACTCCTTTTGGAGATTATAGAGGTACTCAGTATATGTACGATGGCTCTTATGTAAGATTAAAAAATGCTGAAATAGCATACACATTAACCCCAGAACTTAGTAGGAAATTAGGACTTAGCAGTCTGAGAATCTATCTGAACGGTAACAACCTGCTTGCTTGGAGCAAAATGCCAGATGACAGGGAGTCGAATTTTGCTGGTACTGGTTGGGCTTCACAAGGAGCTTATCCTACAGTAAAGAGATATAACTTGGGTTTAAACATTACTTTCTAATTAACAAAATCATGAAAAAGAGCATAAAACTTTTGTGTGTAGCTGTAGTTTGTTCTATGACTTTTGGCGTTACTTCATGTTCAGATTTTTTGGATCGTGATCCTCAATCTCTGGTATCTGAAAAAGACGCCTTTAAAAACTTTGTAAATTTTCAGGGCTTTACCGAAGAACTCTACCATACAATTCCAGATTTTTCTAATGGTTATTGGACTAACTCTTGGAACTGGGGAGAAGATGAGATACAATCTACGGCTCAGAATTTTCACTTTGGTGTAAAAATCGATAATGGTGATTTTTGGGGCTGGCAACGCAATTTTGACGGCTGGCAAGCTGGTTGGATGGACCGTAACAATAACCAAACCAACGATGACCGTTTTACGAAATCACTTTGGGGACTAGGTTGGTATGGTATCCGTAAGGCTAATTTGGGTTTGGAAAATATTGATAAATTGACTGATGCCACGCAAGAAGAAAAAGACTTAATCAAAGGTCAATTGTTGTTTTTCAGAGGATGGTACCACTTTATGTTTATGCAATATTTTGGAGGACTTCCATATATTGATAAAGTATTACCCGGAGACCAAAAATTGACTTTGCCACGTCTTAAATACAGCGAGTGTGCCGATAAAGCCGCAGCAGATTTTAGAGAAGCTGCTAATTTATTACCAACTAACTGGGACAACACAACGGCAGGTAAAAGAACATTGGGTAAAAATACCTTGCGTATCAACAAGATTATGGCACTTGGCTATTTGGGTAAAAATTATCTTTGGGCAGGTAGTCCATTGATGAATTCAGTCTCAGGTGGAAGTACTGCTTACAATGCTGAATATTGCAAAAAAGCTGCTGAAGCCTTTGCTGAATTGCTCAATTTATGTGAAAGTGGCGAAGCTCCTTACCGCTTGATTCCTTTTGCACAATATTATACGAACTTTTATACGACTGGTCAGAACTGGCAAATTCCGGGCGGAACAGAAGCTATTTTCCGTGGGCCTTATTACGGTGCGAATAGCTCAAACTGGGGAACAAGTAAGCAATATAGCCCGCTCGTTATCAGTGAAGGCGATGTGAAATTTTTGCCAACAGCCAATTATGTTGACAATTACGGAATGGCTAACGGATTACCAATTAAGGACATTACCAAAGCCGACTCAGAATCTGGTTATAACCCAGAATATCCTTGGAAAGGCAGAGACCCACGTTTTTACAATGATATTATTTTCGATGGTGTGAGAATGGTAACAGGAAGTATTCCAAATGCTAGTGAGGTTAACAACCGTTATGCCAATTTACATACAGGAGGTTCTTATCGTGACATTGCTACGGGTAGTCGTACAGGATATTTATTATTCAAGTTTGTTCCAAGAACAGTAAACAAGTATGACCAAGGATATGGCTATGATAAAAGTCTCAACATTCACTTACCATATATGCGTTTAGCGGATATTTATTTGATGTACGCTGAAGCTGCTGCACAAGGCTATGGTTCGGCGATGGGCAAAGCTGGAACTTATTCTAAAACTTCAGTAGATGCCATCAACGTCATTAGAGATAGAGCAGGAGTGGGGCATGTAGATGCCAAGTTCTTGGGTTCTTTGGATGTTTACATGGAAGAATTAAGACGTGAACGTGCTGTTGAGCTTTCTTTTGAAGGACATCGTTTCAATGACCTCCGTCGTTGGTTGATGATTTCTAAAAATCCTTATACGCTAAAAAAATCAATTGAATTTGATAGAGCCACAGCAATTGATCCAGCAAAAGACCCTAAAGAAAACAGAGTTTTGAACATCAGAGAGTCTGTCATTTTAGAACGCAAATTTACTGCAAAACATAACTGGTTACCATTGAAGGTGAATGACGTGAATTTGTATCTGGAATTTTCTCAGAATCCTGGCTGGTAATGGGAGGCAAATCATATAATGAGATAATCAATAGATAAACGAACAAGAAATGAAGTTTATAAAAATAATTATGGTTTTATGTGCATTGCTGGCTTTTTCAAAAGCTACTATAATGGCACAGAATACCTCGACGATTAACATGAAAGCCACCGTGGTTGGCTCGAACAAACAACCCGTTGTTGGGGCTATCGTAAGTAGCTCTGACGAAATCGGAAAAGCTGTTACCACAGATGCTTTGGGTACTTTCAGCATTGAAATTCCTAAAAATGAGGTGTTATCAATTACTGCAAAAGGTTTTCAAACAAAATACATTACTGCAAACCAACAAATTGGTGAAATCATCATTGCACCAGAGGAAAACCAAGAACAAGTAAGTCTTGCTTTCCGCAATGTCGATAAACAAGATTTACTTGGTGGGATATCTTCTGTAAATGTGAAGGAACTTTTGAAAAAAAATTACTTTACGTACACACTAGACGGTATGGAGTCTTTCATCCCCGGATTTAATGGAAATAGTAACTGGGGAATGGGAAGTTATATGTTTATGATAGATGGTGTTCCTCGTGAGACAGGCAACGTAATGCCAACTGAAATTGAACAAATTGTGTTTTTGAAAGGAGCAAACGCTGTGGCATTATACGGTAGCCGTGCAGCAAAAGGAGTAGTGAATGTAATTACGAAAAGAGGTGTAGCGGGCAAAAGTAGATTTGACCTTAGAGTAAACAGTGGTGTAAATGTTCCTAGAGCTTATCCTAAATATTTGGGTTCGGCAGAGTACATGACTTTGTATAATGAAGCACGCAGAAATGATGGATTGACGAACTTATATTCAGAATCCGATATTTATAATCATGCTTCAGGAATCAACAAATACCGTTATCCTAATATAGATTTTTACTCACAAGAATACCTTAAAAGTGCTTATGGCAGTTATGATGCTACGGCTGAAATTTCTGGAGGAAATGAAAGAGTAAAGTATTATACCAATTTAGGATTTGCAACGTCTGGCTCACTTTTGAATTTTGGAGAAGCAAAAACCTACAATAATTCAGATCGCCTTAATTTCCGTGGAAATATTGATGTCAATTTGAATGAGTTCATAAGCTTGAATGCTGATGCTACGGCTATTTTTTATACTGGTCGTGGAGTAAATGCTAACTTTTGGAATAGCGCAACAACTGTTCGTCCGAACCGTTTTGCTCCACTAATTCCACTTAGCATGATTGAAAAAGAAGATGCAGTTTCACAGCTTTTAATTCAAAATAGTAATAATATTATCGATGGACAATATTTACTTGGAGGTACTCAGTTAGACCAAACGAATCCAATTGCAACCATTTATTCTGGCGGTAATAACCAGTATGCTAACCGCCAATTCCAATTTAATACAGGAATTAAAGCCGACCTCAAAAATGTTTTGAAAGGCTTGAGTTTCAAATCTAATTTTGCGGTTGACTATGCTACTGAATATACATTGGCATATAATTATTCTTATGCTACTTATTCGCCTACTTGGAATAAATACAGTGGAACCGACTTAATCAGTAGCCTTGCTGTTTATAACCAAGATGCAAAATCTGGCACTCAGAACGTATCTGGAAACAAATATCGCCAAACGATTGCATTTTCAGGACAGTTAAATTATGACAGAACCTATAATGAAAACCATCATTTATCTGCTATTTTATTAGCGAATGGTTTTCAACAATCAGAATCTGCGATTTACCACAAAACGAGCAACGCCAATTTAGGATTTTTAGCAAGCTATAACTACAAGCATAAATATTACATGGATTTGAGTACTGCTTACATTCATTCTGCTAAACTTCCACCAAGTAATCGTCAAGCATTTTCTCCCTCAATTTCTTTAGGTTGGAGATTGAGTCAAGAAGGTTTTCTTAAAAATTCTAACGTAGTTGACGATTTGAAATTGACAGCTTCTGCTAGCATTTTACATACAGATTTGGATATTCCAAATTACTATTTATACCAAGGTGTTTACACGGGTGCTGGTTCATGGTATGGTTGGAAAGATGGTACAGGTATTCAAGCCACTGAATCAAGAAGAGGAGATAACCCTAATATGACATTCCCTAAAAGAGAAGAAATTAATATAGGGTTTGAAGGTTCGTTTTTCAAAAGATTATTAATAGTAAACGGAACATTCTTTGTGAATAAAATTTCAGGAAATATCATTCAGGCGTCTGTTTTATTCCCAAGTTATTTTACAACTGGTTTCCCTGTTTCTTCTTTTATTCCTTATGTAAACTACAATGAAGACAAGCGTGTTGGTTTTGACTTCGGAGCTACACTAAATAAAAAATATGGTGAAGTAAATTGGACATTGGGCGTGAATGGTACATATTATCAAACCACTGCTATTAAAAGAGCCGAACTATATGAAGATGATTATCAAAACCGTCAAGGAAAACCACTTGATGCTATGTGGGGATTACAAAGTTTAGGACTATTCCAAGACCAAGCAGATATTGTAAATTCTCCATCGCAAACATTCGGACAAGTAAAACCTGGAGATATTAAATACAAAGACCAAAATGGTGATGGCATTATCAATGGCCAAGACGAAGTGTTTTTAGGAAAAGGTGGTTGGTTTGGTGCTCCGCTTACTCTAGGCGTAAACCTTACTGCCCAGTGGAGAAAACTTACTTTTTTAGCAGTGGGAGTGGGTCGTTTTGGTGGCAATGATATGCGTCGTAGCTCATACTTCTGGGTGGATGGCGAAGATAAATATTCTGAAGTAGTTAGAGACAGATGGACAGAAGAAACAAAACAAACGGCTAAATATCCAAGACTGACAACGTTGAACAGCGATAATAATTTCCGTTCTTCTGATTTCTGGATTTATAAAACAAATCGTTTTGACTTGACTAAAGTACAGATTACTTATGATTTAACAGATGTATTAAAGATGAAATCTTTTGTACGTGAACTTGGCGTTTATGTCAATGGTTTTAACCTGCTAACCGTTTCAGATAATCGTGAAATCATGGACCTTCAACTTAATGTTGGAGCAGCACCACAAACACGTTTGTTCAATTTAGGCGTAAAAGCCCTTTTCTAAGTTTTTGAAAATATCATATTTTGAATATTATACTATGTTTTATATGAATAAAGGAATATTAAAACTACTGGTTTGCGCTGCTGTATTGCTGACCGGATGCGAAGACCTAATAGAACCTGCTATTGAAAATAACAGACAGTTAGATCCTAGTGCTTATTTACCAAGTGACTCAAGATTTCCATTCGGTATCTTACTCAATGGCTATAACAGAGTGCCAACAAATTCATGGTCTTTCAATGACGTGGCAACTGATGATGCTGTAAGTAATGACCAAGACAATGGCTATCTAAAAATGGCAACAGGTCAATGGACAGCCAACAATAATCCAGCTAATCAATGGACAAATTGTTTTGCAGGAATTCAATACTTGAACATCATGCTTGGAGAAGTAAACAAAGTTCAATGGGTAACAGACCCAGTGGCTAATAGATTGTTTACGACTAGAATTAAAGGAGAAGCTTATGGGCTTCGTGCTTTATTGATGTACCATCTTTTACTAACACATGCAGGTAAAGGAGTAAGCGGAACAATGCTTGGAGTACCTATTTTATTGAAACCACAGACAACTTCTGATAATTATAATCTTCCAAGAGCTTCTTTTGATGATTGTATGAAACAAATTTATCAGGATTTAGACAGTGCTGATGTCAAGCTTCCTTTAGACTATCAGAATTTTTCATTAGGGCAAGAATCTCTGATACCAGCAAAGTACGGGCAAGTAACGCTTGAACAGTATAACCGTGCATTCGGGGTTACTTTCAGCGGTTTGTTTACGGGTCGTATTGCTAAAGCAGTAAGAGCGCAAGCTGCATTACTGGCTGCCAGCCCAGCCTATAATAATGGAAATACAAATAAATGGACAGATGCCGCCAACTACGCTGCCAATGTATTGAATTTGAATGGAGGGTTGAACGCTGTAACAAGTAATGCAGCGAGTGGTCTTACTTGGTATGCTAATACTGCTGAGATTGCAAATATTAAGGACGGAGCTAATCCACCTGAAATATTGTGGCGTAATAACTGGGGAGAAAATAGAGATTTAGAACAAGCTAATTTTCCACCAACATTATTTGGTAACGGACGTATTAACCCTACTCAAAACCTTGTAGATGCGTTTCCAATGCTAAATGGGTATCCGATTAATAACTCAAACAGTGGCTACAATACAGCCGACCCATATACTAATCGTGACCCACGTTTGAAAATGTTTGTGCTTGTGAATGGTACAACCGCTGGTGTAAATAATACAGCCATCAATACCACTGCTAATGGTACAACCAATGATGCGCTTAATAAAGTGGCAACATCTACAAGAACGGGTTATTATTTGCGAAAACTGTTGCGTCAAGATGTAAACCTAAATCCTACATCTTCTACCAATCAGCGTCATTATAAACCGCATATTCGCTATACAGAAATTGCTTTGGCTTATGCAGAAGCTGCTAATGAGGCTTGGGGACCTACAGGTACGAGTACAAATGCTTACTCAGCTTATGATATCATCAGAGCCATCCGAAGAAGAGCTGGCATTGGTACAAGCAACAACGATGCTTATCTGGAAAGTGCAAAAGGTAATAAAGACATGATGCGTACATTAATTCGCAATGAACGTCGCTTAGAACTTTGTTTTGAAGGATTTAGATTTTGGGATTTACGTCGCTGGAACGCTGAACTAACTGAACCAGCCAAAGGAGTAAGCATCCAAAATGGTGTTTATACCTTACTTCCTGCTGTACAAGACAGAGTATTCCAGAGCTATATGAAATACGGACCAATTCCTTATTCGGAAATCTTGAAGTTCCCTGCACTTGAACAAAATGAAGGGTGGAATTAATAATCAGCTATAATTTTATTATTGACAAAATTTAATATTTATGAAGAACTTAGTTTTAATGTCGCTATTGATTCTGATTGGACTAGCCTCCTGCAATACGGAAAATGAGTTCCCAGATTTCAAATACCAAACTGTATATTTCGCTTATCAGTACCCTGTAAGAACAATTACTTTGGGCGAAGATACTTATGTGAATACAGATTTGGATAATGCCCATAAATGCCAGATTTATGCCACAACTGGGGGCGTTTACGAAAGTAGAAAAGATGTATCTATCAAAGTTGCGGTTGATAATTCATTGCTGAAAAATGGTTTACTATTCGGAGCAGGGAAAGATGAAGTACTTCCGATGCCTAGTAATTATTTCACTTTAGGTTCAGATAAAATTATTATCCCTAAAGGAACGCTTGCAGGTGGAGTAGATGTACAATTAACGGACGCTTTTTTTGCTGACCCGAAATCAATCAAAAACACTTATGTCATTCCTTTAACGATGACAAGTGTAACAGATGCTGATTCAATACTTTATGGCAAACACTTTGTTTTGTATGCTATCAAATATGTAAATCCTTGGCATGGAAATTACCTCAGACGTGGAAAGGACGTTGTAACGGGTACTGTTAATCAAACGGTGGTGCGTCATGCAAAATATGTGGAAAGTGACGAAGTAAATAAACTTACTACGAAGTCATTAAGCGAGCTAGAATTTCCTGTAGTATTCAAAGACAAAGACAACAAAAATGTATCTGTGACACTTTCACTAAAGTTTGAAGGCGATGGAAAATGTACTATTGCTTCAGCAACAAGTGGTTATACCGCAACAGGAAGTGGTGCTTTTGTGAAAAAAGGAGAGAAAAATAGCTGGGGAAACAAAGACAGAGATGCACTGTATTTGAAATACGAAGTAAATGTTTCGGGAATGAAAATTTCTACTTCAGATACCCTCGTTATGCGTGATCGTACAGTAACAATGGAAACCTTTTCGCCAGTGGCAAAGTAATGATTTGTCTAAATTAGAACCGTTATTTTATGAATAAATTATATAAAATTGCACTTGGTCTGACCTCCCTTTTGGCGACTTCGTGTAGCACTTATGAGCCACTGGAGTTCGATGTGCAAAAGCCTGAAAGCATTGCGCTTCAGGAAGATATTGATGCTTATCCCGCATTAAAATCTTACATCAATCGCAGTGCTCATCCTAATTTTAAATTTGGAGTTGCTCTGTCTCTTAATGATTATGTCAATAAGGGAGTAATGTACCGACTTGCCAATAAAAACTTCGACGAAATAGCTTTGGGTTATGAAATGAAGCATGGTGCAGTAGTACAAGCCGATGGTAGCCTAGCGCTAGATAACGTTGGCAAATTATTAGCGGCAGCAAAAGAAAACAATATTTCAGTGTATGGGCATACTTTATGTTGGCATGCTAATCAGAATGCCACTTATTTGAAAAAGATAATTGCACCTGATATCTTGTCATCAACAGGTCCTGGTTGGGATTTAATTACCGCTGCTGATTTTGAAAGTGATGCAGCCACTAATTTTCAAAGTAATGCTAATGCAGTAATATCTTACACTGCAATGGGCGGTGGAGCCAACGGAGTTGGAAGAGCATTGAAAATCACCAATGCAAGTGTTCGTGCCAATGATTGGGAAGCTCAATTTTTCTTAAAATTTGCTCCAGCAGCTGTTTTAGGAGAAAAATACATACTTAAAATGGATGTGAAGGCAGATGTTCCTGCAACTTACCCAACTCAGGCACATGTAACGCCTGGTGCATACAAACACTGGGACTTTTTTGGAGCTATTTCGGCGACTTCAACTTGGACTACTTATACCAAAGAGATTACAGTTACTGCCGATATGGCTACTTGTGGTGCAATTGCGTTTAATCTAGGTAAAACGGCCACTAATTTTTATTTTGATAATATCACTTTAACAAAGTATAATGCTACAGGAAGTATTCAAACAAAAGAAAAAACTGCTGAGCAAAAGAACACACTCATTACCAGTGCTTTGGACAAATGGATGTCAGGAATGTTGGCAGTAAGTAAGCCTTATGTAAAAGCATGGGATGTTGTAAACGAACCAATGGACGATGGCAAGCCTTACGAACTTAAAACAGGAGTAGGCAGAACTTTAGTTGCTGATGAATTTTACTGGCAAGATTATATGGGTAAAGATTATGCCGTAACTGCTTTTCAATTAGCTAGAAAGTATGGTAATGCTGGAGACATACTTTTCATCAATGATTATAATCTGGAATACAGTCTGGATAAATGTCGTGGACTTATTGCCTATACAAGTTATATCGAAGGAAAAGGAGCGAAGGTTGATGGTATTGGAACACAAATGCACATTGATATTAAATCGGATAAAGCCAAGATTGCAGAGATGTTTAAATTATTAGCTGCGACTGGTAAATTGATTAAAATTTCGGAATTGGATATTGGTTTAGGAGGTGTAAAAACAGCAAATGCTACTCAGGAACAATATAAAGAACAAGCTGAGATGTATAAATATGTTATTGACAAATATTTTGAGCTTATTCCTGCTGCTCAAAGATATGGTATCACTTTATGGAGTCCGTTGGATAGCCCAGCTAATTCAAGTTGGAGAGCTGATGACCCAATTGGTCTCTGGACACAGCAATATGTAAGAAAAGTAGCCTATTCGTATGTAGCAGAATCTATTAAAGCAAATATGAAATAGCATTTTAGATGAAAATCACTTTGGTGAATTTGCAATCCCCCACATCTAACGATGATGGGGGATTTGCTTCAATAAAAGGGTTGAGGTAGATTTAAGAATAAAAGCTACTTTAGTACAAATATTGAAAGATAAAGATATTTTTGGCTTTTAGAAATAAATTTGATAGGGTTGTAAATTTATTCTAAAGCATATAGTTTGGATTAGGGGATGGATATGATTTTGTACGCCAAACCAATAGTTGTTAGGTTAAAGTCTAGGAAAATGAAAAAGCTTTACTTTTTAGTCATCACTTTTTTAGTTGCTCATTGTATTATTGGGCAACAAAAGGAATATAAATTCATTAATTTAAGTAGTAAAAATGGACTGTCCTCCAATTCTATTAATGCCATTATTAAAGATAAAAATGGTTTTATGTGGTTTGGTACAGAAGATGGGCTCAATAGATTTGATGGACAAAATTTTGTTGCATATTACCATAAAGATAATGACAGCACCAGTATTGGAAGAGGTCCAGTAACAGCAATGACACAAGATAAAGTAGGTAACATGTGGTTAGCGACCAATTTTACTTTGTCTGTTTATAACCTGAATTTGGATTCTTTTATTAACTATGACTTTACTAAGTTTGGATGGATTATCAGTTTGTGTGCCGACCATTCCGGTAAAATTTGGGTTGGGACTTACTCTGGCTTGTTTGTTTTTGACCCAGTGACCAAAAAAGTTAAAGCTTTTAAAGCAAATACTGCCCAAAAATATAGCTTAAATTCGAACACAGTTCTTTGTATTTTTGAAGATAGTAGCAACAATATTTGGGTTGGAACTGACAATGGTTTACATCTTTATAATCCCTCCAAAGGGCAATTCACTAGATTTCTGAGCGACTCAAATCGTCCTAATGCTATTTCATCCAACCTAATTAATAGTATTGCCGAGGACAAAAAAGGTAAACTTTGGATTGGTACTATCAAAGGCGGGCTCAATGTAATGGATGTTGCAAAGGCTAGTTTTACCTGTTATAAATCTGATGCTAATGATGTAAATACGCTATCGAGTAATCATATCTATAAAGTATTATTTGATAAAACTGGGCAACTTTGGGTTGGTTCAGACGGGAGCATTGATATTTTTAATCCACAAACAGGTAAAGCTACCAGAGTAAAAAGCTCATTGTTAGAACAAAACGGTTTTGTACCAAGTACTAGTGGGCGTTCGGTTAGAGATATTTACATCGATGATGCTGGTATATATTGGTTTGCGGTTCATCAAGGAGGAGTAAATAAGTATGATACTAATTTGACTTTTTTTAACCATAAAAAATATAATTCATACGATCCTAATGGATTGACTGGTAGCTCAGTAATGGCATTTGGTGAAAGCCCTTCGGGTGATATATTCGTCGGAACAGAAGGAACAGGGCTGAATTTGTTTAATCGTAAAACGGGTCAGATAAAACCTTATCGACTAAAAGAACAAAAGGCAAACGTTTCCTCAGTAATTGCTTTAGAATCTTCGAAAGGAATACTCTGGATTGGTACTTATCAGGCTGGGTTATATAATATTAATATGACTACAGGTGCTTCGAGGTACTTTCATATTCCTAAAAGTAAAACCGATGCTGCTGATTCACCTGTAAATTGTTTCAAAACAGATTTAAATGGGAAAGTCTGGATGGGAACGAATGGAAGTGGTGTTCATCGGTATGATCCTGCTAGCAATTCCATAGAGTCGGAGGAAAAGATTTTTCAATTGGCTTCAGGACAAAAATTTCCATTAAACGGTTTCATTACAAGTATCGAACAAGACAAGTTGGGGAATTTCTGGATTGGCTCAAACGGTACTGGTATAGCCGTGTATTATCCAGCACAGAAACGTTTTCAGGTATTTAATCATGGTAATAGTGGGCTTCCGATAGACAAAATACAGAGTATTTTTTGTGACCATGCAGGTAGAATATGGATTGGTTCTTTGGGCGGTGGACTGTGCTTGTATAAAGTTAGTACAAATTCTTTTGAACGATTTGATGAAAATTATTCATTATCAAACAATGTAGTTTATAAAATTTTAGAAGACGAAAACGGGAAAATATGGATTAGTACCAATAAAGGAATTAGTTCTTTTGACCCACACAAAAAAGTATTTAGAAATTTTACCTATTATAATGGCGTGCAGCAAAGTACTTTTAATGTTGGCTCAGGCTTGAGAACCTCTGACGGAACCTTATTTTTTGGTGGGCTAGACGGGTTTAATTATTTTAAATCTGCCAATATTTTTCAAAAAAAGAATGTGCCACCACTTGTAATTACGAGCTTAAAAATCAATAATAAACAAGTAAATGCTTCTGAAAATGCCGAAATAACAGAACATATTTCGATAGCAAAAGAAATGGTTTTGAGCTATAAACAGAACTTTTCGCTAGATTTTATGGCATTAAATTATACTGTTCCGCATGAAAACAGATATTCTTATAAATTAGAAGGATTTGATAAAGAATGGAATCATGCAGGAACGGCAAATACAGCTGTTTATACCAATTTAGATCCAGGAGAATACACATTTAGACTTAAAGCCTACAGCGAAGACGGTTCTTGGCAAACACCCGAAAAGGTGATTAATATAATTGTGAAACCCCCATTTTGGCGTACTTATTACGCTTATTTCTTTTATTTTTTATTGATTGTTGGCGCTGTTTGGGCTATCAGAAGAAGTTCTATTCAAAAGCTGAAAAATGAATTTTCCAGAACACAAGAGCGATTGGAAATGAAACATTTAATTGAAAAAGAGCGACACGATGCAGAGCAAAAAATGGAATTGGAGAAAATCAAAGTTAAATTCTTGACGAACCTGAGTCATGAATTAAAAACGCCATTAACGCTGGTATTGAATCCGATTGAAAACCTGATGTTTCAAGAAAATAGTACTGAAAAATTGGAGATGCTTAATTTGATAAGTAGAAATGCCAAAAGACTTTTAAACTTAGTAAACCAATTACTTGACTTTAGAAGAATTGAAGCCAATGAATTAAACCTTCATAAAACTGAAGGTGATTTGGTTTCGTTTTCTCAAGAAATTGTAGATTCTTTCAAATATATCGCCGTAAGAAAAAGGATAAATCTTCATTTTGTAAGTGCTTATAGTTATTACCAAACCACTTTTGATAAAGACAAATTAGAGCGGATTTTGATTAATTTACTCTCTAATGCCATAAAATTTACCAATGATGGCGGAAATGTAAGCTTTCAGATTGCTGCTGATGGCGATACTGGTGTCAGATTAATTCTTCGTGATACGGGCATTGGGTTACCGACAGAAATGACCGATAAGATTTTTGAAAGATTTTTTCAAGTAAATAACAATGCTGACATATTAAATCAAGGAAGTGGAATAGGGTTGTCGATTGCGCAAGAATTTGTCAAGTTGCATGGAGGAACTATAAAAGTAGAAAGTGAAGAAGGAGTAGGAAGTGCTTTTATGATTTCATTACCATTACTTCCGATTACTTTCCAACAAACAACACCACAAATAATCATCAATGAAGAATCAAATCCTATTGAAAGCTTCGCTAAAAACGAGCCACCAAAAATGGAAATGCCTGTTGTATTGATTGTAGATGATGATGACGATTTACGAGCTTATTTAGTTGAAAGTTTGAAGACAAAATATAAAATTATAGAAGCCTCAGACGGCAGACAAGGCTGGCAAAAAGCATTGGCTTGTCATCCTCAGGTAATCATCAGCGACGTCAATATGCCCGGAATTGATGGAATAGAAATGGTGCGTAAAATTAAAACCGATAACCGAACCAAGCACATTCCTGTTATTATGCTGACAGTTTTATCGGAAGAAAATGACCAGCTAAAAGGTTTAGAATCAGGTGCTAGTGACTATTTAACTAAGCCATTCAGTTTTCATTTATTAAGTATCAAAATAGAAAACTTATTGAGTTTAAACAGTTTGTTGAAAAACACATACAGCAAGCACATACAAGTTGAGACGCCAGAAACGGAAGTAGTTTCAGAAGATGAAAAATTCTTACTGAAGTTTTCTCGTTATGTAGAAGAGCATATTGAGAATCCTAATCTTTCGATTGAGGAATTAAGTAAAGCCATGTTTGTGAGTCGAGGAACACTTTATGTAAAAGTATTAAGTTTTACAGGTGAAACGCCCGTTGAATACGTAAGGTCCTTGAAATTGAAAAAAGCGCTTTCGCTTTTGCAAAAGAACGATATGAAAATTTCGCAAATTGCTTACTCGGTAGGATTCTCCAATCCAAATTACTTTGCCAGAGCCTTTAAAGCAAAGTATAATGTATCACCATCCGAATACGTGGCGCTTAATAAAAGTGCTGTTGTTTGAGGTTTGTGTAGAATTAAAACAAACCCATTGATTGAAGATAAATTTAGTTGATAGCTCAAATTTATCTTCAATCAATGGGTTTTCTATTTTAATTTATTCCTAATAATATTTACTTAGAACTCCAGATTATCTAAATACTTCACAAGAAGCTTATTTTCTATTGATTTAAAAAACATTTAAAATTTTGTATTAAACAGCTAGTAAAGTGATATTTACAGAAATAATACAACATTTTTAATACACAATTGTCAAATATTGAACTATCCTTATATTTTATTTTAAAAAAACTTTAAATGCAAGGTAGGGTAAAACGAAAATTTGAAGTCTATGTAATTGAAAGTGCAAAAACTATTAAAGTTTGCCCGTGAATTTACCAATAGAAGATAACTCGAAGGATTTTAGTACAAACCTTTTAGATACGACAGCTGTCAAACATAATTTTATCGATTCTTCTCAGAAAGTAATCGATAACGAGCTCTTCATTAAAAGAATTCTGGAAGAAGAGCCCCGCAAAGGATATGAAATGCTGTTCAGAAAATATTATGCGCCATTGTGTAGCCATGCCATAAGGTATGTTTATTCAAAGGAAGTCGCTGAAGATATTGTTGCCGAGGTATTCTATAATTTTTGGCATAAAGCAATTTATAAACAAATAGATACTTCGCTAAGGGCTTATTTATATACAATGGTTCGTAATAGATGTTTTACTTACCTGAAAAGTGAGTACAATAATAACAATACTGATGATATTGTTGACTGGAATGGAGCATCTCAATTACCTCAGCCCGACAAAGTACTTGAATATGATGAGCTCTATATGCAAGTGGAACGAGTAATAAGTACTTTGCCTCAACAATGCCGAAAAGTATTTTTATTAAGCAGATTTGAAGGTAAAAAATATAGTGAAATCGCTAGTGAACTTGGCGTAAGCCAGAAAGCCGTTGAAGCACATGTAAGTAAAGCCTTAGCAGAACTACGAAAAGGATTAAAAAATTATGGACTCGTTTCTCTTTTGGTCTTTTCGATATTAATGTATTATAGTAAGTGATAGTTTTCCTTTTAAATAGATGAACAAGATGAATCTAGTCAAAGAAATGATTTTTAATTATTTCGCTGGTAATGCCTCGCCTTTACATAAAAAATTAATTGAAGATTGGTTACAAGAGCCGAAAAATATCGAACAGTATTTTGAATGGCTTGACGAGTGGGAAAGAACCTGTCCGCAATTTTTACCAAATGTAGAAATCGCTCTTTTAAAAAATATTGAGCGTATAGATAATAACGTTTTTCCCATCGACGGTGTCGATGCCATTAACCCTGTTTACAAAAAGCCAAAACTAAATTCATGGTGGATTGCAGCTGCGGTATGCTTGATTTTTGGGGTATCAGGATTTTTGATGAAACAGGAAATAATGTACCAATCTTATGCAACAGACTTTGGTGAGATAAGAAAAATACATCTGCCAGATGGTAGTGATGTTACGCTCAATGCCAATTCAGAATTATTTGTACCAAGATGGGGCTTTGGCACAAAAACCCGTGAAGTATTATTAGAAGGCGAAGCTGAATTTTCTGTTCAACACACGCTAGACCACCAAAAATTTATCGTTAATACCCCTGATAAACACCAAATTACGGTTTTGGGTACTGAATTCGTGGTTTATGCTAGACAACGAGGTACAAAAGTGGTTTTAAACAAAGGGAAAGTAATATTAAGCTCTGCTAATAAAAGAGAAATTATTACGATGAAACCCGGAGATATGGTCAATATTTCTAAAAAAGGAGAATTAAAACTACAAGTATTGAACAAAGAAAAATTGAGTACTCAGCTTTCTTGGAAAGACCATCGGTTTGTCTTCGATAACACACCCTTGAAAGAAATAGGTAGTTTAATTAAGGAAAATTTTGGAGTAGAAATAAAAATACAAACACCAGAATTAGCCAACAGAACTATTACAGGAGCCTTCAAAGCAGAAAGTGCCGAGGAATTGGTAAATGTATTAGCTGAAATGCTATCATTCAATGTGGTGAAAGAAGAGAATTCTTATGTGATTTCATTTGATAATTAAACAATGTTTACAACTAAATAAAGAATAAATAACCCATTCAAAAATTATTCACAAAACAATCCGAATTTAATATGAGAAACAAAGCTTTACTAAGAATGCTTTGTTGTGGCATCGCCCTGAGTGTTTTTCCCTCATTGGTTTTCTCACAACTATTGGCATATTCCAATCAGAAAAGTAAAAAGTTTACTGAAAAAGAAAATACTTCTAATACCATTAAACTAAGAGAAGCTTTACTAAAGTTAAAAGAATTTTACAAAGCAGACATCTTATTTGAAGAGGGTTTAGTAGCAAACCACGAAGTACTTAGAAATCTGATTGGTAATAAAAATACCGTTGAACAAAACATTGAATCTATTTTACAACCAACGGGTTTACGTTTTAAGAAAATCAAGAAGAATTCTTACGTAATCTTACCCTCGACAATCAACAAAGCAACTACTGCGATTGAAAACAAAACGCAAGAACTAATCAAAACAGCAGAGACGAGTACTGAAGCTGTAGTTGAAAGTCAGGTAGCTGGAACGGTTGTGGATGACAAAGGAATTGCTTTAGCTGGAGTAAGTATTTTAATTAAAGGTACATCGAAAGGGACTTTGACAGATGAAAAAGGAGCTTATAAAATTGAAGTAGAATCTCCTAATGCAATACTTGTGTTTAGCTTTATTGGTTTCAAAAAACAAGAAATTACTGTACTTCAAAAGTCGTTGATTAACGTACAAATGATTCCTGAAAATCAGGCTTTGGAAGAAGTAGTTGTTACTGCTTTAGGAATCAAAAAAGAAAAAAGAGCCCTTGGTTATGCCGTTTCTGAAATAAAAGGCGACGAATTAACTAAAGCTCGTTCTACCAACATTGCTAATAGTTTAGCTGGTAAGGTTGCAGGTTTGAATATTTCAGGAACTGCTACAGGACCAAGTGGTTCAAGTAGAATTGTGATTCGTGGAAATGGGTCTATTTCTGGAAACAATCAGCCTTTGATTATTGTGGATGGAATTCCTATCAATAATGACAATCTAGGTTCAGTAAATATTGGTGCAAACCGTGATGGAGCATGGACTGGTGCCGATAGAGGCGATGGAATTTCGAGTTTAAATCCTGATGAAATTGAAAATATCAGTGTTTTAAAAGGTGCTACGGCAGCGGCTTTATATGGCTCAAGAGCTTCTAATGGTGTTATTTTAGTGACAACCAAAGGCGGAAAATCAGAAAAAGGTATTGGATTAGAAGTAAACAGCAATTTTGTTGCTGAAGACTTACTAATTAAGTCTTACAACGATTACCAGTATGAATATGGCTTAGGAAACAATGGCGTAAAACCTACAACGGTTGCTCAAACGGCTACTAGAAATAGCTGGGGTGGAAAATTAGACGGAAGTAATGCCATGTTTTACGATGGCGTAGAAAGACCTTATCTAGCTGTAAAAGATAATTTGAAGAAGTTTTATCAAATAGGAACGACTTTAACAAACTCTGTTGCATTAACGGGTGCTACTGAAAAAGTGACCTACCGTTTTTCAATGAATGACTTAAATAATAAGGGTGTTTTACCAAACAATACATTACACAGAAATAATTTTGCCTTGAATCTGAATGGTAATCTTGGTAAAAACATTTCATTCGTAGCCAATGCAAAGTACATCATTGAAAAAAATCACAATAGACCAAGAGTAAACGATTCGCCCGGAAATGCCAACTTTACCATGTATGTTTTACCAACTTCGTTGGGCGTAGATGTATTAAGAAATGCAGTTTTCGATGCCAATGGCAACGAAAAAGTATGGTCTGATAATCAGTTTACACAAAACCCATATTTTGCTACGGAGCAATTTCAACAAGATGATGAAAAGAAAAGAATCATTACTTCATTTGAACCAAAATATACCATCAACGAATGGCTTTATGTGAAAGGACGTTTGGGTTTTGATAATTTCAATCATTATTACAAAAACATCGAACCTTATGGTACTGGCTATGCACTAAGAGGAAATTATGCGGTTTCTACCCGTAATTTTACAGAGACAAATACGGAATTATTAGTAGGTTTCAACAAGAAATTTGGTGAAAAATTCAGTGTAAGTGCTTTGCTTGGTGGTAACCAAATGAGACAAGTTACTAGAGTAACTGAATTTAGTGCTTCAAACAGCTTTAATATTCCTTTCTTCTATGATATTTCAAACATTGATCCATCTGCAAGAAGTTTATCAGAAGCTTATATCGAAAAAAGAATCAACTCAGTATATGGTTCGGCTGAATTATCTTACAATAATATCTTGTTCCTAACAGCTACTGCTAGAAATGACTGGTTTTCGACACTTGCAGCGGGCAAAAACAGTATTATGTATCCTTCTGTTGGTTTAAGTTTTGTAGCATCCGAGGCTTTCGTATTGCCTGAAGCGATTAACTATTTGAAATTCAGAAGTTCATGGGCACAAGCTGGTGGCGATACTGACCCTTATAATTTATCTTTATATTATGCTTTAAATGGCGCACATTTAGGTTCACCAATTGCTCAAGTAAGTTCAAACCGTGTGCCAAATGCTAATTTACAACCTTTAACATCTACTGCTTCTGAGTTAGGGCTTGAAGCTAAATTATTCAGAAATAAAGTAAATCTAGATTTAGCGGTGTACAACAGGAAAACTACAAATGATATTGTAGCCGCTACAATTTCTGGAGCTTCTGGTTATAACAGTGCTTTATTTAATGTTGGAGCTATCCAAAACAGCGGTGTAGAATTATTATTAGGTGTTGCTATTACTAAAACTAAAAGCTTTACTTGGGATGCTTCATTCAATATGGGTTATAACAAAAGTGAGGTGTTAAGTTTATATGGCAATTTGAATACGCTACGTGTTGACCAGTCAAGACCTGGCGCTACTTTTATCCAACAAACCATTGGTTTACCTTATAGCCAAATTCAAGGATATGATTTTAAAAGAGATGCTAGCGGAAACATCGTGTACAATGCACAAGGCTTTGCGATGCAAGGAGATTTGAAAAACTTTGGTACGGGTGTTTCTCCATATACTTTGGGTTTAAATAACACTTTCTCTTTTAAAGGTGTAAGCCTAAGTGTTTTAGTGGATGGTAAGTTTGGCGGTTATATTTATTCTGGTACAAACGCCTTGGCATATCGTTTTGGTTTAGCCAAAGAAACGTTGGTTGGTCGTGAAGGTGGAGTACTTGGAGTTGGAGTTACTCAATCTGGCGAACCTAATACAGTAAAAGCTCCTGCACAGGCTTACTACAGCGGATGGTACAGTAGCATTGCTACGCCATTTGTGTATCAGTCAGATTTTATCAAATTGCGCCAAATTGTATTAGAATACAGTATTCCAGCTAAATACTTGAATAAGTTCCCATTCAAAGGAGCATCTGTTTCAATCGTAGGTAGAAACTTGGCTATACTTATGAAAAAAACACCAAACATTGACCCTGAGTCCACTTATAATAATGGAAATGCTCAAGGTTTAGAGTTTGCGGGTACTCCATCAACAAGGTCGTTTGGGATGAATGTAAACTTGAAGTTTTAAGGGTAATCCACCAAACAGTATCAATTTTTTAGAAAAATACAGTTAATATAATAGACAATTATGTTAAAGAAAATAACAATATGTACTTCTCTCATCTTATCAATGGGAGCTTGTACGAAAGATTTTGAAGTAATCAATGTGAACCCAAATACACCATCAAGCGTTCCAATCGATTATTTATTAGGCGAATCTGAATTATTTATTCCTGGTTCTAGCGATGCTTCTAGTAAAGCTTGGCGTATCAACTTTGGTTTTGCGGCTTGTTTTGTTCAACAGATGTCATCAATAGATGTAACATTTTATGGCGGTAGTTTCTATAATTCTGGCTCTAACAATTTTACTTCATTTTTCGATTATTCATATCCCAATGCTGTGAAAAGTTTAGTCAATGTAATTGATATAGCTAAAAAAGATGCTAAATATATCAATGTGTTGTCGATGGCTAGAATCCTGAAAGTAATGGAAATGGCTAGGCTTACCGATCTTTATGGAGATATTCCATATTCTGAAGCAGGAAAAGCATTTTTAGATGGTAACTTTTCGCCAAAATATGATGCGCAGAAAGACATCTATTTTGATATGTTGAAAGAATTAGATGAAGCAGGTAAAGCATTTAGTGCAACAGCTTATATTCCTAAAACGGCTGATTATATTTATTCAGGTGATTTAGACAAATGGAAACGAGCAGCCAATACTTTAATGCTACGTTTAGCAATGAGATTGCAGAAAGTAGATGCCACGTCTGCACAATCTTGGGCTAAAAAAGCCATTGATGGCGGTTTGATAACGAGTAACAGTGAAACCATTGCCTTTAAATTTGATAATACTGGTGCAATGATTAACTCAAACCCAAATTCATGGGTACTAGGACCAAGCGGACAAAACATTGCCAATTTGAATAATGCGGGTGTACAATGGGGCAAAACGCTTATCGACCTTTTAAAGACTCGTAAAGACCCACGTTTATCGGTTATTTCTAGTTTAAGAAATGGCGACAAAACCATTGAAAACCAAAGAGGATTACCTAATGCAACCGATGCTATCATATTGAATACTTTAGAGGAGAAAAATCTTAATAATTACTCTCGTCCTAGCAGTAATTTGATGAGCTTGGCTACTCCTTGGATTTATATGACTTATGCCGAAGCACAATTATTAAAAGCAGAAGCCATTGAAAGAGGTTGGGCAAGTGGCTCGGCAAAAACAGCTTTTATTGAAGGACAAAGTGCAGGAATTAACCAACTTTCAGTAGTGGGAAGCACTATTACAGCAAATGATTTAAGTACTTATGCAACGTTAAATGCTTATCCTGAAAGTGGAAATTTAGACAATAAACTAAATGCTATTCATACAGAATTATATTTGATTCATGCTTCAACCCTTAATCATATTGAAGCTTGGGCAAACTGGAGAAGAACGGGCTATCCAAATTTAAACCCAGTAAATTATTCTGGTAACGAAACTGGTGGAGTGATTCCTCGTCGCTTACGTTATCCATTAAGTGAACTGGGTATCAATCCTAATTTCAAAGACGCTATTACTCGTCAGGGTCCAGACTTATTTACAACCAAAGTATGGTGGGATAAATAATATTGCCTATAAATTACGACTGGCACTGTTAAAATTGTGCCAGTCGTAATTATTTTCAAAGAAGATTTTTATTATTAATCAAGCACAAAAGTCATCTCAGATTTGTATCTGATTGTTTGATAATCTTTTCCTTTAAAAGTACCAGGATTTGTGTCAATCCATTCTAATTCAACCAAATACAAACCTTTTCCAGTTGGCGTAAATGTTGTTTGGCCATTTTCATTAGTGAATTTTGTTTTTTCCCACGTTTGTGGATTGATAATCGTTAATTTGGTTTTGGCTAAAGCTTGCTTGTCTTTAAAAGCCGATAAAGTAATTTTACCATTTTCTTGATTTGTCGTTACATCTAAAAATTGAAGATTCTTCGCATTTGTTGCACTAGCTTTCCCAACTTGATAAGTTGTTCTCATAAATTGTACGGGACGAGTAATGCCTAAATTATGTTTCGTAAAATCTTGTACTTCACGGGTATCATTTATTGCCAAAATCTGATAATTTCCATTGGTTGTTGGCGTAAACGTTCCTTCCCAATGCGTTTCTTTCTGAACCATATTGATGGCCGATTGCTTTCCAATAACATCAATAACAGATACTTTTAGGTCAGCCATTTTATCAAGTTTATTACCCTTTTCTCTTATTGCTTCAGCATATTCTCCAAAAAACATTAAGATTTTAACAGGTTCACCGATTTTTCCAGAGCCTTGTGTTTCAAGCCAATATCCATGTGCCCTTGATAAAAATGGGAGGCAAATAATTGTCAATAATAGACATAGCTTTAATAATGTTGTATTACTTTTCATGGTATGAAAATTGTTAATTTTATTTAGACTTATTATAAATAATAACACAAAGCTACATGTGATAATCTATACTAGCAAGCATTATTTAAAATAATTCTAAATAGTAATTCATCCATTATTTTAAAATGGGCGAATTACTATCCAATCAAAGTATGTAATAATTCTTTCAGAATGATTAGGAAATTAATCGAGCGAAGTGATTTTCTAAATGATTACGCATACCATTTCTGAACAATTCTGGTGAACCATTTTCTAAAATATCTACCAAGCCTTTGTGCGAAACAAACTTTCTTTTCTGTACTTCCTTTTTTAATAAACCACTGTTATGGACATAATCGAAAATCGGCAATAGCATTTTCTGAAAAGTCTTCATGGTTTTGTTGCCTGTTATTTCGTACAATTTTCCATGAAATTTAATTTCGTGTTCAATATTAAAAAGATGTGATTCACTTGATGCAGGCTCATTTTTAACAATTTCTTTGAGTTCCTCAATATCTTTTGGGGTGATTTTCTGAAATATAAAATCCGCCATTCCGATTTCTAATACCAGTCGAATTTCAAAAATCTCTTTCAGCGTTTCTTCGTTCAAAATATGAGGATTCATACTTTTACTCATAATTCCAAAAATATCTGGACTCGTAATTACAGAACCTTTTTTCTTCTTAGATTCAATAATACCCATTGTGCGAAGTCTGGTAATGGCTTCTCTAATTACCGTGCGACTTACTCCTAATAGCTCTACCAGCTCTATTTCTTTAGGGATGACATCGCCCACTTTTAGCTTCCTACTTTGTAGTAATTCAACCAAATTGGCTTCTACTTTATCCACCAATGAGCTATTGTCAACAGTTATAAAATTATTATTAATAGATTCCTTTGTCATATTATGTATTACTTATTTCGAATAAAAGTAGGTAAAATATTTCATTTTATAAAATATTCATGATTATATCAACTGTAAAGCGCTATTTAGCTTTGTATGAGTACTTGTTGAAGAAGATATGCTGTTTTCTTTTTAAAGATAATGTAAAGTAAGCCTTTTAACGACAAAACATCACAAAATAGCCATTAAGTATTACATATTTATCTTCATAAATACTCTTATTGAGTATATTATCGGCGCCAATTTTGAGTATTTGTTACTATTTAGAGATATTTTATAAAAATATTCGAATAATGTTATGAAATTAAAAAGATGTTCTATAGTTTTGTTATGTCATACATAATACAAAAATAAAATTAGACTTCATTATGAAAAACGTTTATCAGAAAATTGGTTTCTTGATTATCTGTTGCCTTTGCCTACTAAGCGCATGGGGACAAACCAAAAAGATTAATGGCAAAGTAACTGCCGCTGAAACAGGGGAGGCTTTACCCGGCGTATCAATTATTTTGAAAGGAAAAACTACTGGAACTATTAGCAACGAAAATGGGGAATTTAGTGTAACAACTGCTGAGGGAGATATATTAGTGCTGAGTTATGTTGGCTATCTTAAAGAAGAAATCAAAGTAAGTGGAAATGCTTTTTTGAACATCAAACTCAGAGCAGACATTACTTCTCTTGGTGAAGTAGTGGTGGTTGGTTACGGAACGCAGTCACGTCGGAATATTACCAGTTCGATTGGAAAGCTTGACAAAGATGTACTTTCGAATGCTCCGAGAGCCAATGTTGGAACAGCTTTGCAAGGTTCTTTGGCGGGTTTACAAGTTGTAAATCGAACAGGAACGCCCGGTGCAGCGCCATCAATTTTATTGCGTGGCGGGGCTTCAATTAATAGTCCGGGTTCGCCTTTAGTAGTGGTTGATGGCGTAATTAGGTCATTAAATGACATCGCTCCAGACGATATTGAGTCGATAGAATTGTTGAAAGATGCTGCATCAACGGCTATTTATGGTGCTAGGGCCAACAATGGAGTAATTATAATTACCACAAAACAAGGTAAAGCTGGCACCGCCCGTGTAACCTATAAGTTTACAGCGGGCTATAACCAAAACCGTGAAGGTTATAAATACATGAATGCCCGAGACTATATTTATTATAATAGATTGGGAAATTTGAACTCAGGTAGAACGCTTGCACAAGTAAATTCATCAAGAGGTTATGGACTTTTGACGGACGCTGCCAATTTAGCACTTTTTGATATTCGAATAAACAATGCTGCTAATGCTGGCTTGCTATCGCAAGGCTGGTTGGCAATGGATGACCCTTATGGCGGTTCGATTTTATACAAAGAACACGGAGGAGAAATTGAAAATTTAGTTTTCAGAAATACTTATACAAAAGACCATTATGTTAGCGTAGAAGGTGGTAATGACCGTGGAAAGTATTTCGCAAGCTTTGACCATTATAAAGAAGATGGCGTAATTGTGGGTTCAGATTACAAACGTTATACAGGGAATATCAATGGTTCTTACAAAGTAAGACCGAACCTTGAAGTAACAACAGGAACAACTTTCTCGACTTCTTCCCAAAATGGTACTTTGGCATCTGAATCCAATGTATTGTACAGAAGTTTGGCGATTTGGCCTACGATGAACCCTTGGTTAGATTCTTTGCAAACAATGCCCAACCCTGGAAATGGCGTGAGCGATGGTAATCCTTTGTATTGGTTACAAAAAACAAAACGTAACAGCGAAGTCAACCGATTTACGGTAAATGCTTCTGCAAAATATGATATTACGAAAGATTTGTACGTAAAAGTAGCTGGAAATGCTTATCTATTTGAATCGCTAAATCAGTCATTTAACCTTGCTACGCAAAACTATACCAACTTATATACCAATCCGCCGTCGTTTAGCAATGCTACACGTAATTCACTTGCGAATTTCTCAAGGTCGGTACAACAGCAATACAATGCCATTATTAATTACCAAAAAAGTATCGGTGAATCGCACCATTTCAACACAATGCTCGGGGCAGAAATATTCAGTCAAAAAGGTTTTGAAATGCAAGTTTTAGGGCAAAATGCTCCGACAGATGATATCGAAACAGCAAATGCTTCAACAACTTTTGCGGCAGGAAGTAATTATTCAACCAGAGATGAGTACAAAATTGTGTCGCAATTTGGTCGCCTTAATTACGATTTTGACGAGCGTTATTTGGTGAGTCTTGTGTTCAGAAGAGATGGAGTATCAAGTTTGGCAACTGACAATCGTTATGGATTCTTTCCTGGGATGTCGGCTGGTTGGAATCTTCACAAAGAAAAATTCTTTGCTGAAAGTTCACTTAACCAATACATAAGTGCCTTAAAACCAAGATTTAGTTATGGTATTAATGGAAATGTGGCAGGAATTGGCAATTACGAAGTACAAGGCGTGTACGGTTCGCAAGGTAATTATAACACTAGTTTAGGTTTTTTAAGTACAAGTATTATTAACTCTGGCTTGCGTTGGGAAAAAAGTAAAACTTTGGATTTAGGCTTAGACATTTCCTTCCTTAATAATCGCTTTAGTATAATGCTAGATTATTATGACCGTAGAACGAGCGATTTATTGACCAATTTAACCTTGCCAAGTTATGTAGGATATAGCTCGGTAAGAACCAACCTCGGAACTTTTCAAAATACTGGTCTTGAATTGACGGTTAATGCGAGCATCTTGAGAAATCCAAATGGAATTTCTTGGAATATGGGTGGAAATGTTTCGTTTGTGGGCAATAAAATCTTGCAATTACCATTCAATGGAAATGAAAATAATCGACAAGGTGGCTTGCAAATTTATGACCCAATTCAAGGTAAAGTAGTGTGGGTTGGCGGTTTACAAGAAGGACAACCTTTGGGAGCTATTTACGGTTTCAAACAAGTTTCTATCTTTAAAAATGAGGAAGAAATCGCCCAACTAGCTGCTAATAGAGTAGATGCCATTGCAGGAATCGGTGGTCCATCTACTACGATGACGAACAAAATTGCCCCGGGGGATGTCAATTGGCTAGATGTTGACAATAACAATATTATCGACTCACGTGACCAAGTATTTTTAGGAAATATCAATCCAACGGTTACAGGAGGTTTTACTTCAAATGTTAGTTACAAAGGATTTTCTCTTTTCACCAGATTTGATTTTGCTTTAGGACATACCATTTATAATGACTTAGTAGCACGTACACTTGGTAATTATCAGGGTACTTTAAACTACATGGAAATGCAAAAAGATGCTTGGTCGCCAACCAATACCGACACTGATATTCCAAAAGTATATTATGCCGACCAAGTGGGTGCACCAGCAGGTAAAAAGAACTATACACGTGCAAACAACGCAGGGCAAGTATTGAACGGGAACAATTCAAGATTCTATGAAAAAGGAGATTATTTAGCTTGTAGAGAAATTACCATTTCTTATGATTTATCTAAGAATAAATTCTTGAGTAAATGGTTCTCGCAAGCACGTGTTTATACCAATTTTAACAACCTTTTTTATGTCACGAAATTTAGTGGACCATCGCCAGAACCACCAGCAGGCGGTATTTATGCAGGTACATATCCAACGCCAAAATCAGTGGTATTAGGTCTTCAGGTTTCATTTTAATTATTAAAAATTACTTTCATGAAAAATATCATTAAAACCATATACATCAGTTTGGGAATTAGTTTGCTATTTACCTCATGCAATACTCAACTGGATTTAGCGCCTGAAAGCAGTATCAGCGACGCCAATTATTGGAAAACTGCCGATCAATTTGATGCTTTTGTATCGGGTATTCACGTTCGTTTCAGAAGTCACAATGCCAGTTTTCAGGCTTTGGGAGAAATGCGTTCTGATATTTTTGGAACGGAAGCCAACAGCCCAAGTACTTTCACGGGTGAAGCCACGCAAGGTTTAGAACGCATGTGGTTGCAAAATCTGGACATGGATAATACGGGTGTGAGCAATTTCGGAGGATTTTACAGCAATATTGTTCAACTCAATTTGTTGATTCATAAGCTAAATGCTACCAATATTGTTTCAGATGCCAATAAAAACTATTATTTGGGTATTGCACATGGGATGCGTGCATTTTATTACTTTCATTTGTATCGTTCTTGGGGCGGTGTGGTAATTCAAACAGAGCCTGTTTTATCAATAGATATTGCAAATTTGGCAAAAGCGGCTTCACCTGAAGCTGAAGTAATGGCATTGATTAAAGCTGATATTGATAAATCGGAAAGCAGTTTTGGTCCTAATTATACTTTCAGAAATAATAAAGGCTATTGGTCAAAAGCAGCTACGCTGATGCTCAAAGCCGAAGTATCACTTTGGAATAGTCATCGTGGTGGTGGTTCTGTTGATGCCACTACAGCATTAAATGCGCTGAATGACATCAAAACAAATATTCCAAACTTAACTTTATTACCCAATTATAGCACAGTATTTACTGCTGGTAATAAAGGGAATAATGAGATTATTTTTGCCATTCGATATGTACTCAATGAAGCTACAATGGGTTTTGTTGCGAGCTCCTTTGTTCCACAATCTGGTTTGATTTCCAACTTTTATGACTTCAATGGTTCACGACAATTTAATGTAACTACCGACAACTGGGGAGGGATTTTGCGTGCACCAGTACGTATTGCTACTTATCAAAAATTTGATGATAACGATAGTCGAAAATTGTCTTCTATTCAACCTGCTTTTAGTAAAAAAGGTACTGGGTTTGAATTGGTGGGTTGTTTTATCAATAAATTTCAAGGCGAACAAAATGCGGGTTCACGTGCTTTTACCAACGATTATCCTATTTATCGTTATGCAGATTTGTTATTAATGATGGCAGAAGCAAAAGTAATTTTAGGACAAAATCCTGCCAATGAAATCAATTTAGTGAGAGCCCGTGCTTTTGGAGCGAAATATGATGCGAGTAAATACGCTTTCCCAAATCAAGCCAAAGATGCTAGTCCACTCAATGCCATCTTGGATGAAAGATTATTTGAATTTGTTTTCGAAGGAAAAAGATGGTACGATTTACGTCGTGTAGGTAACAATTATGTATTTGCTAATACTAGCCTTTCATCAAACGAAGCATTCAAATTATTATGGCCAATCGACCGTAATTCCCTGACAAACAATAGGTCATTAGTACAAACTGCTGGTTATCCAGTCTTTTAGTTTTATCATCCAGAGCGGGTACTCGCCTGCTCTGGATATGATTTTCTATTTTTTTTAATGATAATTTATATGAAAACAACACATCTTTCTGGGCTTATTGCAGCGCCATTTACGCCCATGAATGCCGACGGAACCCTTAATTTAACGGCTATTCCAGCTTATTATCAAATGCTTAAAACCAATGGCGTAACAGGTGCATTCATCTGTGGTTCTACTGGCGAAGGCGTTTCAATGACACAAGTAGAGAAAAAAGCTGTTGCCGAAGCATGGGCAATATGTACTCGTCACGATGATGATTTTAAAGTGATGTTATTTTTGGGAGGAACCAGCCTTACAGATTGCAAAGAGTTAGCGTTGTTTGCTCAAAAAATTGGTTTATACGCTATTTCATTTACAGCTCCTTTTTATTTCAAACCTGCTTCGGTAGAAATGCTGGCAAGTGCTTGTAGAGAAGTAGCTGCTGTTGTACCAGAAATGCCATTTTATTATTATCATATTCCTGTGTTGACGGGTGTTGATTTTGCCATGTATGGTTTGTTAAAAGCGATAGATGGCAATGTCCCTAATTTTGCGGGTATCAAATATACTCATGAAGATTTTATGGATTACCAATCATGCATGAGCTTTCAAAACGAAAAGTATGATATGTTATGGGGACGAGACGAAAATATGCTTTCGGCCTTGGCTTTAGGAGCAAAAGGTGCGGTTGGGAGTACTTTCAACTATGCAGCACCGCTTTATCACCAGCTTATTCAGTCTTTTGAAGACAATGATTTAGTAAAAGCAAGAGCGTTGCAAATGACTTCGATAGAAATGATTCGTTTATTGGGAAAATATGGTGGGATTTCTACAGGAAAAGCATACATGAAATTAATCGGTCATGACTGCGGAACGTTTAGAGCACCCGTTAGAAATATGACGTCAGCCCAGTTCGAAGTATTCAAGCAGGATGTGGAATCATTGAATTTCTCCTTATTTTGCTCAAAATCTATTCAACACATTCATGAAGCAAATTCTAATGTCTCTTTCACTCTCGATTTTAACTTACAATAGCATTGCTCAAAACAATGCAATTCAAACCATTGATTGGAGTATTCCGACCCAACTTCCTGTTGCCGAAGGACATCACAAACAAATGGGTTTAGCAGGAGCTATCGCAGGATGCCATAGAGATGTATTTATCGTGGCTGGAGGATCCAATTTTGAAGATGCTCTTCCTTGGGAAGGGGGAAAAAAGAAGTATTTCGACGATATTTATTTCTTGAAAAAAGACATAAATGGCGTATTTACTTGGCAAGAAAAAACCTTACGCCTTCCCGAAAAGAAAGCTTATGCAGCTGTGGTAAATACTTCTGATGGAATAATTTACGTGGGAGGAGAAAATGAAAAAGGATTAAGCGATAAAGTTGTTTTGATGCAAGTTTTTGATAATCAGATTAATAAAAAAATATCATTGTTTCCCAATTTGCCTTTTGCACTTACTAATGCAGCAGCAACATTGGTCAATAATCAATTATTTGTTGCTGGCGGCGAAAAGATAGATGGGATTTCATCAGCATTATTGCGCTTAGATTTAGACAATTTAGCACTAGGCTGGAAAATCTTGCCAGATATTCCTGAAAAAGTATCACATACCGTTTTCCTTAATCATGGAGAAAAACTGTATTTGTTGGGTGGACGCCAAAAGCAAGAATCAGGAATCAGTACTTTATTCAGTGCTTGTTTTGCGTTTAATTTAGTCACCCAAACATGGGAGAAACTTCAAGATTTGCCCTATCCTTTATCGGCAGGAACAGGCTGTGTCGTTGGGGAAAATACTTTAGCAATGTTCGGTGGTGATAAAGGAACAACTTTTCATCAGGTAGAAAAGTTACTCGTTGCCATTCAAGCAGAACAAGACTTAGAGAAGAAACAGCGATTAATTCAAGAAAAAAATCAATTGCAGATAAATCATCCCGGTTTTAGTCAGGAAGTATTGTTGTATAATATTACTAGTAATCAATGGACTAGCACCAATAACATCGGTTTTCAAACGCCAGTAACTACGCAAGCAGTTATGTGGGATAAACAGATTATGATTCCTTGCGGAGAAGTAAAAGCGGGTGTGCGTACAGCGAATATTCTGGTGGGAAAACTAAACCCGTAGTTTTGATTTGTAAAGTATTAATATTTCAACTTAGAAAAGATGGCTTCAAAAACATATAAATGGTTGGTGGTGGCTCTATTATGGGGTGTGGCTTTGCTCAATTACTTGGATAGACAAATGCTATCGACCATGAAAGCAAGTATGCAAGCGTCTATCCCAGAGCTACAAACTGCTGCAAATTTTGGCTATTTAATGGCTATTTTTCTGTGGATTTATGGTCTTATGAGTCCCGTTGCGGGCATTGTGGCAGACAGGTTCAATCGAAAATGGATAATTGTTATTAGTCTTTTTGTTTGGTCTAGTGTTACTTTTTTGATGGGATATACTACTTCTTTCAACCAACTTTTTTGGTTACGGGCATTGATGGGCGTTAGCGAAGCCTTATATATTCCTGCGGGTTTGTCGCTGATTGCCGATTATCATAGTGATAAAACTCGTTCGATAGCCATTGGTATTCACATGACTGGTCTTTATGTTGGGCAATCACTAGGTGGATTTGGAGCGACGATTGCGGAACATTATTCATGGCAAGAAACCTTTCATGCTTTTGGTATTATCGGTATTATTTATGCTTTAGTATTGCTCTTATTGCTGAAAGAACAAAAAATGAAAACAAGTAAAAAAGTTGAAAATGAGGCGCCAAGACCGCTTTTAAAAGACTTGAAAGTACTATTTGGAAATCTTTCATTTTGGTTATTACTATTCTATTTCACAATTCCAAGTTTGTCGGGTTGGGGAATTAAAAACTGGTTACCTACGCTTTTTGCCCAAAATTTACAGATTGAAATGGCAAAAGCTGGTCCACTTTCTACGATTGCTTTGGCAGTGTCTTCTTTGTTTGGTGTTTTATTTGGAGGAGTATTATCAGATAAATGGATACAGAAAAACCCCAGAGGACGCATTTTTACCAGCACCATCGGACTGGGGTTAACTGTTCCCGCCTTATTGTTTTTGGGCTTTGGACATAGTGTAGTGCATTTGGTTTGTGCAGCACTTTGCTTTGGCTTTGGTTACGGTATGTTCGACGCCAACAATATGCCGATTTTATGTCAATTTGTTAGTGCCCAACACAGAGGTACTGCTTATGGTATCATGAATATGTGTGGCGTATTTGCAGGGGCATTTATTACCAATCTTTTAGGAAAATCAACCGACCAAGGGCAACTTGGCTACGACTTGGCAATTTTAGCGGGTTTTGTCTTACTGGCTTTAGCTATTTTTTTAGGGAAAATGATGCGTATTCGGATTAAGGATTTTTGATTTTGGACTGAAAAGTACTCCAATTATCATTCATCTGATTTGAATTTTCGATGTTACAATTCCCCAATTTTCAAAGGAGAAAAAGATGTACTCAACACAAGAACTTATAGATTTAAGAGATTTTTATCGGAAACAATTATTGGATGATACGATTCCCTTTTGGTTTCCAAGAAGTATCGATACAGAACACGGAGGTTATTTATTGATGCGAGACCAAACAGGCAATTTGCTTGATGACGACAAAGCTGTTTGGATTCAAGGCAGAGCAACGTGGATGCTTGCTACTTTATACAATACTTTTGAAAAAGATAACAAATGGATAGAAGGCTCCAAAAGCGGAATCGATTTTTTGAATAATCATTGTTTTGATACTGATGGGCGTATGTTTTTTCATGTAACTCGTAATGGAAAACCCCTTCGTAAAAGGCGTTATTTCTTTTCAGAAACCTTTGCGGTGATTGCAAATGCTGCCTATGCCAAAGCAAGTGGTGATTCACAAGCCGCTGATAAAGCCAGAGAACTTTTTGGTAAGTGCATCGAATATGCTAGTAATCCAAGTTTGTTACCTGCCAAATTCACGGCTGTGCGTCCAGCAAAAGGTATTGGAATACCAATGATTATGATTAATACTGCTCAACAATTGCGAGAAAATATTGGCGACGAGCGTTGCGATGAATGGATTAGTCGTTGGATAACGGAAATTGAACGTGATTTTATCAAAGATGATATTCAATGTGTGATGGAAAGTGTTGCCTTAGATGGAAGTATTATCGACCATATCGACGGGCGAACGCTGAATCCCGGACACGCTATGGAAGGTGCTTGGTTTATTTTGCATGAGGCACGTTACCGAAATAACGACCAACATTTAATTGCCTTGGGTTGTAAAATGCTAGATTATATGTGGGAACGTGGTTGGGATAAAGAGCATGGAGGTATTTTATATTTCAGAGATGTTTATGATAAACCTGTGCAAGAATATTGGCAAGACATGAAATTCTGGTGGCCTCATAACGAAGTAATTATTGCCACTTTGTTAGCGTACTTAATGACAGGCAACGAAAAATATGCTCAATGGCACCGTTTGGTACATGATTATGCTTATTCACATTTTCATGATAAAGAGCATGGTGAATGGTTTGGTTATTTACACCGTGATGGCACTGTAGCACAAACTGCTAAAGGGAATCTATTCAAAGGTCCCTTTCATTTGCCTCGCCAAGAATGGTATTGTTATAAAATTTTAGCAGAATTTTTAGAAAAATAAATCTCATGAAAAATACTCTTTTACTGATTATACTCTTTTTATTTTTTGGTACAATTGCGTCAAAAGCTCAATCCGTTCCAGTATTTACTGCTGGTACTGAAGGACATAAATCTTATCGTATTCCAGCTATTATCAAACTTCCAAGTGGCGACCTTTTAGCTTTTGCCGAAGGGCGTGTACAAGGTGCTGGCGACTTTGGCGATATTAATATTGTATTGAAAAGAAGTAAAGACAACGGCAAAACTTGGGGAGAACTTTCAACAGTCGTCAACTATGATACACTTCAAGCGGGCAATCCTGCTCCTGTGGTTGATTTAACCGATAAGCGTTTTCCAAAAGGTAGAATTTTTCTTTTTTTCAATACTGGAAACAACCATGAAGGCGAAGTCCGTAAAGGAAAAGGTTTGAGAGAAGTATGGTACAAAACTTCTACTGATGGTGGATTGACTTGGAGTAATGATGTGAATATTACCACACAAGTACATCGTCCCAATCAGCCACAAACTAATCCTATGTATAATTTTAAAGAAGATTGGCGCTCGTATGCCAATACGCCGGGGCATGCAACGCAGTTTTTAGCAGGAAAATACAAAGGCCGTATCTATGTAGCGGCCAATCATTCAGAAGGGAGTCCACGCAAACAATCTGCTGATTATTTTGCTCACGGATTTTATACTGATAGTCACGGAGAAAGTTTTCAATTAAGCGAAACTATCACGACCGAAGGTGGAAATGAAGCCACAGCGACACCTATTTCTGGAAATCGTTTGATGCAAAATGCCCGTAATCAAAAGGGTGACGTTAGGCAAAGAATTGTGGCAATCAGCAATAACGGAGGACAAACATGGGATAAAACTTATTTTGATGCCAATTTGCCCGACCCTGTTTGTCAAGGGAGTATTTTGACGATAGGACAACGAAAAGGCAAACATATTTTAGCATTCTGCAACGCCGCCGATACCCAAAAACGTGACAATTTAACCCTGAGAATTAGTTTTGATGATGGACAAACTTGGCCTATTGCCAAATTGGTTGACAAAAGCAGCGATAAGCAACAAAATGACTATACTGCCTATTCAGATATTATAGCAATTGGCAAGCGTGAAATTGGAGTTTTATATGAAAAAAGTAACTATACACAAATCGTTTTTAACACAGTATCATGGAAGTAAAAACGCTTGTAACTTATTTGTTAGTACTTTTCTGTCATTTTACGGTACAAGCACAGCTTGAGCTTCCTTTAATTTTTAGCGACAACATGGTTTTACAGCAAAACATGGAAATTCCTGTTTGGGGAAAATCTTGTGAAAACTGTGAAGTTACCGTCACTTTTGATAATATTTCAAGAAAAACAAGAGCAGATAAAAAAGGAGATTGGCAACTGAAAATTCCTGCACATAAGGCTGGTGGACCTTTTCTATTAAGTATTTCTGATAAAAAGCAAGCTAAAACTTTACAAAATATTCTTGTCGGTGAAGTATGGCTTTGTGCGGGTCAATCTAATATGGAATTACGCCTTGAGCAGTCCAAAGAAGCTAAACAAGAAATTTCTCAAGCCAGTAATTCTCAAATCAGATTTTTCCGTATGACGGCTCAAGACAAAGCCCGTCCTACTGCAAAAGTGGTTTTTGATGATAGTCTTCTGGCAGATTTGCAGGCAGGAAAATTCTATGAACCTACCACATGGCAAGTTTGCACAGCCGAAAACGCCGCCAAGTTTTCGGCTGTAGGCTACTATTTTGGCAAATCACTTCAGCAACAACTGAATGTTCCAATCGGATTGATTTGCAATGCCGTTGGAGGAACTACCACACAGGCTTATATTGATTCAGCGAGTTTGGCTTCTCATCCACAACTTCGTCAATTTGTGGATGCTAACTGGCTTGAAAGCGCTCAAGATATTCATCCTTGGGTACTTGAACGGAGTAATGAAAATTTAGCAAAAGTGAAAAATGATGTTGTTCCAAATCGGAAGTTTTTACATCCTTTTGCAGGTTCATTTTTGTACAAAAACGGCATTCAACCTCTGTTGCCTTTTGCCATCAAAGGTGTAATTTGGTACCAAGGAGAATCGAACGCTACTCATCCCGAAATTCATACGCCACTATTTGAAACACTCGTAAAAAACTGGCGAAAGGCTTGGGGACAAGGAGACTTTCCTTTTTATACTGTACAATTACCAACCATTGCCAATCGAAGTGCTTGGCCCGCTTTTCGTGCAAGTCAGGAAGAGTTAAGTAAGCGGATTGTCAATTCAGGAATGGTGGTAACGATTGATACTGGAGATTCTTTAGATGTGCATCCTACTGACAAAAAAACCGTTGGCGAACGTTTAGGTTTATTAGCTTTAGCCAAAACGTATCATCAAAAAAATGCCTATTCTGGACCAGTCTTGCGAACTTACGAACAAAAAGGGAAGGAAGTACACCTTTATTTTGACCATGTGCAACAGCTAAAAACTAAAGACGGGCAAGTGCCAAAAAGTTTCGTTTTGCAAGGCTATAATTTAGGCGGAACAGAAGAATCCATTTTTTATCCAGAAAAAATTGAAATTCAAACAACAAAAATTATTCTTACGCTACCAGCAAATCGACAAGTAACACAAATAAAATATGCTTGGTTCCCAAATCCAAAATGTAATATAATCAATGAAGTTGGACTACCGATGTCACCATTTAAATTTGATTTGAAAGGAAGTTTTTAAGGCTAAGTATTTGGAAGCATTTAGTCAAACCTATTAAGGATTCATATAATTATCTAATAATAAGAACTTTAATGTCAAATCCTTATAGGTTTATATTCTCAATTTATTGATTCCAAATATTTAAGTTAGTTTATATAATATCATTATTTAACATAATAAATATTATAGTTCAAATATTGAATACAACAATATTTGTCATTTTGTTCTTATTTAAATACTATAGGTAAAAAATGCTCTTCGGTTTAGTAATTGTATTAGAGCTTTCAGTCGTGAATTAGGTAGATTAAGTAAGAAAAAAAAAGAAAGTAAAAACAGAATAATCCAATTTTGGAAACTTTAAATACATAAGGATATAAATGCTTATCTTTCAAGCAAGAACCATCATTAATAAATTTAACTTACAATTACTGTATTTATAATAAATGAGCGAAAAAAAAGATACATTTTTAAGTAACAAGGGAAAGCGAATTATCATCGTTGTTTTCGCTTTTACCTTATTAAACCTTGTTTCCTACATTATTGACCCTTATTCTTCCTATTGGGTTTATTATTTCAACCGTTCTGTACTGACGATAGCAGAAGACTTGGCTTTGTCATTTATTTTCTGCTTGTTAATTTCTGAAACAAGTATTTACATCAGTAACAAACTCAATGTGTTAATTTCATGGACAGAAAAACCCTTGAAAAGGCTATTTATCGAAACGGGACTAAACTTGGTGATTATCTTTGTAAGTCTTGTCATGTTAGACCAATTGTACCAATTATTGGATAATCCTGAAACTTGTATAGAAATTCATACTGCCGACCAAGTAAGAGGTTTTTTACAATGGATTGTAGTCAGTACGATTATCGCATTTATGATTATCGGAATAAACACCTGTAATTACCTGATTGTCAGCTGGAAAAATGCTGCCATGAAAGCAGCCGCACTCGACCAACTCGCTGTCGAAGCAGAATTACAATCTTTAAAACTTCAAATAGATCCACATTTTGTATTCAATAATCTTAGCGTACTTTCTGAACTGATATTAGTCAACCAGCAATTAGGCTATGAATATGCCGAGAATTTTTCAAAAATTTATCGCTATATGTTGGTCAACTCAAAGAAAGATATAATTCTATTAGAAGATGAGTTGAAGTTTTTGCATTCTTATATGTTCTTGATTAAGAACCGTATAGGTGAAGGAGTAGCATTTGAAGTAAGCATTGACAAAGAAAATAAACAACTGTATTTACCACCACTGACCTTGCAATTATTGGTAGAAAATGCCTTAAAACATAACAAAACCAATAAGAAAAACCCTTTGAAAATTAGTATTTATAATACTGACGAACAAACGTTGATTGTTGAAAACATGCTACTTCCCATCGAAAATCAGCTTGAATCATCAGGAATTGGTATCCAAAATATTATTAGAAGATATGATTTACTCTGGCAAAAACAGCCTGAAATTATACAAAACGAAACTACATTTAAGGTAAAAATTCCTTTAATAAAACAATGATAGAAAAAATACTGATAATAGAAGACGAGAAGCCCAATGCGGATAGATTACAACGTTTAATTAAAATAATCAGACCAAAAGCTATTGTTCTTGAGGTATTAGATAGTATTTCCGATAGTGTGACTTGGTTTAACACACATGAAAAACCTGATGTGGTGATGATGGACGTAAGATTATCGGACGGGCTTAGTTTTGAAATCTTTGAGCAAGTAAAAATAAACTGCCCAATCATTTTCACAACAGCTTATGATGAATATGCTGTTAAAGCGTTCAAATACAACAGCATCGACTATTTATTGAAACCCGTTGAACAGGAAGAGTTACTGGCGGCTTTTACAAAATTGGAAACCTTGTCGGGCGATTTTCATCAAAAATCGTTAGAAGGATTATTAAATTTTTTACAGCCAAAGGATTTTAGAAATAGGTTCTTGATTCCTTATAAAGATGGTTACAAAACAGTGCAAGTAAGTGATATCGCTTTTTTCTATTCTAAACTAAAAATTACACGAGCCAAACTTCTCAATGGCTCTGAAGAAACCATTCCACTGACGATGGAAGAACTTGAATACCAACTCAATCCAAAAACATTTTTCAGAGCAAATCGTCAAATTATTATTCATATTGATGCCATTCAGCAAGTACACAATTATTTTAATGGAAAATTAAAAATTGACATTGCTAAGAACGCAGAAGTAGAAGTAGTTATTAGTCGTGATAAAGCAGGTTTGTTCAAATCATGGATGGATTATTAAGGATTTATTAACGAATGTCCCCCTATCTCATACACGTTTTATCAATTCATTTTCGCTTCAAAATTCGGGAAAGTAAATCTTCAATTCAGCAGTAAAAATATACGGTTCAGTGATTTTCTCCAGAATTAATGTGTAAGTAAAACTTCCTTTGTAGTATAAATTAATCCTTATACTCAATGTTAAAGCTCACTTCTAAAACAGAGAATGTTTCTAAAGGAATGATATTCCTTCTCTGTTTATTCATCCTATTTTCTTGTAAAGAACAAACACAAGAACAGGCTAATTATGCGCCAATAGCGGTTGATTTTCTTCAAATCGATTTTTCAAATGCTGATGTTGCTAAAAAATATCCTGGAATAATTGAAGGCTCCGTCAATGTTGATTTGAAAGCACAAGTATCAGGCTACTTAGAGCAAATATTTGTAAAAGAAGGCGATTATGTACAAAAAGGGCAAGCTCTTTTCAAAATCAAAGCAGAGGTATTCAACGAACAGGTCAATAACAGTTCGGCGACACTCAAAGCTGCCTTGGCGGCACAAGCTAATGCTAAATTAGAAATTGAAAAGATTCGTCCTTTGGTAGAAGGAAAAGTAGTTTCTGAAATCCAATTACAAACGGCTCAAGCCAATTATGAGGCTGCTTCTGCACAAGTAAACCAAGCAAAAGCCATGTTGAGTTCTTCTAAAATCAATGCAGAATTTAGTCTGATAAAAGCTCCTATTAGCGGTTATATTGGTAGAATTCCAAACAGAATTGGCAATTTGGTAACGCCAGCCGACCTTGTTCCGCTTACCACCCTTTCAGACATTAATCAGATTTTTGTTTATTTCTCGCTCACAGAAGCAGATTATATTGCTTTTATGAAAGAAAAAGGTTTACAGAAAAATGCTAATACAGTTTCATTGGTGATGGCTGATGGTAGCGAATATAAACACAAAGGTAAATTAGAATTTGCCAGTGGAAATATCGACCGCACTACTGGAAGCATTGCCTTGAAAGCCATTTTCCCTAATCCTGATAAACTACTTCGTTCGGGAGGTTCCGCTGGTGTGATTTTACAAAAAGCTTACAACACAGCATTATTAGTACCAATGGCGAGTGTCAAAGATATTCAAGATAAATACTTTGTTTTCTCGTTGGCTGATAGCAACAAAGTAGCGATGAAACCATTTGAAATCGAAGGAAAATCGGGCAATCATTACATCGTAAAATCTGGGATTAATGCTGGCGAGAAGATTGCCCTCACAAGTATTGATTTATTGAATGAAGGAATGATGGTTATTCCTAAAATCACAAAAGGTTCATTGGGAAAATAAGTGCATTTCAAAATTGAAAAGACATGTTAAAAAAAATAATAGATAGACCCGTTTTGGCTACGGTGATTTCTATCGTGATTGTGGTGTTAGGAATTGTCGGACTTGATAGACTTTCCGTAACACGATTCCCAGATATTTCACCACCAACAGTTACGGTGTCGGGTTCGTATCCAGGCGGTAATAGCGAAACTGTAATTCGTTCGGTTGTTACGCCACTTGAAGAGCAAATTAATGGAGTAGAAAACATGCAGTATATCAAATCTACTGCTAGTAATGATGGAACATTTTCAATTTCAATCATCTTTAAACAAGGAGTAAATGCCGACCAAGCAGCAGTAAATGTACAAAATCGTGTACAACAAGCTACGCCGATTTTACCACAAGAAGTTATCAGGATGGGACTCACCACTTCCAAACAACAGAATAGCATGATTATGATATTCAATTTGTTTACGGAGGATAATAAAAAATATGATGAGACATTTTTGCAGAATTATGCCAATATTAATCTTATTCCACAAATCAAACGGGTGCCAGGCGTAGGACAAGCAATGGTTTTTGGTACGAAAGATTACTCTATGCGTATTTGGCTCAATCCACGCCAAATGGCAAATTACAATTTAGTTCCTGCCGACATCAGTAATGCCATTTCCGACCAAAGTTCAGAAGCCGCACCCGGAAAATTAGGAGAAGAGTCTAACGCTGCTTTAGAGTACGTTATTCGTTATAAAGGCAAAAAGAATCTTCCTGAAGATTATGATGATATTATCGTAAAAAATACTGGCAACAATATTATTCGTTTGAAAGATGTAGCTCGTATTGAATTTGGAGCAATTTCTTACAGTGGTAACAATACTTCAAACGGAAGGAATACCGCTACCATCGCTATTTTACAAACCACAGGTTCGAACGCCAATGAAATCGAAATTGGGATTGACAAGGAAATTGAACGATTGTCAAAATCTTTTCCTCCAGGCATAAAATACTCGAAATTAATGAGTACCAAGGAAAAGTTGGACGAAGCAACAAGCCAAGTAAAATCTACTTTGTTTGAAGCCTTCGTGCTTGTTTTCTTGGTTGTATTCCTCTTTTTACAGGATTTTCGTTCTACGATTATTCCCGCAATAGCTGTGCCTGTAGCCATTATTGGAACATTCTTCTTTTTGCTCGTACTAGGTTTCACGATTAATGTCTTAACACTTTTTGCCTTAGTTTTAGCCATTGGAATTGTGGTGGATGATGCCATTGTCGTTGTGGAAGCAGTACACAGTAAAATGGAAGGAACGCATTTAAGCGGAAAAGAAGCTACACACTCAGCAATGGGGGAAATCACGGGTGCTGTAATTTCTATTACTCTTGTGATGTCTGCGGTATTTATCCCGATTGGTTTCATGACAGGTTCAGCAGGAATTTTCTATAAGCAATTTGCTTATACGCTGGCTATTGCCATCATTATTTCTGCCGTAAATGCTCTGACACTTACGCCTGCTTTATGTGCTTTACTCTTGAAAAATACACATAGTGAAAGTAAGACCAAAATTAGTTTTAGTAAGCGCTTTTTCTCTGGGTTTAATGCAGGGTTTGAAAATCTCACAAATCGTTATGTAAAGAGTATTCGTTTCTTGGCGATACACAAATGGTTAGGCATAAGCTTTATCGCTTCTATAATTGGCGTGGCTACTTGGTCTATTATGAGTACCCCAAAAAGCTTTGTGCCTATGGAAGACGATAATATGTTTACATTCGTACTAAGCATGCCTCCAGGAACAGCATTAACTCCAACAACCAAAGTAGCCGATAAAATCAACAAGTTATTGTCGGAAATAGAAGCCATTGAAGATAATACCACCATCACAGGTTTTAACCTTATGACCAACAGTACAAGTCCTGCTTATGCTGTTGGCTTTGTTAAATTTAAACCACGAACACAACGGGGGAAAATACAGGACATCGACGAGCTGATGAAAATTGTAGATGCAAAACTATCTGCTGTTAACGAAGGAAGTATCCTCACGATGAGAATGCCACCAGTAGATGGTTATGGAGTTACGAACGGTGTCGAAATTGTATTACAAGACCGGCAAGGTCGTAGTTCTGTCGCCTTGAAAGCACAGGCTGATAAAGTAATTGCTGACTTGATGAAAGTTGATGGAGTACAATTAGCTTACACTATGTTTAGGGCTGATTATCCACAATTAGAATTGGAAATAGATGAAGCCAAAGCTAAACAAATGGGACTTAGCATTAATAATATTTTAAGTACCGTTCAAAGCTATTTTTCAGGCGATCAATCTTTGAATTTTTCAAGATTTGGAAAATTTTATCGAGTAAATATCAAAGCTGATGGTGTATTTAGAATGGATGAACAAGCTTTCAATGAAGTTTTTGTTCGTAATGATAATGGAGTAATGGTTCCCGTAAAATCAATTATTTCCTTGCATAAAGTATATGGTCCAGAATCAGTAAGTCGCTATAATCTTTATAATGCACTGACAATCAACATCAATGCTATGCCCGGAATAAGTAATGGTGCTTTGATGGAACGATTGGAAGTTATTTTAAATAAAATGCCTGCGGACTATAGTTATGAATGGACGGGATTAAGCTTGGAAGAAAAATCAGCAGGAAATCAGACAATAGCCATTTTAGGACTTTGTTTACTCTTCGTGTATTTGCTTTTATCAGCTCAGTACGAAAGTTATTTATTGCCTCTTGCTGTTTTATTATCTATTCCAACGGGGATTCTAGGGGCTTTTATCGGTACTAAAAGTATTGGGCTAGACAACAATATTTATGTACAGATTGGTATCATTATGCTAATTGGTCTATTAGCCAAAAATGCTATTCTGATAGTAGAATTCGCTGTACAAAGAAGACGTGCCGGATTATCTATTTTGGATGCTGCATTAGATGCTTCCAAAGCCCGATTAAGACCAATCGTGATGACATCACTCGCATTCATTGTTGGTATGATTCCATTAATGGTTTCAAAAGGTGGAACTGCTACAGGAAATCATTCTATCAGTACCAGTGCCGCAATGGGGATGTTAAGTGGTGTGGTTTTAGGCGTAATTGTCATCCCTTTATTGTTTATGTTATTCCAATACTTGCAAGAAAAAGTATCTTGGAAAAAGCAAGTATTTCAATCGTAAATTAAACCGAAATGAAATTATCAAAAATACATATATTACTAAGCGTTAGTATTTCATTGCTACTTTTTTCGTGTAATGTAGGGAAGAAATATAGCCGAACGCACTTAAACATTCCTGAGCAATATAGAGAAACCGTCAACCTAACGGCAGATACTGTTCAATTGCCTTGGAGAACCTTTTTTAAAGATTCTATATTGGTTAACCTGATAGAAAAGACTCTCTTAAAAAATAATGAAATCACTGTAGCTGTGATGAATATGCAACAGCTAGATTTAATGTACAAACAGTCAAAGTTAGGGCTTTATCCGTCTGTAGATTTGAACATAGGAGCAAATAGAAACTGGCTTTCTAAAAGTTCGCTGAATGGCTCATTGACCGAACAATTCTTAGGGACAAGTTATATGGATGATTATAGTGCCAGCTTAAGACTATCTTGGGAAGCTGATATTTGGGGAAAAGCCAAAATGTACAGAGAGTCTTCACTTGCAGATTATTTCGCACAAAAAGAAAAATTTTCTGCTTTGAAAACAAGACTCATCGTTCAGGTTGCTCAAGCCTATTATAATTTAACAGCACTCGACGAACAACTGAAAGTAGCAAAACGTAACATTGTTTTGGGAGATAGTACCTTGGCGATGATTCAGCTTCAATATAAATCTGGACAAGTAAATTCCTTAGCAGTAGAGCAAGCCGAAGCACAAAAGAAAACGGCGGAATTATTAGTTCCTCTGGCATTACAAAATATTGCAGTACAAGAAAATGCTCTCAGTATTTTATGTGGAGAATTTCCTAATAGCATTACTAGGGTTCAAAATATGAGTGAAACCATGCTTTCAGCAATTTTTCCTTTGGGTGTTCCAGCCATGCTTTTGAGTCGCCGACCAGATGTAAAATCAGCAGAATATGTTGTGGTTTCAGCCAATGCAAAAATGAATATTGCTAATATTTCCATGTATCCAAGTATCAGTTTTACGCCCTCGGTTGGAGTCAATTCTTTTAAACTTAATACTTGGTTTAATTTGCCCGGTTCTATCGTAAAAAATATAGGAGTCAATTTAACACAGCCAATTTTTATGAAAAAATCGCTTAAAACAGCTTATGATATTGCCGTCATTGATCAAGAAAAAGCCTTGACTACTTTCAAACAATCGCTATTAATAGCAGTAGGTGAAGTATCTGATGCACTTGCCAGAGCTAAGTATGCAGATGAAAGAATGGACTTAGTTAAACTAAAAAAAGCATCGCTCACAAAAGCTACAAATGATGTTTTAATGCTTTATAAAAGTGGAATGGCTACGTATTTGGAAGTAATTAGTACTCAAAACAATTTCTTACAAAATGAATTAGAAACCATAGAAATCAAAAAAGAGAAATTTAATGCCATCACTGATTTGTATCGGAGCTTAGGTGGTGGAGAAAAATAAGAGACAAGGGAATTAAAGCGTAATGGTTGTCAATGGTATAGTATGGTAGTGTTTCTAAAATCTAACATAGCTTTATCGGAGAAAATTAATTTCTTTTTTTCCAAAAAGAAGAGTTATTCCATCGGTTTTCTTTATTGTAGAAAAGTGTTTTTGTTTCGAGATAATGCTTGAAAATAGCACTAATATTTTCCTGATAATTTAAAAAAGTATTCGCATCATTATCGTTGTCTATTATAGCTTTTGCTGCATGACAAGCTGAGCTAATAGCAAAGCCAATACCCATTGATGAAATTGGGTCGAAAGAAGCTATAGCATCTCCAACGGCCAAAAAATTGCTTTTAGTTCCTATATTTGAGATGTGAGAGAACGCATTTCTGACCCAAGGTTTGGAGTTAGAGGAAGTATTTGCAAGCATTTTTTTGATGTGTACTGTATTTGAAAGTAATTCATTCCAGTTTTCTGTTTTTTGTAACTGCTTTTCTTTTACAATTGTTGAATCTGTAAAAAGTGAAACCACCATTTCTTGATTAGGCAATCCTGCAAAATACCACCAACCATCTTCTACTGTTTCTAGTAAAATTTCCTGTTTAATAGCTCTTTTAGTATCCTTGAAATGCAAAAATGCGCCAATAGCCACTAAATCGTCATATTTTTCGATAGGAATTCCTAATTTACGGCACACATGACTTTGTCGTCCACTAGCATCAATCAAATAAGTAGATTTAATGGTGAAATCCCCTCTAGTTTCATGCCTTAATTCGATAGTCCAAGCAGAATCAGTTTGCTGAAAATCAATACATTTTGTTCTTGGGAAAACGATTGCCCCTTTTTCAGAAGCTTGTTTCAATAGCATTAAATCAAACTGCTCTCTATCTAGTTGAAAACTATCTACTTGGGTACTAAAAATTGTATGCCTAGAAGAAATATGCGAGCTTCCCCAAGCGGCTAGACTACTGTATCCGGGCAAGAAGCTATTCTCTTCAAAATCACTTTTATTAATGCCTATGTAATCAAGTAAATCAAATAAGCTTGCATTAACTTGTTCTCCAACTCGAATGGAATTTAAGTCGTTTTGCTCAATAATCATTACCTTCAAATTGGAGTATTTAAGCAAACTTAAAGCGGTGGAAGAACCCGCAGGTCCCCCACCAACTATAAGTACATCTGTTGCAACTGTATTTGGCATGTTAACGTCTATTTCGAGTTCCAGAACGTGGTAAACCAAGTCCTTCGCTATGAATTTCAATGGACTTAAAACCAACTTCTTCAAAGTGTTCCATCAATACTCTTGCTTTATTACTTTTTCGTTTTACTGCGGAAGTATTTGATTCAATAAAGAAAACTGGAATGGTTGTTTCAGCATCTTCTGGGTTTCCACTTATCGCACTAACTGGTACTTCCTTCAATGTGAATACCTCATTGTTCCTTTCTGTTTCAAGCATGAAAGGAAAACCATTGTTGTACGAATTTTTGTCACGGATAAAACCTAATGAGTACCAATATTGAACCATTTGCGTGAAACTATTAATACCACGGGCATAGTTCATTTGTTGACCAGCGGGAATTCCACCTCCAGCTACTTGACCTTCCTCAGTTAACTCGCCCACCAAAACATCCCAAGGACTTTGAGGCGGCCACCAGTACGAATAATAAGTAGGAGGTAATGGAGTACTGGAACCATCTGGAAGCTTAATTTTATTGACAGATGGATCGGTAAAGTTAATATACTGAACCGTGCATTGGAAAAAGTCAGCTTGCCAAGGACATGCCATTCTTTTTGTCAAATCTCCAGGTTCACATCCACCACCTTCACATTCATCTCTTGAAGGTGTCAATCCATTGGCTAAATACCAATTTTCATCTTGATATTGTAAAATCGTATAAGGAGAAGCATAAACGATAGGATTTTGCATACTCCAAGTAACTTCAATTCCTGGACACATCGGTAAACCAACACAGTTTCCTACGCTTGCTGCATCTAATTGATTGACAGGGTATGGTTGATAGGAATGGTTACTTACAAAATAACCATTCGCCCACTGTTCTAATAGAAAAAGTTGTGTTTGGTCTAGTGCCAAAAACTTCATGATATTGGTATTACTTACCGAATTACTACCTGAATTTAATGGCATCATAGGGAACAAATTATCTCCATTTGTTTGAAATAATTGTTCTTGTGGCAAAGTTGGAGGAACTGGGGGCTGACCGTCATTTTGCCTAAAATAATAGGCGTAATTCAGTCTATTTGCTTTATTGGCATCTGAAGGGTCTGAATAATCAAATTGATAGCTCGCAAAAGCCATCATTGACTGAACATTCGCAACCCATTGATATCTACTAATTCGATTTATTATTGGAAGAATATCTCTTTGAAAATTTGCAACGTAATTTGGATTGTATTGCCCGTCGATACACATTTCTGGCACTAGATTAAAACATCTTACCCCAACATCAAACATCGTATCGCTTAAATTAGAGATATTTACAATCTCTGGAGCAAAATCAGGTGAGCCTACAATAACCCATGCTGAAAGTGTAACAGGAGGCGTTCCATCATTAAATGTGACTGTACAATAAACAGGGCCATCCGAAATATCATCGTGCCATGTACTAGAGCCACCGTATGAAGTTAGGGGTAAATCTCCTCCAGCATTTCCATATCCACCTAAAACTACCAATCTTCCACTATTGTCTGTTAACAAATCTCCGAGAGTGGTTACTGCCACACCATACTTTACCTCTGAATTGGGATATTGAACAGGATAATTAGCTGGGGCGTTTTCTCTGTCAAATCCAATTGAGCTAAGTTTTCCTGAAATCGTTCTTGGGCCTGGATCAATGATTAGTGTTTGTCTTTCTGAACTCGTTATATCTGGATTACGAAAAGGGATATTTTGATTCTCATAGCTGTTTTCGTTTCCATACAACAAATTGCCCTGTAGTTCACTATATTGATACCAAGCAGCTTTTTTGTTGGCTAAATGAACAGTCCATCCTATCGAAGTGACGTTAGGTGTGTCAAGTGTAATTTCTTGTCCATCATCTTGAAATATTTTAAATGGTTGCCCTTGTCTTTTAATGAGCCCTTTGCCATCTTTAAAATTACTTATAGGCCCAATCAAATTTCCAGAGTTATCTGCATCATAAGGTAGCCCTCCAATGCTATCTGGCGATAAACAAATTTCAGTTGTACTATTTCCCAATCGAGCAACTCCAATTGAGGGATGAATTTTAAGTTCCATGTTGTGATTGTTTTATGATATTTCCTACTCTTATGGCTTTTCAGAATACGCCCCGTTTTTTGAGAAGGTTCAGGCTTCTTCTACTATATTACAAATTTTTCATGCTGGGTTGTCAGCCCTTATTCTCTTGGCAGCAATATTTATTTTAAGTAAAGCTATATTTAGTTAAGTATTAAATCAGAGGCAAACAGATATTTATTAACTTCTTTAACAAAAGTAAAAATTTATCATCATAGATTTTAGAGTATAAATACCTGTTTTTCATCACTCATAATAATAATTAATCTTCATGTATTTTGAATGCATGAAGATTAATTTTTGATAAATAGCAAGAAAATGATGATTTTATTTAAAAAAATGTATTATACTTAATTTATTAATGGTTTTGGTATTTGTTGATTCTGCATTAATAAAACTAACTATAAAACGCTTTATAATGGTGTTCACGAGTACATTTATATGACTACGGTCGAAGACAATATTGACCGTTTTATGTATTTTTGAACTGGAAGGAACTTGAATATGAATAAGCCAATGTCCATCTATTTCATGCATCCAATAATTCACCCACAAGAAATTAATTGTTTGTCGATGGTATCTCGTGCTATTTGTTCAGCATTTTGGTTAGGTATATCGTTAAGCGATACTATTATTTGGAGGGAAATACACTTTAGACCAAAGTCTATCAACATTAGTTGAGTAGAGTAAGAGTAATTAGACTTGATGATAATTGTAGAATAATAAAAACTATTTATAATAGCGAAGAGAAGCATAATACATAAAATATCAAGACACTACAATTTTTGCTACAAGCTGTGGCAAAATTACCTTACTGGTTATATTAATTCATATAGAAAAATGAGTATTTTGCCCTAAATATAGGGCATACCGTTACACGTAAGGAGATTAACATGGTTAATGAATGCTGACTAAAACAGAATAGGTAGAATTTTCATCATACAATAAATCTCAAACTTCTAAATCTATTTTCCCTTAATCTATTTTAAGGGTATTTCTATAAGATAGATTAAGGGTGAAAGCTATAGTTGCTATCTACCTTTGCGAATAAAAGATAATTCATCACTTGCTTCGATTTACAAGTTTCAATAATTCAATAACAAACGACGTATTAATACAATACACCATCTTACTGCTTTTGGAAACAATAATTTAGCAGAAACTATGCTCGATTACACAAAAGATTCGGAAGTACTCACGTCAGCACCAGAAACGATAAATTTCGTTTTAGGGTAAAAATCAACTAATACTTTTAGATGGCGTTCCCAATCTTTTAGGTATTGAATTTCGTCAAAAAAATACAAAATATCCTTCCAGACTTTCTAAATGAACGGCTTCTTTTGCCAACAATAATATGTCCTCTAATCCCAGTTGCATATAAATGTGATTGTCGATACCGATGAAAAAGATTTTTTGAGAGGAAATATTTTCTATAATCAATTCTTGTATGGCATGAAACATCATAACCGTTTTGCCTACACGGCGTGGTCCCATTAAAACTACGGCTCTTTTTATTTCGGTTTCCTTCACAAAAGGATAGAACAAATCAAAATATAGCCTTTTTTGACATATCCTTGTAAGTTTGTTGTACTTGACCCGAAATCCACCAAGGGTTTTCATATTGCAAACGTTCTATCCTTTTTGATGTTGGAATAATATTATTAAAGTTCATTATTGTATTTATTTTTACATAATAAGTATTTTAAGCTAAATAAACTTATTACTAATGGTTTATTTCACCACTTTATCACCATTTGCTCATTTACTAATATTGGTAATAAGCAATCTTACTTTGAACTAAAAGGCTCAAGAACATGATGTCAAAGATTATCTATAGTTAAATATTTTTTAGAGAGAGTACATGAATGTTATAAACTAAAATTTGTATTATTTCACTTTTAAATAAGACTTATCAGTACTTTAAGTTGGCAATATATATTTCTGAGTAAATGCTTATTCAACAATATTACGCTAACCTATGTTCTGGAAGCAATTATTACCTAAATATTTACAGTGACATTTTATGAATAATTCCAAAGCGTTTTTAGATACGATAGTAATTGACGAACTCTCTTCAACTCCCAAATATCAGCAATTAGTTAATTTAGTGATAGATGCTGTTAAATCTGGTATTTTGAAGGTAGGAGATGGTATGCCATCAATTAATGAAGTTAGTTTTACAACTGATATGTCTCGGCTTACTGTTGAAAAGGGATATAATGAATTACGAAAATTGGGTTTTTTGGTAGCAAATCGAGGAAAGGGGTATTTTATTTCAAATACCGATATTTTCCAAGATTTGAAAATTTTACTGATGTTTAATAAGTTGAGTACTCATAAAAAAATCATCTATGATTCTTTCGTTCAAGCATTAGGGGAAAAAGCTTCGATTGATTTTTATGTTTATAATAATGACTCTAAGTTTTTTTGTAAAATTTTAGGAAATCGTAAACACATTTATACACACTATGTAATAATTCCTCATTTTATAGAAGGGGAAGAATCAGCCTATCAACTTATTAATACCATTCCAAAAAATAAATTGATTTTGGTAGATAAACTCATCCCAGGAATTACTGGGAACTTTGCTTCGGTTTATGAAAACTTCACTAAAGATATTTATCATGCACTCTTTCAAGCAACAAATGCTTTGGAAAAATACTCAAAACTTAAACTGATTTTTCCTGAAAATAGCTTTTATCCAGAAGAGATAATCACAGGGTTTAAAGATTTTTGTATGAATTTCGCTTTTGAAAATAAAGTAGTTTATGACCTTACTAATGAAATCATCGAAGTCGGAGATGTCTATATAAACGTCATGGAGGATGATTTATTTGAGCTTATCGAAAGAATAGATTCTAATGGTTTTTTGATTGGTACAGATGTAGGCATTATTTCATACAATGAAACTCGTGCGAAAAAATATATCATGAATGGGCTGACAACTATTTCTACAGATTTCGAAGCGATGGGTAAAACAACAGCAAGGTTAATTCTTGATAATTCAAAAAAACAAATCCAAAACCCTTTTAATATTGTTTTTAGAGATTCTCTAAAATAAGCGTATGGAGTTAAGACAATTAAAGTACTTTGTTGAAGTTGCTGAGCAACTAAACTTTATAAAAGCGGCGATGAAATTAAATATTTCACAGCCAGCAGTTACAAATCAAATAAAGCTTTTGGAAGAAGAGTTGGGGATTTCTTTGTTTGATAAAACACAAAAAGAAAAACATAAAAAAGTAGAATTGACCGATGCAGGTATTTATTTCCTGAAGGAAGCTCAAAAAATTTTGCAAAATTATAAAGAGGCTGTAGAAGGAGTTAAAAAACTTGAAAACAAACGTAGGGTTATAAAACTCGGCATTTATAACTTGTTGCCTAAATATAGGGTTTTAGAGATTATTGAATTCCTAAAACAGATACTCAATGATATTGAAATTAATATCATTGAGTATCATACTTATATGGAAGTAGAAGAAGCAATAAAGAGAGACGATATTTTACTCGGAGTATCGCTTAGTTTTTTTGAAAAAAATGAGTTTGATTTTTTTATTTTGAAAGAAGGGCACATACAGGTATGTCTCTACAAATCGCATCCTCTATCAAAAAGTAGTGAGTTAAATATCAATCAACTTAAAAATGAAAAGTGGATAGACGTTACCAAAACAATGTCAAGGTTTAGAGAGCAAATAGAAAAAATATTCAACACTCAGGGAATATCAAGAGAAAATAAAATTGTCCAAGAAGTTTCATCTTTTGAATTACTAATTGGTCTTATCGAAGCCAAATTTGGCATTGGATTGGCTCCATCATTTTATAACCTACACACAAAAAATGTTGTCAAAATAGCGCTAAAAACAGACAATAAAACAAATAACATCATTCCATGCAATCAAGTATTAATATTTAAGCACAACAATAGCTCTTCTGTAATAAGTAGTATCAAGTCTTCGTCTTCCATAAAAGAATCAACTCTCAAATAAGTTTCTAATATGATATTGATAATTTTTTATTATCAATATCATAAGAAAATAGTATCAAAATAAAGTTAAGTCGGTAGTAAGTATAGGATTGTTTGAATAAAAAGTATAACGAATTTTGTATTGTACTTTTTAAATAAATTTTATAACAAAACTATTTTTAAAATTAACTTTAATAATGATCAAAAAACTACAAAAAGTTAGATTAGTAATCTTTTTATTACTAATAACAGCAATATCTACTTTTGCTCAAGGCATTAGTGGGAAAATTGTTGACTCAAAAGGTGATGCTTTAGTGGGAGCTTCTGTAAGCTTAAAAGGTACGACAAAAGGAGTATCTACTGGTGCTGATGGTGGATTTAATATCCCTAATGTTGACAAAGGGAAGCAAACTCTTTTAGTATCATTTATCGGGTATGTCGCTAAAGAATTTGCCGTTAACGTACCTTCAAATACCCTAACAATCGTCTTAGATGAAGATGTAAATTCATTAAATGAAGTTGTTGTGATTGGATACGGTAGCCAAATCAAAAGAGATTTGACAGGTTCTGTCCAAACCGTCAATGCGACAGAGTTAAAAGACCTTCCTGTTTCGCAAATAACCCAAAAACTACAAGGTAGAATGGCGGGCGTTCAGATTAATAATACAAGTGGAAGGCCTGGGCAAGGGATGTCGGTTCGTATTCGTGGACAAGCATCAATTTTAGCAAGTAGTGACCCTTTATATGTTGTAGATGGCTTCCCAATTGTAGGAGATATTAGTTCAATAAATCCCGATGAAATTGAAAACATCTCTGTATTAAAAGATGCTGCTTCAACTTCTTTATATGGTTCGAGAGCCGCCAACGGAGTCGTATTAATTACAACTAAGCAGGCGAAGAAAAACCAAACAAGCGTAGGACTTAGCGTCTTTACGGGATGGCAGAGTGTTCCTCAAAAAGGAAGACCACAAATGATGAATGGTCAGGAATTTGCTCAATTCAAAAAAGAATCATTCGAAGCTTTAGGACAACCTGTACCTGCACAGTTTCAAAATCCAGCTCAGTACGCAGGTGCTGGCGGTACAGACTGGTATGATGCGATGTTTAGAGTAGCACCAATGCAAAGCTATAATATAACTTTATCTTCAAGTAAAGATAAGTTGAGTACTTCGGTAGTGGCTGGGGTTTTCAGGCAAGATGGGGTTATGATAAATTCTGATTATAATCGTTACTCATTGCGTATCAATACAGATTACGAGATTAGTAACAAAGTAAAAGTAGGTTTTAATATTGCTCCTACTTACTCTGTTAATAATACACCAAGTTCTGATGGTGCTTTTTATGCAACGAATATCAATGCAGCAGTACCTGGTGGATTAATTTCGAATGCTTTATTAACTTGGCCTATTTTATCTTACAAAAATGCTGATGGTTCTCTTCCGCTTTCAATACCTGGGGGAGTATTTCCAACCCCAAATTGGATTAGAGCAGCCAATGAAATCACCAATGAAACAAAAGCTACAAGAGTGTTAACAACTGCTTATTTGCAATACACTCCCATTAAAAACTTTGCACTGAAATCAACCTTCAATATTGATTTAGGGAATACGGAATTTAAAAGTTTTTCTCCATCAACAGTATCAACTGTTTTTGCATCACTACCTCCTACTATTGCAAGTGCATTCAATAGTGATACGAAATATTTATCTTGGCTAAATGAGAATACGGCAACTTATTCAAAAAGTTTTGACGCTCATAATATTGAATTTTTGGTTGGTTACACGAATCAAAAATTTAGATTGAACAATGATCAAGTGAGGGCGACAAACTTCCCTGATGATAGAATAACTACTATCCAGTCTGCACTAAACATTGATAGATTAAATACAAGTGCTGATGTACAAGAATGGGCTTTAACATCCTATTTATCAAGATTTAACTATTCGTACAAAGGAAAATATTTGGTTTCTGCTTCAATCAGACGTGATGGTTCTTCACGATTTGGGACAAACAATCGTTGGGGTAATTTCCCTTCTGTTGGCTTGGGGTGGTTACTCTCAGAAGAAAGTTTCTTAAAGAATATTCAAGCAATCTCTTTTGCAAAAATAAGAGCAAGCTATGGAATCATTGGAAATAATAATATCGGAAACTACACACAATATGCCCTCATCAATAATGCTGCAAACGCTGTTTTTGGTAATACAATTTTTAGTGGGGCGGCTGTATCAACGTTAGGAAATGCAAACTTGGGTTGGGAAACAACAAAACAGCTTGACCTAGGTTTTGACCTCGGTTTATTGAATGATAGAATAAGTATTGCTTATGATTATTATTTAAAGAATACCACGAATTTGCTCTACAATGTATCAGTTACTCAAGAATCTGGTTTCACAAATTTCAATGATAATGTAGGAGAAATTAAGTTTTGGGGACATGAAGTAAGCATAAACTCAAAAAATTCAGTTGGAAAGCTTAAATGGAATACAAATTTAAACCTTTCATTTAACAGAAATGAAGTTTTAGCTTTAGCCCCGGGTATTGAAAGACTTTATGGTGGTCCTAATAATTATAATACGATTACAATGGTTGGTAAACCAATTGGTCAGTTTTGGGGATTAATTCATGAAGGGGTCTATAAAAATGCGGAAGAATTTAATAGATTACCAAAAGCAACTGATTCACAGGTGGGTACGGCGAGATATAAAGATGTAAATGGCGATGGTAAAATTACTATTGGTGGCGATAATGATGATCGAACAATTATTGGAAATCCGTTCCCTAATATGCTTGTGGGACTTACCAATACTTTTAATTATCAAAACTTTGATTTATCAATCGTAGGTTCTGGTTCATTCGGAAATGATTTAATGGTAATGTATGAACAAGGAGCAACCAATTTAGACGGTGTATTTAATGTTACCAAAGATGTTGCCAATCGTTGGCGATCTGAAAGTCAACCTGGTGATGGTAAATATGGAAAAACGACTGGGGGTACATATATGGAGCGTGACTGGGGTAGTTCTCGTTTTGTAAGTTCAGGCGACTACTTCACTATCAAAAACATAACATTGGGTTATAGTCTTCCTTCAAAGATTAAGTATATCAAAAATGCTCGTGTATATGCTTCCGTTCAACAAGCCTTAGTGATAACCAAATATCGTGGTATCAACCCTGAAACAAGTTCGTCACAAAACGGTACTACGGGTACTACGCTTAATTTAGGAATGGATTGGGGTTCATATCCAGTTCCACGGACTTTTACAGTTGGTTTAAATTTTGGTTTCTAATCCATTTGATTCAATAATTACTTATTAGACAAAACATGAAAAAAAATATCATATATATATTCTTTGCTACGCTGACTTTGGGTTCGTGTAACGATAGCTTCTTAGAGTTACCTTCTAAAACGCAATTAAGTACTGCTACGTTTTTTAAATCAGAAAATGATTTTAAACAAGGAATTAACGCCGCTTATGCTCCTTTACGGACATTATATAATGGTGCTGGACTAAACGGTTCGGGTGCGTTCTATATGGGAGAAATGCGTTCTGATAATTCTACTTATATGTACAATCCTGGTTTTCGTGCCACCCAAAATCAGGAGGCCATAGCAGATTTCACAAATGATGCAGCTAATACCGTTTCTACGTTACGATATGTGACCGATTATCAAATCATTGCAAGAGCAAATCAGGTTTTAGTACCCATTGATGCCGTTACATTTGCAGAAGACTCAAAGAATAATATCAAAGGACAAGCCTTTTTCCTGCGAGCATTAGCATACTTTGATTTAGTACAATATTTCGGTAAAATACCATTGCACCTGATACCTGTTGTCAATAGAGAAGAGGCTTCTTTGCCTCTTTCAGAAATCGAAGCGATTTATACTCAAATTATTAAGGATGCTACTGAGGCTGGCAGACTTCTTCCAGTCAAGTCAAAGCAAGAAGTAGGTAGAGCAACATCGGGCGCAGCCAAAACACTTTTAGCAAATGTTTATGTAGTACAAAAGAAATGGGCACTGGCTGAAACACTTTTGAAAGAAGTTATCGACTCTGGAGAATACTCGCTATTAGGCGATTATGCCTCAATTTATACCAACGCCAACAAAAACAGTAGGGAATCTGTATTTGAAGTACAGTTTAAAGAAGGTACAGAGGGCTTTGCAAGCACATTTATTTATGAATTTCTGCCAATGCCTATCAGTGCTGCACAAGTATCGTCTATTATGGGTGCTGGCAATCCTCAAGCATTAAATAACCAAGGCTACAATATTCCAACACTCGATTTGATTAATGCTTATGAAGATGGTGATAAAAGAAAAGCCGCTTCAATTGCAAATGTTGAGTTAAATGGAAGATCGTATCCTTATATTAAAAAATACATTCAACCCCACGCTCAATCGGGAATTACTGGTGTAAACTGGCCTGTATATCGTTACGCAGAAATAGTTTTACTCTATGCTGAGGTCTTGAACGAAGCTGGAAAAACGACAGATGCAGCAAAGTTTCTCAATCAAGTGCGCACACGTGCTGGTTTAGCTGATACAAAGGCTGCATCTCAAGTTGATTTAAGAAACGCCATCATAGTAGAAAGAAGAGTTGAATTAGCTTTTGAAAATAAGAGATGGCTTGATTTAGTAAGAACGGGAACGGCTCAATCGGTCATGTCTGCTTATGGAGCAAGAGTAAAATCTAACCCAACAGCATATTACTTCCCTGCTGGAGTAACTCCACCGCCTGCTGCATACCAAACAATTACAACAACCTTTCCTTTACCTGCCAGTGAATCATTGTTAAGTCCTTATTTCTAATTTTTTATGAATAAATCAAATCAAACTTAAAGGTAGATTTTCTACTTTTAAGTTTGATTATACAAGTACAATAAAAAGCCTTAAAATGCTCAAAATGAACAAATTATCAATCGTACTACTAATACTTTTAAATTCAGTCTTTACTTTCGCCCAACAGCCTCCTACTCCGAGTCAAATTTATGCTCGTTTACCCAAGGGGACTGTCATTCATGGTAATATTCCATATAATGGTGATACCCTTAAAAAACACTTATTAGACATTTATTTACCTGCTGATGCAAAAGGTAATACGCCACTCATAGTGTTTATACATGGGGGTGGATGGATAGGAAATGATAAATATGCAGATATGGGCTACATGCCAAATACAATCAACGCAATGCTTGAAAGTGGTTTTGCAATTGCTTCTATCGACTATCGTTTTGCGATGCAAGCTGTTTTCCCAGCTATCTTGCAAGATTGTAATAAAGCAGTATCATTTTTATTTGATAATGCAGACAAGTACAAATTTGATAAAAACAGAATTGCCTTGATGGGTTTTTCAGCAGGTGGACATTTAGCTTCTTTGATGGGTACTTCTCAAAATAATAATGTTAAAAGTTTGTACTTTCCAGACACTTACCGCCCGTTCAAGTACAAAGCTGTTGTTGATTTTTATGGTCCTACCGATTTAGTTTTATTACCCGGTAATGAAGATGCAAAATCGCCAGAAGGTTTATTAATTGGAGCAGCCCCACTATTAAAACCTGATTTAGCAAAGGCGGCAAGTCCCATTACTTACATAGATAAAAATGATCCTCCTTTCATCATATTTCACGGAGAAAAAGATAATATCGTTTCAAATAAGCAATCAAAATTGTTTAGTGCTTGGTTGGATCATTTTGGTGTAAAAAATGAACTAACCATTGTAAAAGATGCACCGCATTTCGGAACAATGTATGACGTTGAGGAAATTAGAACAAAAGTGATTAACTTTTTAAAAGCTGAATTGGAATAAACATCTATTACAATTTAAATCACAAAAATGATGAAAAAAATAAATGTAATTACGCTACTTCTAGTAGTACTAACATCAATTCTTGTAAAGGCTCAGTTTGGACCACCTACAGGAGAGCCAGATGTTATTAACAAACGTTGGCACGCACAATGGATTACTGTGCCAAGTGCAAGTAATGATGGTTATGGGGTGTATATGTTTCGCAAGACCATTGAACTCCCTTCAAAACCTAACAACTTTAAGATTCATGTTTCGGGAGATAATCGTTACAAACTTTATGTAAATGAAAAATTGGTTTCGATGGGGCCCGCTCGTGGAGATATTGCTCACTGGAATTTTGAAACGGTTGATATTGCTTCCTATTTAAAATCAGGAAAAAACATCATAGCAGCACAGGTTTGGAATGAAGGTGAGTTTAAACCCGAAGCTCAAATAACATACCGAACAGGCTTTATTTTACAAGGTGCTACTTCTGCTGAATCTGCCATAAACACTAATAATACTTGGCTGTGTGAAAAAGACAACAGTTTTGCACCACTTCGATTTACAGTTCGTGCTTATTATGTGGCTGGAGCTGGTGAGGTTCGGAACATGGCTTTAAGTCTAAAAGGATGGCAAAGTGAAAATTTTGACGATAAAAATTGGCAAAAAGCTAAACAAATTGGTTCAGGAGTACCGAAAAATGTTTTAGGGGCTTTTGGAACTATGAGTGGTTGGATGCTTGTGTCATCTATCATTCCTCAAATGGAATTGAAAGATGAGCGATTGGCTAAAACGGTAAAAGTAGAAGGAAATATTACGCTACCAGATGGATTTCCTCAAAGGAAAAACGATATAGTTATTCCTGCAAATTCAACATTTAAAGTAATTTTAGACCAAAGTTACCTGACTAATGCTTACCCAAATGTAGAATTTAGTGGTGGAAAAGACGCTTCGATTAGTTTGAATTATGCGGAAACAATGTACACCAAGTATCCTTCAAAAGGCAATAGGAATGAAATCGAAGGGAAACAGTTTTTGGGTCGTAAAGACAGTTTGGTTTCTGATGGAAGCAATAATCAAAAATTTGTAAGCCTTACTTACCGTACTTATCGCTATCTCCAAATAAGTATTACGACGCAAAGTGAACCCCTTACTTTAAATGATATTTACGGTACTTTCACAGGCTATCCGTTTAAAATGAATGCTAATCTCATCACTTCAGATGGCGAAATGAACAAAATTCTTGATATTGGCTGGCGTACAGCACGTCTTTGTGCTTATGAAACCTATATGGATTGCCCTTATTATGAACAACTTCAATACATAGGTGATGGAAGGATTCAAGCAATGGTATCTCTCTATAATAGTGGTGATGATCGTCTGGTAAAAAATGCCATCAACCTAATAGATTTTTCTCGTACACCTGAGGGCGTTACTTTGAGCCGTCATCCTTCTTATACACCGCAATTTATCCCAACGTTTTCGCTTTGGTATATTGGAATGTTACAAGATTATAGTAGATATGCTGCTGATATTGAATTTGTTAAAACAAAATTAGGAGGTGTTCGTCAAATTTTAGAATATTTCAAAAGCTACCAACAAACCGATGGCTCATTAAAAAATACGCCTCAATGGATGTTCACAGACTGGGTTGATAATGCCAAAGAATGGAAAGCTGGAGCTGGACCAATGAGTGTCAATGGAACTTCCGCTGTACTTGATTTTCAATTGCTTTGGGCCTATCAAGTAGCTGCTGATTTAGAAAACAAATTGGGCAACCATGCCTTTGCAAATCAATATCTACAAGCTGTCGAAGTTTTGAAAAAGACTATTCGAACAAAATACTGGGACAAGAACAAGAAATTGTTTGCTGACAGAGAAGAAAAGGATGAATTCTCTCAACATACTAATTCTTTGGCAATTCTAACAGGATTAACCTCTCAAATAGAAGCAACTGAAATTGCGAAACAACTTCTTGAAAACAAATCTTTATCACCTGCTTCTATCTATTTTAAGTATTATTTACACCAAGCCTTAATCAAAGCTGGGCAAGGAAATGACTATTTGAAATGGCTGGATAAATGGCGTGAAAATATTCAGATGGGACTTACTACTTGGGCAGAAACCTCCGATGTAGATAAAACACGTTCCGACTGCCATGCGTGGGGTTCAAGCCCTAATATCGAATTTTACCGAACAATTCTTGGTATAGATAGTGATGGCTTAGCATTTTCAAAAGTAAGAATTGAGCCCCATTTAGGGCGAATAACTGATATAAATGGAAGTATGCCACATCCTAAAGGAAGTATTTCGGTAAGTTATAAATTAGAGAAGGGGAAATGGAAAATTCAGGTTGACTTACCCAAAACTATCTCAGGAACCCTCATTTGGAAAGGAAAAGACATGGCTTTGAAAGAAGGCTCAAACAGTTTTCAATTATAATTTCACTTATTCTATTTTGATGTTATTTCTAAATTTATTGCCGTTGCACTTGAGTCATACCGCAATAAATTTAGAAACAAAAAATTTAAAATTCTTCAAATGAAAAAGATACTCATTTTGCTTTTATGTGTTTTAGCGAGCCTAAATATGGCTTATTCACAAGATATAGTAAAACCATTAGCAAGCCAACAAGATTTATTAAAAAGTAACAATGCTGAATTAGCTCTAAATAAAAAAATAGTTTTTGATTTCTGGCGTGAGGTTTTCGAAGGTGGACATCTTGATTTGACAGATAAATATCTGACAGAATCATACATTCAGCATAACCCCAATGTCTCGTCTGGTAGAAAAGCTTTCGTCGATTTCTTTTCGAAATTTGCTAAACCTCAACCAATTCTTAGTACTATTAAAGCTCCGATTGTTTCTATTACAGCAGATGGGAATATTGTAATACTAAGTTTTGTGAGAGAATTGCCAGAGCCTCCCGATAATTCAAAAAAATATACTACAACATGGTTTGACATGTTTAGAATTGAAAATGGAAAAATAGCCGAACATTGGGATAGTGCCGAAAAAATAAAATTATAAATCAAAATATTATAAAACATGAACAGGAGGCAAGCCATTTCTCAACTTTCTTTAGGATTAGCAGGTACAGTCTTTGCTCAGAATGCTTTTTCTGCACAAAGCCTTTTCAGAAAACCTTCAATAATTGAAGAATTTATTACTACCGAAACATCTTATGGGAAAATTAAAGGTTACAGAGAACAAGGAGTAAATATTTTCAAAGGAATTCCTTACGCTGGTAAAACATCTGGTGAAAGAAGATTCCGACGACCAGCCCCGCTAGAACCTTGGACTGGTGTGCGTGATACAGTTTCACTTGGAGCTCCTGCTATTCAAAATCCAAGAAGAAACGAACCTGAACCGTCAGAAGATTGTCTGTTTTTGAATGTGTGGACACCTGCGAACGATGGGAAAAAACGCCCAGTGATGTTTTATAGTCATGGAGGTGGTTTTGTGATTGGTTCAGGAGGTTCTGCTGGGCAAGATGGAGCTAATTTAGCCCGTCATTTTGATGTTGTTGTGGTACAAACCAACCATCGCTTAGGTTTAATGGGCTTTTTGTATTTGGATGAAATTGGCGGGTCAGACTATGAGGGTTCAGGCAATAATGGAATGTTGGATATTGTTGAAGGCTTGAAATGGGTAAATAAAAATATTGAAAACTTTGGCGGAGACCCAAATAATGTCATGATTTGGGGAGAGTCAGGCGGTGGAGCAAAAACTTCATGTCTATATGCTATGCCATCTGCTGCACCGTATTTCAATAAAGCATCTATTGAAAGTGGACCAGGTGTGCGAATGACTCCAAAAGAAATTGCAGCCGAAACCACTTTGATGCTTCTAAAAGAATTAGGAATTGAGACCAAAGACTGGAAAAAGGTTTTGGATGTGCCTGCCAGCAAATTGCTCGAAATACAAGGAAAACTACCTTTTGTGCCACCATTTGTGGAGAAAAACAAAAGTTTAGGTTTTATGCGTAGAAACTACGGAGGTTTTGGACCAGTGGTTGATGGTAAAGCTTTACCTTATCACCCTTTTGACCCTACTGCACCTCTTGTTTCAAAAGACAAACCCCTTTTGGTTGGTTGGAATGAAGATGAGTGGGCATTTTTTGCATGGGAGAGAAAAGAAACAGATTTTGTAAAATATGATTTTGAGGATTTACACAAAAAATTGGAACCAACGTATGGAAAAAATACACAAAAAATTATTGACACCTATCGTAAGACTCGACCAAATGCTTCAGCAGCAGATATTTATATAGCGATTTCGTCCATTACAATGATGGGACTCGGATCGATAGATATAGCAGAAAAGAAAACTAAACAAGCTGGTGCATCAGTTTATTTATATAATTTTGGCTATAAATCTGAAATAAAAATACCAGGCACTGATTACGAAATGGGGACACCTCATGCTATGGATATTTCATTCAAGTTCTTCAATGAGTCTGCAAGCAAACCGAGCTTCTTTGGTGGTAATAAACCAGAACGTGAAACAGCATCTCACAATTTTGCTGAATTATGGACAAACTTTGCCAAAACAGGAAAGCCTTTTGCAAAAGATACTCCTGAATGGAAAGCCTACAATCTAAAAGAGCGCCCTACCATGCGTATTGATACAAAATTAGAGGTAATTAATGATAGGTTTAAGGAAGAACTGAAAGTTTGGAGAGAAATAGGAAAATTATAATCCAAATACTCTAGTGTGTGTGAAACCTTACATATTATGCTGGTTTATCGTCGCTATTTAGTTTTTTTCTTAACAGGCATCATGGATGAATATTGCAGTATTCCCCCTATCCTACTTAAAAATCTTATCTAAGCATTTTACAACAAAAAATATAATATTTTAATTTTTTATGAGAAAAACTGAAATCTATTAGAACATTTCTCATACTAAACATAAACACAGAGTTCATTTATAAATATACAGAATGTGTCCTTTAATAAAGGTTTTATTATTCGGCATCAAGCCAATCTCTTCTCTTATCACAATTATATTTATCATAAACCAAGTATCCACTCAAACATGGGTTTGAGTGGATACTTGTATTGAGATGTTCCAATAGAAAAACTGTTAAATACAATCGTAGTAGATGTGACTTACTTTTTTCCAGTTGTTATTAAGCAAATTCTATAGAATTCTTTCGGCTGTGTCTACGAGTTTATGCGTCGTATTCTTTTTTAAAACCTTGCTGTTTCAGCTCGTTGTTAAACTTATAAACCTCTCTAAATTACTTTTTCTTTCATGTTGAAAAATTAAGAAATTCAAATATAATAAAAAGACTAAAAGCAAATTAAGGGATCGTCTACGCACAGAAGTCTCCCAGTTATCTTTATTGATTAACCTTTTCGGTTTTAACTACGGGATAAGAATTATTTTTCACACTGTATTTGACTACCTTTCGTTTCCCCCTCTCCTTTCGTTCGCCAAGAAGATGTTTCGTTGGCTACTCCTCCAAATATTCAATGCTCTTTTAATCTGTGGAATATGAGCAAAGCAAACTTGCTAAAAAGCAAGTCCCGACCATGTTCTAAAAGCTGGATTATCAATTTTATTCAACCAAATATTGGGCTCATATTTACCAGCCTTATCAATAAATCGAAAATAGAAAAGTGTATAAAAATCTGAAATACAATAAACAGAGTTAGCCAATTTTAATCCAAACTTAGGAAGCTTAGCAATAAACCCACTTTCTTCTAATTCTTAATCTTATTCAATTATTGCATGAAGTAACTTTCCTAAATACCTGTCATCTATATTCTTTAGTCCAATCAAACGTTTGTTTGACTATACAATTATTGGTAGAAATGAAATCTAGCTAACACATTAACCAAAGTTTTAAGACGTAAAATTAGTATTGATAAAAATGAAAAAGTGTCAGAATACAATCTGGTATTTACGATATCCTGCTTAAAAATAAAGAATAAATTATAACTGATTTCCTGAAATCAAGGAAAGGTTAGCTTGTTGTCGTATAAGATATACGTTATTGAACATAGATTCATTTTCAAAAAATTAGAATAGCTTTCTTATATAAATTCTTCAAATTAGAGATTAATTGTTTTGAAGCATTTCCTTATTATAGCAAGGGTAGTTATGAATCATAATCTCTTTTGGGCTTTAGAAAAAATTATGTGAACTTCTTCGATTAATTAAAAAATAAATTACTTTTGTTTTATACAACAAATCATTCTTTCAATGATATGGCATTAGATATTAGCGATGAAACCCTGTGGAAAAGTTTAAGAGAGGGCAATGAATGGGCTTTTTCAAATTTATTTGAGCGTTATTTTCGTTCAATGGTAAATTATGGTAATTCGTTAATGTCACATTCCGACAAAGTACAAGACTGTGTACAAGATGTTTTTGTAGATTTATGGTTGTATCGACACTCTCTTCAAGATAAAGTAGTAGTAAAAGCATATCTTCTTTCTAGTGTACGTAAACGCATTGCTCGATTACATGAACGAGACCATATATTTCGTCAAACGACTTCAGTAGATGGACTTGATTTTTTAATGGATTTTTCGATTGAAGAAAAACTCATTCTTGATGAAATAACAGCTTCTAAAGTAACATATCTTAATAAACTTATTAATGCTCTTCCTGCTAGGCAAAAAGAAGCATTGTATCTTCGTTATCATCAAGGACTAACGATTGAACAAATTTCAGAAACTTTTGATATTAATTATCAATCTGCTAACAATCTTGTATTCAGGGCATTACAACATCTTAGAGATGCTTGGTCTGGAGATTTAACCCTTGTATTTATACTGCTTTCAAGGTTTTTTTAATTTTTTTCGAAAAAAAATACAAAAAGTGAGTATCCCCAAAAAATGTTGTCCTCTCTAGTTTTGAAACCATTTCCATAGGACAATGCGAAAAACTTATCAATCTATAGATGACTTCCTAAACGACAGCTCTTTTAAAGAGTGGGTACTTGAAGGGAAACATCATCATCAGTGGCATGAGTGGACTCTTTCTAAAGATGAATCCACCGAGCTTATGCAATCTGCTCGCTTATATTTATTGGCAATGAAGGTTGATGAACAAGAAATACAAAAAGCAGATGTTCAAGAGGCTTTAGGATATACTTGGGAGAAAATTAATGAACAAGAACGTATTAATCAAGGAAACTTTTGGTTGCGTTTATTCAAATCATCAACCTTACAAAAGGTTGCGGCTATTTTACTGGTTGGTATCTGTTTGGTTTGGGTGTATCAACAACAAATTACTCCTCAAAAATTGTTAAACTATGAACAATTAATTAGTCAACAAAACGACGGACTGATAGAACAAGCGAATAATACTGATAAACCCCAGTTGATTACACTTTCGGATGGTAGTTCGGTATTATTACAACCGAATAGTAAATTAAGTTATCCAAAACTCTTTGTAGGCAATGAACGAAAAGTATATCTTTTAGGCGAAGCCTTTTTTGAAATCAGTAAAAATCCTGCAAAACCATTCTTTGTATTTGCTAACGAGTTAGTCACTAAAGTACTGGGTACAAGTTTTAGGATAAAAGCCTATAAAAACAATCCTAATGTAGAAGTGGTAGTACGAACAGGTAAGGTCAGTATCAGTTCAAATACTAGTGTACAGGCATCAGATAAACCCATTGTACTTCTTCCTAACCAGTCTATTCGTTTCCAACGCAAAGAGTTGATATTCGACCAGATTATAACTATTAATAATAACAAACCAGATATTACTAATCAGGTTGAAACGATAGAACAAGTAAATTTTGAATTTGCAGATGTGGCAGTGAGCCAGATATTTACAACACTTAAACAAGCATATTTGATAGAAATAGATTACCCACAGGGAAAGTTGAAAGACTGCTATCTTACAACATCCTTGAGCGATCAACCCCTTCCTGAAAAACTTAAGATTATCTGCGAAAGTTTGGGGAATAATACCAGATATGAAATGAATGGAAACCAAATAATTATTTACTCAAATGGCTGCAACTAACTATCTAATCACAAAAACAATATGATAAAAACCAATTAAAAAAGGCGTTAAAAATGCTGCTACATTTTTAACGCCAGTGACTTCCCTTCCCTGTTCGATGTACGCTCCTCTGCTAAGGAGTGTGGGAATTATTTTGCTTATACCAACTCAATCAGTATTAAACAAAAACGAATCAAAAGTATGAAAAAAACTTTTAACTACAAGCGGTTGCTTTACCAAATCGTGAAAATGTCATTTTTACAATCTTTTATAGTACTTGTCTTTTCAAGTGTTACCATGGCGACTAACGTCAATGGTCAAGAAATGTTGGCTAAACATGTGAGTATCAACATGAAAGAAGCTACTTTAGAAAAAGTATTAACAAAACTTGAGAAGTCTGCGAATGTTAAGTTTTCATTTAATTCAAGGATGATAAAACTTGATAAACAAGTAAGTATTACTGCTAATAATGAGCTACTCTCGCAAGTACTTACAAAAGTACTTAAACCCTTAAATATTACCTTTTTAGAAGTAAGTAATAGGATCATACTTCGCAATGTGGAGACTCCCAGAGCCACCAGTGAAAATATGGATGAGGCATCATTCGAAAATATAGAGGGAATCATCGACCAAAATGTTTCTGGTACAATAAAGGATGAAAACGGGAAACCATTAGCAGGAGTAAATATTACTATAAAAGGAACAGTAAAAGGGACGAACTCTGATGAAAATGGGCAATTTAAAATAGATGTTGAAGATGAAAATACAGTTTTAGTATTTAGTTACGTAGGTTATTCAAAACAGGAATTCCTTGTAGGCAAACGCACTTCTTTTACTATTTCAATGGCAATTGACCAAAAGTCTTTAGATGAAGTGGTGGTGGTAGCTTATGGAACACAAAATAAAAAAACTATTTCAGGGGCAATTTCAACCGTGAATGCTGATGAACTTTCGCATAGTAAAACGGCAACTGCGGCCGGAGCCCTTGTCGGCAAGATACCTGGGCTGAATTTCCGTCAGACTACAGGTAGACCTGGTAGTGAACCTTCTATTCAAATAAGAAATATCGGTACACCATTAGTAATTATTGATGGTGCGGTGCGTGATATGAGTAGTTTTTCACAAATGGATTTTAATGATATAGAATCGGTTTCTGTACTGAAAGATGGTAGTGCTGCTATTTATGGGATGCAGGCAGCCAATGGAGCAATTGTAGTAACAACCAAGAAAGGTAAAAGAAACCAAAAGTTAAAAGTTGGTTTACAGAGCTATTTTGGCGTGCAAAAAGCATCTGGGTATAATAAACCAGCTGATGCAGTTACATACCTTAGGGCAATTATTCAAGATGAAACTTTTAACGGAGTATCCGAAAATGCTCGAACTATCAAAAAGGATGAATATGAAAAATGGGTCAATAAGGTAGATGATGATCATACTTCTTTTGATTGGTATAACTATATCTGGCAAACGGCACCACAATTTTACAATAGTATAAATCTTTCTGGAGGGTCTGAAAATGTAGATTATTATGTAAGCGTTGGAAATCTACAACAACAAGGGCTTTTGAGAAACTTTGTAGGCTTTTCCAGAACCAATTTTCAGTCTAATATAAATGCTAATATCTCAAAGCGATTCAAAATTGGGTTTGGTATGCAGGGTCGTTTAGAACACAATGAACAGCCAGGCCTGCCCGGTGATGACTATTCGTTTGCTGAACAAACAGCATTTCGTAACCTTCCTACAAAGAAGCCATTTTACAACGGTAATGAAGATTATCCACTTATAACAACGATAGATCCTCAATACAGTTATGGATGGGTTGGATACAAAACATCTGGTAAATATCAAGCAGAGTCCAGAGTTATACTGATTAATGGATCGGCAGAACTAGAGATTGCAAAAGGGTTTAAAGCAAGAGGTTTATTTACTTATTGGTATAAGAATTATAAAACCGATTTGCTGGAGCTTTCTCCAATTCTTTACTCTTATGACAAGACAGCATCTCAATATAACGTCGCCTATTCTGGAAACGGTCGCTATGTTGAAAGGTTTATGCAAAACAATGAGGAAGTTACTACCAACTTGCAATTAGAATATAAAAATTCATTCGGTAAACATAATCTTTTTTTGTTTACTGGTATGGAAGGCAAAAGAGGGACCTATCCTAGCGTATATCTTTGGGGCTCTCCTGTAGCAAATGGGATTCAATATTTAACAAATGCAACGCCAGGTATTACTGTAACCGATAATATAAGTTATGTTCAGAAAAGGCTAGGGTTTATAGGGCGACTAAATTATGATTTTGAAGGTAAATACATTGCAGAATTTTCTACACGATATGATGGAAGTTACTTTTATCAACCAGGTAGTCGGTTTGGTATCTTTCCATATGGATCAGTAGCCTATCGTGTATCTCAAGAAAATTTCTGGAAAAATAATAGTTTCTTGAGTAATACTTTTAATGATGTAAAGTTGAGAGCTTCCTATGGTATAGCGGGAAAAGAACTAGGGTCTGCCTTGTCTTTTATTACAGGATATAACTATAATACAGGTAATGCAATATTAAATGGAGCCAATGTAACTACAACTACCGTATCTGGTTTGCCTACTATATATACTTGGGGGCGGGTTAAAACATTAAACCTTGCTTTAGATGTAGTATTATTAGACAACCGTTTAAAAGGTGGTTTTGATTGGTTCAGCCGTCACCAAACAGGAGAACTAGGTAGTCGTTATGATGTTCTTTTACCTAATGAAGTCGGCTTCGGTCTTCCATCTGAAAATTTAAATGGCGATTATACGAAAGGTATTGAGCTTTCTTTGGATTGGAAAGATAAGATTAAAGGTATTAATTACTGGGTGGGTGGAAATTTTAGTTTTTCAAGATGGATAACAGGCGAAAGATACAAACCTCACTGGTCATCTGCATACAATCAGTATCGTGATCTTGGTAGTACTGAAGGTCGCTACAGAGATGGGTCATTTCAATTAATTGCCATTGGACAGTTTAAAACTTGGGAAGAAATTGCTAAGTATCCTATCGACCAAGACCATGCAGGAAATACAACAATTAGACCTGGTGACTATATATATCAAGATACCAATGGAGATGGGTATATTACTGAGCTTGACATGAAGAATGTAACTTATAGAACCAACTCTGGAACACCATGGATAAATTTCGCTTTCAACTTTGGAGCAAATTGGAAAGGAATAGATGTGCGTGCAGATTTTGTAGGAGCTTCTGCGTACACTTATGAGCAACAAGGCTATATGCGTTATTTTGACCCTAGTGGGAACGTATCACAATACCTAGCTGATAATTCAACTTGGTACAAAGATATTTGGAATAAGAACAGTGGTTTTAACATTGGGAAATATCCACTTTTAACAAAAGGGGTAAATAACTGGATGAATACTCATTGGCCAAACAATTATTGGCAAACCAATATTACTTATGTCAAACTTCGTAACCTAGAAGTTGGCTATACCTTACCTGTTGTAGTAACTAAACAAATAGGGATATCAAATCTTAGATTTTATTTTGCTGGCTATAATATGTTCACTATTTCTAACATGCCAGCTGGGTTGGATCCTGAAATTACTTCAAGTTCTGGTAACTCTTATCCAAACCCTAAAGTGTATAATTTTGGTTTCCAAGCATCTTTCTAATGACCTTCAAAATCTCAATTAAATGAAAAATAGAATAATAACAATATTTAGCATATTAGCCTTACTTTCAACAGCTTTATGCAGTTGTGTAAAAGAACTTGATGGAGAAGTGGTTAATAATTTACCTGAAAGTGTAGTATATAATGATAAAACTTTGATTCAATCAACCCTTGCGGCCTTTTATACTTCTGTTAATTATGGACAACAGAATGGAGACTATGGATCTTACCATATACTCGACGAGGCCAATGTGCAATATGGTGCAGCCACTACCACAGATGATGAAAAACAAATACCTCGTAATTTTTATAGAGTGTACGACTATGGATTAGTAAGAAGAATTAATCAGTTTTTGAAAGGGATAAACTCTTCGACAGCAAAGTCTTTACCCTCTTTGCCAGAACCTGAACGTTTAAATATGGAAGCTCAGGCTAAATTTTTGCGTGCATGGTATTATTTTAGTATGGCTCGGTCAATTGGCGGCATGCCAATAATAGGCGATACAGTTTATACATATCAGGCAGGGGTAGATGTCACTGGGTGGAGAGTTCCTCGTTCTTCAGAAGCACAAATATACCGATATATCATTGACCAATGCGACCAAATAATACCACGGCTCACCACTTCAAAAACAACCAACTCGGCTGTAGTTAATAAATGGGCTGCATTAATGTTGAAATCCAGAGCGGCTATATATGCGGCTTCCATAGCGAAATATGGTAATCTAAAAACGCCGACTGTCCGTACAACTGGTTGGGAAGCTGGTATTCCAGCAGACAGTGCAACAGCATTCTATACATTGGCACTGGCTACTGCACAGAAGGTAATTGCGGAAAGCCCGTATGTAATACAGAAAGATGCGGCTAATCCGGGATTGGCGTTTTACAAAGCTACAAGCGTTAAGGCTGGTAATACGGAAGTTATCTGGGCATTGGATAGACTTGCTCCAAATGTGGTAACAACTTTTACTAATTATGCAATGCCTTATTCGTTGCGTGACTATACTGAAGGAAATGCGTTAGGAGCACTCCTTAACTTAGTAGAGGCTTTTGAAAACAAGGATGGAAGCAATTCAGCTATTAAAACAAATAACACAGATGGTAGCTATGTCTTTTACAATAGCGTAGAAGATCCATTTACAGCGAAAGATGCTAGGCTTTGGGGTACAGTTATTTGGCCTAACGCAACTTACCGAAATCTGGCAGTAAGTTTACAGGCTGGACAAATTAACAAAAATACCTCAGGTAATTATGTGATAAATGCTGGGGCAACAGGAAGTATGAACGCTGGAGATGTTTTGACATCTATCAATGGCCCCATTGCAAACTCTAATAACTATGTGAACAAAACAGGGTTTCTAGTTCGCAAATTTCTTGATGAAACTGTTGGAGCAGGTTTAAATCCTACTTTTAGTGCGATGTGGATGCCTCGTTTCAGAATTGCTGAAGCATATCTTATAGCGGCTGAAGCGGCATTTGAATTAGGACAAACAGCTTTGGCTGTTCAATATATCAATATAGTTAGAGACAGAGGGGGTATTCAACCTTTAACTACTTCAACAATTACATTTGATAAAATTGTAAATGAATACCGTGTTGAGTTCGCATTTGAAGATCATCGTTTTTGGGATCTTAAAAGATGGAGACTAGCACATACACTTTGGAATGGTGTTCCTGGCGATGCTACGGCACAAATGTTTTCATTATTTCCATATAAGGTAGTTAGTCAAGGAGACCCTAACAATGGCAAATGGGTTTTTACAAAACAAGTATCGTATAAAAGAGCAACCACTCCTTTATATTTCCCTATCACAAATTATTATGGAACTATCGAGAGCTCTTGGATTACCAATAATCCAAGGCTTGTAATCAATCCTAATCAATAACTATTTTAATACGACAATATGAAAAAAAATATATATAGTATTTCAGCATTGATGTTAGTTGTGCTGATTTGCATTACGGCATGTAGCAAAGAAATTGATAACTGGAGCTATCCCACTTCGGTTATATCAGGTCAATTCCTTTATAAGGGGCAACCTCTGCAACTAATGGGAACTGCCTCGGATGTTACGGGTACAAATATGCTTCAACTCAATCAGGTTGGACCAGAAAAGTGGGATGTAGGATATATCAAAATGTTTGGTAGAGAAGATGGCACATACACTATAAATACATTTGATGGGGATTATTATCTAGTAATTACACCTGGTAAAGGTCCTTGGGTTACCAATAAAGATACATTACGTTTTTCATTACAAGGAACTAAAACTAATGTCAACTTTGAAGTTACACCTTACTTTTGGTTATCTAATTATGCCAATGAGGTCAGTGATTCTACTTATAAAGCAACATTTAATTTAGAAAAAAATGTTTCAACAGCTGTATTGGAAAAAGTAGTAATATATTTAGGCGTTACGTCAATTGTTGATAATACTTCCAAAGTATATGAAAAGGCATTTACTAATTTATCAGTTGGTAATAATAGTATTTTCCTTGATTTAAAAACACTATCAGCATCTCAAAAGGCTACTTTATCCAAAACAGGATTTATATATGCACGTATAGGGGTTAAGACGGTCGGAATAGCTGACCTTCTTTATTCAAAGACGCTAAAGCTACAGCTTTGATAATAATGATTAATATATTAATTCTGAATAAAGAGGCTGTCCGAAAAGGTCAGTCTCTTTTGTTTATTGAATTTTATATAATTATCGTTTAAGATACGGTTTACAAAAAATACAACTCCTTTAACTGGATTTTCGGTTTTACCAATTTCTGCTACAATTGCTTTAGGTGGGACACAAGCACTTAGAACTACCTTTAGCTTTAGCTACCAATCTGAACATTACGTGGACTTCAAACAACAATGCTGTTGCGACAGTGAATAGCTAGGGTATTATTACAGCGGTTAGCATAGTACAAACATGCTCAAGCAAAACAAAATCGAGTATAGCATTGCTATTTTAAAAAGCATCCTAAGACTGAAGATGAAATTGAAAGAGCTATAAATGCCATTGTAGTTTCTTGCATTTCAGGGTTAAGATATGGTGGGATAGATGAAAAAATATTGAAACGGCTGTATGAAATTGGCGAAGGTGGACAATGCGATTACAAACCAAATCAATAAATTAAAGTGGTTGCTAGAAGGTTGTTTCCTACGACCCAAAATACTTATTACCCCTTTGGTTGATAACTATATTTTAAATCGCTATTAGGCTTAAATACCATTAATTTTTTTGATACAACCTTATACTCTACCACCACCATTTACAATTATTTGCTGACCATTTACCCAAGCTCCCTCTGGACTAGCAAGAAATGCCACTACACCTGCGATGTCCTCTGGTTCGCCCATTCTTCCTAAGTTCATAGCTTGACCAATCCTTTCCAGTTCTTCTTTTGAAACCTCTTTTTCCATTAAAGGAGTCTTTGTTGGGCCAGGGAAAACACTATTCACTGAAATTTGACGATGACCAAGTTCCTGTGCCAATATTTCAGTAATTACTTTGCCAGCGGCTTTACTAGGAGCATAAATACCAAGACCCGCTGCTGGATAAAGTGAACTTGTGGAAGAAATCTGAATAATCCGTCCACCATTCCTAACGTGTTTGGCTGCCTGTTGCAACACAAAGAAAGTTCCTTTATAATTTACTGCATTGATACGATCGAAGTCAGCTTCGGTAACATCAGCAATAGGAATACCCATAACCGCAATACCAGCATTGGCTACAACAATATCAATACCGCCAAATGCTGTAGTGACATCATTATAAAGCTTAGTGATTTCGGCTACCGAACTAACATCTGCTTGAAATCTTATTGCCGTTCCGCCTGCTTCTTTGATTTTATCCACTACTTCATCAGCTTGATTGGGGTTTCCCATGTAATTAACGGCTATTGCGATGCCATCTTGCGCTAAACGGATGGCAATAGCACGACCGATGCCTGTTGCTGCTCCTGTTACTAGTGCTACTCTTTTTCTTGAGGCTGTCATGATTAACTAAACGTTGTGAGATTATTTGTTGTTTATTTAATTTTCCCGTATTTTCCAGCATAAAAATCCCGATAGGCATCTGCTATTTCGCCTTGGGTGTTCATCACAAAAGGACCTTCGGCTACTACAGGCTCTGTATATTCTTCACCTCCAAAAATTAATATATCAATGGCTATGTCGGATGCGTTTTTTAGCTCAATTTCACCTGCTTCTCTATCAAATTCTACAAACTCTCCTTTTTGAAATTCGGTATCATTTAATACTACATTTTGCGTTGGTAAAAAAGCAGCAACTTCAATTTTATCTTCCATTTTCAATGAAAATTGTTTCCCAGCCTCCAGATGAATATGATATAAAAACTGCTCTGAATAAGTTGGAATGATAAAGATTAATCCTTGATAATTTCCTACGATTACTTTTATCCATCCATCTTCATTAGACAATACTTTTTCAGGTACTTCATTAGCTTGAATCGCTATGTGCGCAGGTTTCTCAGCTTTGTTTTTTGCAGGTAGATTAATCCAAAACTGAAAGCCTTGAATATACTTACTGTGCGTTTGGCTATCATAATTAAAATTTTCATCATGGATTATTCCATTGCCTGCTTTCATCCATTGCACCCCGCCAGAGTGTATTTCGCCAGTATTTCCTGCACTGTCAAAATGTTCCACTTCTCCTTGAAGAATGTAAGTCAATGTAGCAATGCCCCGATGCGGATGCGCCCCCATGCCATTTTTAGTGATGGTTTCTTTAATGGCAGGCGCTACATAATCGAGAAATACAAAAGGCCCAACTTTGTCGGCATAGCGATTGGGCAACATTCTACTGATACTTAAAGGACCTAAATCAGCACTACTTCCCTTTGTTGAAAAACTTGTTTTCTTTTTCATATTTATATGTTTTGATAATGTAAAATTGCACTAGAATGAAGCCCTAAAACGATGAGATTTGGTAAAAAAAAGCGTTGATAAAAGTCAACGCTTTTTTGAAATTTGATTGAAAACGATACCGTTTCAACTTGGTATTGCTATTATTCAGCAAAACTTCCACCACTCATTGCTTTCATAAAAGCTTGTGGATTCCAGTATTCACGGTAGTTTACAATAAGCCCATCACGGAAAGTTACAAAAGTGGCATAGCTCATTTCGTAAGGATTTCCATTGCTAATTACTACACCAGAAGCACTCCATTCTGCAATGGCAACGTTAGCATCATCAGTAGCATAGATTTTTAAGGTAGGAATAGATTTTACATCTATAAAACTTGGGTAGTTGCGTAAGTATTCATAAAGTGCTTCACGACCTTCAAACCTTGCAGGTGTACCTTCTGGGGCAAAAGGAAATTCGGCAACTACATCCTCAGCACAAAGCTCTGACCAACCTTTCATATCCTTGGCAAGAAATGTATCTAAACTATTACGAAGAAGTTGAGTTGCTGCTGTGTTTGTTGTATTTTCCATTTTCTTAATTTTTATTGTTGTTCTTAATTGATTTAACGATACAAAATTGCATCAAGAACAAGCCCTCAAACGATGAGAAATGATAAAAAAAACCGTTGACAAATGTCAACGGTTCTGTAAAACCAAGATTTAAAATGGAAGGCTACTTCATCGCTTGTTTTCTGATTCTGCTTAAAGTTTCTTTGGTAATACCTAAAAAAGAAGCTATGATATGTTGCGGAAATCGTTGAATAAATTGTGGGTGATTATCTGCAAATTCTTCATAGCGTTTTTCGGCCGTGTTACTGATGGTAGAGCTTAATCTTCGTTGGTTAGCTATCGCATTCCTTTCGTCCATTAGTCGTATCATTTTTACCAATGCAGGTATTTTTTCCATCAAATCCATCATTTCAGCTCTTGTAATAATAAGCATTTCGGTATCTTCCCAAGCATCAATATTATAGTTGGATGGCGTAAGCATAATAGAGCTTTCACGGTCGCCTGCCCAATAGTTTTCAATGTATAAATGAACAATATGCTCTACGCCTTTTTCGTCAACACTGTACTGTCGCATAGCCCCTTTTACAATAAATCCAACATACTTACAGACATCACCTTCTTGCAAAAAATATTGTTTTTTTCTGAGTTTTTTGGGTTGAAAAGTAGCTTCAATTAAGGCTTCCTCTTCGCTTGTAAGGGGTAAATTACTATATTGATTAATGTATGTCAAAAGGTTTTTGTGCATTGATTTTGATGATTAAATAAAGCAGATACAAAGGTATAAAGAATGTTTCGTAATGTTAGTTTACTTGACTGTCCACCATTTTGCTATCTACATGCTATTCAACGCTGGTATTTCTCCGTTTTTCTATTTTCAAAGGTAATCAACAATTATTTTGGCTCTGAACTTCGCTTAAAAAATATAGTATCTTTACAGAAGTTAAAACCATCATTGGTGAATTAATACAACCTACAACATGAAAACCCTTCTCAAACAAAATATATCCAAACATATCTCTCTTTCAAAGAATGAAATAGAAGAGTTCTGTAATTTATTTCAACTCAAAAGTATTAAGAAAAAGAGTTTTTTATTAAGAAAAGACGAAGTTTGCAAGTTTGAAGGTTTCGTTGTCAAAGGGCTATTTCGGGTGTATCATATTGACCAAGACGGTGTTGAACAAATACTCTATTTTGCCTTTGAAAATTGGTGGATTACCGACATTGATAGTTTTACGAATGATAAACCTTCGCAACTTTTTATAGAAGCCATCGAAGATAGTGAGGTACTGCTAATATCAAAAAAGGATAAAGAATTTGCCTATATGAATTTGCCAAAAATAGAAAAACTATTTAGGGTAATGACTCAAAAAACTCATGTTGCTCTTCAAAGAAGGATGATAGATAATCTAAGCAAAACTGCTGAAATACGTTATCTGGAATTTTCTGAAAAATACCCACAACTTATCCAACGCCTTTCAAACCTACAAATTGCTGCCTATTTGGGCATTACCAATGTTTTTTTGAGCAATATTCGAAAGAAGATTTCTTTAAAAAAATAGCCCCTCTCCTACTTTTATTAAACTACTTTAAAGTTTTTGTGCCTTACTTGAGACCATCTTTGCATCACTAATTTAAAACAAAAGCAAAGATGAAAAACCTTATTTCAACAATATTATTAACAATCTTAATTTTATTCAAAATGGACGCTCAAGCACAAAGTTTCAAAACGATTGAAACAAGTAATTTAAAAATTGAAGTATATAATGCTTCTGAAAACAGTTTTGGAGTAGCATCAGTAATTGTATCAGGAAAAACCGATGCAGTACTAATTGATGCTCAATTTACTTTAGCTGATGCTGAAAAAGTAGCACAGGAAATCAAAAATTCAGGTAAAAAACTGACGACTATTTATGTTTCTCACACAGACCCAGATTTTTACTTTGGCTTAGAAGTATTCAAAAAGTATTTTCCTGAAGTTACTGCTTATGCTTCGCCAGCAACGGTTGAATCTATCAAGGCTACAGCACAGAAAAAATTAGACATTTGGGGAGGAAGATTAGGTAAAGCCATCACCTCAAATGTTGTTTTACCACAAGTTTTAAAAGGAAACAGCATTGAATTGGAAGGTCAGCAATTAGAAATTGTAGGTTTAGAAGAATTTCCTTCAAAAACTTTTGTTTGGATTCCTTCAATTAAAGCAGTAATTGGCGGTATCAATGTCTTTGGAACGACTTTTAATCTTTGGATGGCGGATGCACAAACTGCAGAAGCTCGCAAAAACTGGATAAATGTTTTAGATAAAATTGAAGCATTACATCCAACAATTGTGATTCCAGCACACGCAAATTCAAATTCTCCATTCGATATTTCAGCAGTAAAACACACCAAAAGTTATATCCAATTTTATGAAGAGGCATTGAAAACTAATAAAACTTCAGAAGATTTAATTAAAGCCATCAAAGCAAAATACCCAACACTTACTTTTGATACTGCTTTGCAAATTGGTGCAAAAGTGAACACTGGAGAAATGAAATGGTAAAATCAATCATCTTCAACTTGGCAATGTTCTTTACATTGTCAAGTTGTTCTTCTAACAAAAAAGCAATGACAAATCTCGAAATTATAAAAAGTACTTACGAGGGTAAAACGTCGGAAGAAAACGGTAGAAATTTAGCTAAATATGTAGCTGAAGACATTACTTGGACAGAAGCTAAAGGCTTCCCCTATGCTGGTACTTATGTTGGTTTAGAAAATGTTACCCAAAATGTTTTTAGTAGATTAGGAAGCGAATGGATAGATTATAAATTTACTCCTGAAGACTATATTGCCAGCGATGATAAAGTAGTAGCCTACGGCACATACACAGGAACATACAAGCTTACAGGAAAACCTTTTGAAGCCAGAGTAGCACATATTTGGAAATTGAAAGATGGGAAAATCATCAACTTTGAACAGTTTGTAGATAGTCTGCCTGTCAATAATGCAATGAAATAAAGTATTAACTGTAAATCTGATTCAGGATTCTATGGGATTATTTTGGGTGCAGTACCTTCACCCGTACAATGAAAATAGCTACAAACTATTAAGATAGTCATTGGCATGATGATGTATTGCTTGCTTTTTACTTTCATCCCATTTATCAAAGGTTTTTACAAGCATACTAAGTCTAGGATTTTTCAGAAAAAAAGCCCTTTGTTTGTCTAAAAAACGCCAAAATAATGCGTCCCAAGTATCCTGCCAGTCGCCTTTAGGATAGTCGCTCATCTTTATAAGATAATTACTTGCACTTATATATGGTTTGGTTGACATCATCCCACCATCAGCAAACTGACTCATTCCATATACATTGGGAACCATCACCCAGTCGTAGGCATCTATAAAAAACTCCATAAACCAACGATAAACCTCATCAGGATCAAATTCACACAATAGCATAAAGTTGCCAAGGACCATCAGTCGCTCAATATGATGGCAGTAGCCTGTTTTCAAAACCTTTTTGATGGTTTCATCTATTGGAAATATACCAGTCGTTCCATCATAAAAACTCTTTGGAATCTTTTTAGTAAAGCCCCAATAATTCTTTGTTCGCTCCTCTCTACCTTTTGATATATATACACCTCTGATAAATTCTCTCCAACCGATGATTTGTCTAACAAAACCCTCTAAGGAATTAATCGCAATATCATTGGCAAGACTATAGCTCAAGGTATGTCTTAAAATTTGCGTAGGGCTAAGCATTCCAATATTCAGCATTGGCGTAAGCAAACTATGATTTAGCAATATTTCTGTGTGAACTATTGCATCTTCATAATCTCCAAATTCTGCCATACGATTTTCAAGAAATTGGTCTAGCCATTGTTCACTTGCTGCAAATCCAATTGGATAGTTCAAATTATCTGTAAAACTGCCAATATTGTTGGAGAAATATTGATTGGTATATTCCCTAGCTTCTTTGGTGTAGCCATCTACTTTAGGGTATTCGCACTTTACAATAGATTTCCCTTTTGGATATTTTTTTCGATTATCTACATCAAAAGTCCACTGACCACCCATCGGTTCACCTGATTCTTCCAATAAGATTTTTCTATTGATTCTTTCTTGTTTATAAAACTCTGTTTGAAAAAATTTCTTTTTTGAAGGTTTGAAAAAATGCTCCAGTTCTTGTGTGGTATTCAAAAACATGGGCGATTCCAATACTTTAATTTTTATATTTAATTTATGGCAACTAGCCTTTATTCTTCTAAGTAGCCAGTCATCAACGGGGTCAATGAGGACGATAGTCTCTACTCCTAAACTATGTAAGTGAGGAATCAATTTTCTTATATCTGATTCTTTTTCAATTGTTTGAACATAGTTTACTGAAAAGTTTTTTTCAAGTAGGAAATTTTCATAATACTTCATGGTAGCCCTGTGGAAAGCTATTTTTTGTTTATGGAAATTATATTGTCTAAAAAACAAAAACTCTTCAACCAGATAGATAGGACCATCGATAGCAAATAATGGACTAAATTGAAATAGTTGATGTGGGAATATGAGTTTAATTGTTCGCATGCTCTATATTTTTATTCCTCTTACATTTTTCACTGCAATACTTAACCTCAGCCCAATGTTTTTCCCATTTTTTTCGCCAAGTGAATGGCAGTTTACAAACAGGACAAATTTTTTGTGGAAGTTCGCTTTTTTTCATGTATTTGGCTTTGACTCCTAATTACAACATACTTTCAATAGAATTGTTTTTGGGTGGTTATGTATTGTCTTCTACTTATTGACGATGCTACTCTTTCGGTACGAAGACCTTTGTTCAATAAATTGATGGAAAATTTTGAAGGAAAATGTACTTCTTCTAAATGGGCGAAAATAGAAAAATGTTGAATTATTGAAATGAGTAAATAGACTTTTAGCACATAACATGCACATGGCTTTTATTAATTCACAGACATAGTAACTTAAAATTTTTGGATAAGAGACAATTGATTGTGAAGACTGTCTCTATATTCTTTTTAGTCCAATCAACCATTCCATTCGTTTAAACCATTAGAGTGTCGCCCTAGTAGTCGAAAAATAAGCCAAAGGAGAATGAAAAAAGGAGGAAAAGGTTTTTATGATTATGAGTAAATTTTATTGAAATTTACACAAGTATTCCAAAAACAAGACTATGAAAAAAATCCTCTTATTACTCTTTTTGGGCTTTCCAATGTTTGTAAAAGCTCAAAAACCAATTGTAACAACAACTAATGGTAAAGTCCAAGGCTTGAACAGCTCAGACAATACTGTTCGTATTTTTAAAGGTATTCCTTTTGCTGCTCCACCAGTGGGCGATTTGCGTTGGAAAGCTCCACAAGCAGTACAAAACTGGAAAGGTATCAAAGAGTGTACAAACTTTTCGGCAAGTCCTATACAAAATAAACCTCAGCCTTTTTATTGTTGGACTGAAGAGTTTATTGCTCAACCAGAGCCCCTCAACGAAGATTGTCTGTACCTCAATGTTTGGACAATAGCAAAATCAAAATCCGAAAAACATCCTGTATTAGTGTGGATTTATGGCGGTGGTTTAAATAGTGGTTCTACAAATTGTGCCATTTACGATGGTGAAGAAATGGCAAAAAAAGGAGTGGTTTTTGTGAGCATCAATTATCGTGTTGGCGTTTTTGGTTTTATGGCTCATCCTGAATTAACGAAAGAATCAGGTTATCAGGCTTCGGGAAATTATGGCTTTTTAGACCAAATTGCGGCATTGAAATGGGTACAAAAAAATATCGCTGCCTTTGGTGGCGACCCAAACAACGTCACGATTGCCGGACAATCAGCTGGAGCTTTTAGCGTAACTGCTTTGATAGCTTCACCTTTGGCAAAAGGCTTATTTCACAAAGCTATTCCACAAAGTGGTGGTTTGTTATCGAATATGCTTAGTCAGAATTTAGAAAAAGCAGAGTCGCAAGGTCTTGCTTTTATGAAGAAAGCGAATACTAATTCTATTGCTGAACTGAGAAAAAAATCAGCTCAAGAATTACAAATATTGAGCAATAACCAAGAGGTTGGCAGATTTGGAACAACGATGGACGGCTATGTTTTACCTTTGAATTTATTTGAACATTTTCAAAAAGGCTTGCATAACCAAACCCCGATTTTAACAGGTTGGGTAACTGGTGATGGAAGTTTTTTGGGAGATACCAAAATGACTGTTGAAGACTACAAAAAAGAAGCTCAAACAAAATACGGCGATAGAGCTGATAGCTATTTAAGTATTTTCCCTGCCACAACAACTGATGAAGTAAAAGTTGCCAAACAAAAATTAACTTTATTAGGTTTTGCAGGTTTGCCTTCACACCTGTTAGCAAGTTTTAATAGCAAAGCAAGTTATGTTTATCAATTCGGACATGTGCCACCAGATAAGCCCAATTTCCCAAATTATGGTGCTTTTCATACTTCCGAAGTACCTTATGTACTTCATACTTTGCATACTTGGAATCGTCCGTGGCAAGCATTAGACAAAGAAATAGAAAATACATTTTCATCGTACTGGGTCAATTTTGCCAAAACAGGTAACCCGAATGGACAAAACTTACCGCTATGGAAAAGTTATGACAAACAAAAAGGAGAAATTTTGGTAGTGGATGATAAAGTAGAATCTAAAGCAGGATTTTTGAAAAAAGAATTTGATTTTTTAGAAGTGAAATGATTTATCCATAATGGTTTTTTACAAAAGAGCACTCAAGTTCGAGCATCCATCGTTAAACGATTTTGGATGCTCGAACTTGAGTACTGGTTTTACACCTTCTTCAATTCCTTCATAAATTATACATATTCAAATCATGAACACTCTTGTTATTTCCCTTCACTTTTTATAGAACAAAGTTTGGGCAAATGATAGACATTAAACTGTATCTGCTTATAAATCCATGTACTCTACCCTCAAAATAAAATAGATAAGAATTAAAATAAGCCATTGTGAATGGAATTCAGTATTGAATAAATATATTTGTTTCTTAAAATTATTCAATCCTGTAAATAAAATGAACAGAAGAGAGGTCATTAAAAATGTAGCTTTGATATTGGGTGGAACATTTTCTGCTCCAACACTCATGGCGATGAATCATTGGGAGCAAGGAATAAAAACCAATACCAGTATTGCTGCTTTCAGTCTAACAGAAACACAGCGAAAGATTGTTGCTGAAATTGCAGAATTGATTATCCCCAAAACCGATACTCACGGCGAAGCGTCGCCCGGAGCAAAAGATGTGGGCGTTCCTGCCTTTATCGAAATGATGCTCAAAGATTGCTACGCACAAGCCGAACATTTGAGTTTTGTAGAAGGTTTGACTTCGATAGAACAAGCCAAGTTCTTGGAAATGAATCAGAGCGAACGCCATGGAGTACTTAAATATTTGGAACAAGAGACTAAATCAGAAATGAAAGCTCGCCAAATGAAACAAACCAAAATGGGCGATAACGATGACCACGAGGACATCAAAAAAGCACCTAAAGGACTGCCTTTCTGGCGGTTGATTAAAGAATTAACGCTCTTGGGCTATTTCACTTCCGAAGCAGGTATCAAAGCTTCTTTTGAGTACGTACAGATTCCGGGAAAAGTTGAAAATATCAAATTAAAGCCTAACCAAAAATCGTATGCTTATTGATTTACAATGTGATTTAGGAATTTCAATAAAAGCTTTGTGATTGAAACTTTGAAATCAATCATGAATCACTCAATTTTAAAAACCTTTCAATTATGAATTTGAATATAAAAGCCAATAAAAATAATACTTTTGATGCGATAGTGGTGGGTTCGGGAATGACGGGTGGCTTCGCCGCAAAAGAACTGACGGAAAAAGGACTGAATGTATTGATGATAGAGCGTGGTCGTGAAATCAAGCATCCGCAAGATTATGACACTGCCATGAAAGAACCTTGGGATTTTGAGCATCGTGGAAAAGTAACGGCACATTCGGCGGAAGAACTTTGGGCCAATAAGCGTTTTGGTAATTTAGCTAATGAAGAAACTGGCGGACACTTTACCAATGATAAAAACAATCCGTATATAGAAAAACGTCCATTCGACTGGATTCGTGCCTATCATACTGGCGGAAAATCGATGCACTGGGGACGACAATCTTACCGATTTAATAGACAAGATTTTGAAGCCAATGCCAAAGAAGGTGTAGGCATAGATTGGCCAATTAGATATGAAGATTTAGAGCCGTGGTACACTCATGTAGAAAAATTCGTAGGCGTTAGTGGTCAGAAAGAAGGTTTAGATGTTTTGCCCGACGGACATTTCTTACCTGCCATGCCTTTGTTTGCTCCAGAACTTCATTTCAAAAAAATGATGCTTGATAAATTCAACCGTCCTGTTACGGTTGGGCGTGTTGCAAACCTTTCTCAGCCACAAGAAATACATACCAAATTGGGCAGAGCTTCGTGTCAGTACCGCAATAAATGTGCTCGTGGCTGTCCCTATGGTGCGTATTACAGTTCTTTATCAGGGGCAATTCCTGCAGCAATTTTGACCAAACGATTGAGTATTTTGCATGATAGCATCGTTTCGGAAATTATTTATGACGAACAAAAACAAAGAGCCACAGGTGTACGTGTGATTAATCAAAACACCATGCAAGTAGAAGAGTATTTTGCAAAAATTATCTTCTTGAATGCAGGTTCAATGAATACAGCGGCTTTATTGCTCAATTCAAAATCAAGTCGTTTTACGAATGGCTTAGGAAACGATAGCGACCAAGTAGGTAGAAATATTATGGACCATCACTTGGGCGTGGGTGCAACGGCAACTGTTGAAGGTTTTCTGGATGATTATGTTTACGGACAACGCCCTAATGCCCTATACATTCCACGATTCCGAAATTGGGGAAATGATAAACAATCTTATCTCAGAGGCTTTGGTTATCAGGGCGGAGCAAGTCGTGAGGGTTGGAACAGAGGCGTAAATGCTGATGGTTTTGGCGCAGATTTCAAAAAAGATTTAACCAAACCGGGGCAGTGGTCTATCGGTTTTGGTGGTTTTGGAGAAGTATTACCAAATCCAGAAAATCGTATGTTTCTCGACGCTAACAGAAAAGACAAATGGGGCGTACCAATGATTGTTTTTGATGCAGCTTTTGGCGAAAACGAAATTATGATGCGTAAAGATATTATGAATTCGGCAATGGAAATGATGGATGCTGCTGGTTTCAAAAATGTTACTGGTTATAATCGTCCAGAAGTACATTTAGGTTTGGGTATTCACGAAATGGGAACCGCTCGTATGGGTCGTGACCCTAAAACATCAGTTTTGAATGCTTTCAACCAAGTACACGCAGTAAAAAATGTTTTCGTGACTGATGGTGCAGCGATGGCTTCTTCTTCTTGTGTAAATCCTTCCATTACTTATATGGCTTTAACCGCTCGTGCCGCAGATTATGCCGTGAAAGCCTTGAAGAAAAGAGAACTTTGATGAAATTAGGGATAATGAAATTAAAGTTGGCGTTTTAATAGCTTTCCTTTGAAAATTGTTTTTGATATTCATTTTAATAAAATCCACTTATAATCTAAGTGGATTTTTTATGTTTATTGAGGGAAACTCATATGACTGATTTTTTCTATTGATACTCTTCTTCATGAATCTTCTTAAAAAAGGTTTCTGTTTCAATTATGCTGTTCATCTATCAACAAATGCTTAAAATCGGTTCTAAAGGTCAAGTTGTCTGGTATTATATGGTAATGGTCGTTTTTCTTCAAATACTTTAATCTAAAATAGCTACTTTTGAAAATCATTATTTTAATCCAATTATATCATAAAAAAATGAAAAATAAGTTTCAGGTTGCTCATTCAAAATCAAAGATTAAAGTTGGTTTAATGGTTACTTTACTGGCATTTGTATTATGTTCTTTTATCATTTCTGATCCTCAAAAGAAAAAATACTTTATCCAAAAACTTCCATTTGTATCATTGGATAGTCTTCCAAAAGTAAAACTTCCTGATGGCGTTGACCCTAACGATGAAAATTGGAAAGGCATAGATTTAACTCCTAAACAGCCTGTTCAGCCATTAACAGCAGATGAAGAAACCAAACATTTTTTATTACCTCCAGGTTATCATATTCAACCAATTCTTACTGAACCCGCTATTCAACAGCCGGGTGCTATTGCCTTTGATGGAAACGGCAGAATGTATGTGTTAGAGCTTCGTTCGTATATGTTGGATGCAGATTCTAAAAATGAATTAGAGCCAACCAGCAGAATTTCTCGTTGGGAAGATAAAAATAATGATGGCGTATATGAATCTGGAACAACTTTCATTGACAACCTGATTTTCCCTCGTTTTGTACTGCCTTATGGTAAGGATTGTATTCTCACGATGGAATCGGATGCGGATAATGTTTATAAATATACTGACACAAACGGCGACGGAAAAGCGGACAAAAAAGAGCTTTTTACAACGAAATATGGTCGTTCTGGCAATGTAGAACATCAGCAAGCTTTTATGTATTATGGCATGGACAACTGGCTATACAGTACTGTAAATGCTTTTAGAGTAAGAGAAACTCCCAACGGAGTAATTCGAGAGAAAACAGGTTTCAACAGAGCGCAATGGGGTGTAACACATGATGATGACGGGAAACTCTGGTTTCAAGGTGGAGCAAGTGGCTTGCCTTCTCATTTTCAGTTTCCTGTTCAATATGGCAATTTTGAAGTACCGAACGAGTTTGCGAAAGGCTTTGATATTCCTTGGGGTGCAGCGATAAAATTAGCTGACGTACAAGGTGGTATGGATGAAGTGCGTCAGCCTGACGGTTCTTTGAACAGAGTAACTGGCTCGGCTGGAAATGATGTTTTTCGTGGCGACCGTCTTCCTGATAAACTGAAAGGACAATACTTCTATGGTGAACCTGTAGCAAGAATTGTCAGACAAGTAAATCCTGTGGTTACAGAAGGACTCACTACACTTCATAATGTGTATCAAGACCAAAAATCTGAATTCTTGCGTTCAACTGACCCATTGTTTAGACCTGTCGATATGGCAACTGCGCCAGATGGTACAATGTACATCGTCGATATGTATCATGGCATTATTCAAGAAGGACAATGGACACAAAAAGGGACATATCTTCGGACTAAAATTGAACAATATCAATTAGATAAAGTAGTGGGTTTGGGCAGAATTTGGCGAATTACGTATGATGGAAAAGAGCGTGATAAAAATCAGCCTAAAATGTTGAATGAAAGTACTGCTACTTTGGTAAAACATTTGGAACATCCAAACGGCTGGAGAAGAGATGCAGCACAACAATTGATCGTTTTACGAAAAGACCTGTCGGTTGTGCCAGCTCTAAATGCGATGGTGCTGACTAATAAAAATGTGTTAGCAAGAATTCATGCGTTATGGTCATTAGAAGGTTTGGGCGCTTTGAAAACGAATGTACTTCAAAAACTATTCAAAGATTCAAATCCACGTATTCGCATTCAGGCACTTAGAGCGAGCGAAACTTTGTACAAAGCGGGCGAAAAAAGTTTAGAAGCAAATTATACAAGTAGTTTGAGCGATCTCAATACAGACGTCGTGATTCAAGCGATGATGACGGCTAAGTTTTTGAATTTACCCAATTTAGATAGCAATATCAAAATGGCGATGGAAAAGGACAAAGCTCTAGGTGTAAAATTAATTGGTGAACAAATTATCACGCCTCCTAAAAGCAGAAATATGGGACCATTTGGTGCGCCAGAATTAAGTAAAGAACAAAAAGAAATAGTGGCCAGAGGTTCAGTAATTTACAATGAATTATGTTCGCAATGTCATGGAAATAATGGAATGGGTACTCCTGCTGGAGCTGGCAAATTAATGGCACCAGCTTTGGCTGGGTCACTTCGTATTCAGTCACATCCAGAGTATGCAGTAAGAGCAATTTTGCATGGAATGGAAGGAGCCATTGACGGTAAAACTTATACTGCAGGCATCATGGCAAGTATGAAAGAACAATCTGACGAATGGGTTGCAGACGTAGTTTCCTATATCAGAAATGGTTTATCGAATGATGCTTCTTTGATTACGCCTCAACAAGTAGCGAAAATTAGGGCTAGAACGGCGGAGCAAAAAACAATCTATCAACATGATAAATTATTAAAATCTGTTCCGAAAGAAATCTTAGTACAAGATGGTTTGAAAGTTACTGCAAGCCATACAGCTTCCACTCGTATTGGCGGAAACGTTTCTCCATTGAGTGCCTTTACTTATGAAGGTTGGTCAACTGGGATTAATCAAGAAAAAGGAATGTGGTATCAAGTAGAACTTCCTACGGTTATGGCTGTTTCGGAAATACATTTTAATGCGCCACAGAATGTTAAAAAAGGTTGGCAGTTCAAACCCAATACTCCTATTCCGTTTATTCAAACGTATCCGAGAGAATTTATTCTTGAAACGTCCGTTGATGGCAACACTTGGCAGGAAAATATACAAAATATTAAAGGAAATGAAGGCGAGAATATCATTTCATTGAATTCCACAAAAGCTAAGTTTGTGCGAATTAAACTAGAAGCAAGTGTTCCAAAAGATGGCGACGATATTCCTTGGTCGATGAGGCAATTGAAAATTTATGGGCAGAAATAATGTAATGTTTTCAGCTTTCGGTCATCAGCGGTCAGTGTTTGCTGGCAGTTGATGACTGAAATGGTATTTTTAGTAGTATTTTGCCAATCATGAGATTGGCGAATACTACTATGTTGTAAAGCTTTTGTTCAATTAAAGACAGAATTTTTATTTAGGTATAAGTGACGCTTCGCTTACCACTTAAACCAGTAATTAAAAAGCTTTCATTTAGTCTTATTCAAGAATTGAAATATTTGTTGTTTCAAGTCACTGTTAGAATTTTCTTCAAGTAAAACATCTTTTAATTTATAGGATTTGTTATTTTCCTCTGGACGTTTGAAGATTTCTGTATCTGGGTTTGCTCCATTTTTTAGCAAAAAAAGAACTGTATCGTAATGTTCTTGTAAAATTGCCGCTGCTATTGCAGTTTGACCATATTCATTTGTTTTATTTACTAAGGCTCCTTGTGATACCAAAAATGTTACCAAAGGTAAATTCCCACTACGTGCCGCAGCCATTAGTGGAAAATATCGGGTAGTATTTCCTTCTCGTCTTTCTCCTATCTCCATATCATTTACATTAGCCCCTCTATTAAGTAAACCCTGAATAATCGTAGAATTTAATTCTTTGTCCCTACATGCCATAATAATAGCAGAACTGCCATTTTTATCATATAGATTTGGGTTAGCTCCCGCCTCAAGTAGTAGTTTGGATATTTCTGTTTGACGGTGTAAAATTGAAATCATAAGTAATGAAGTCCCTCTTGTTTCTTCTTGAAAATTCAATAACGAAGTATCTTTCTTGATTGTTGATACAATATTTTCAACATCTTCTGCTCGAATTGCTTTGGTAAGTTCCCAAGCTTTTGTGTCTTGAAATAGCCTATAATCTGAGCCTATTAGCTTAGACTTGTCAATCGAACCATTCTCTTCTTTACAGGATATACAACTACTGAATATGAACAAGTAAGCAAATCCAACAATAATTTTGTTTGTAAATTTCATTTGCATTATCTTAAATTTAATTTCACTAATCTTTCAAATTGCTCTAATAGCGTGAATTTTACCATCAACTTTGCTGGTAGCCAATTATGAGGTGACGCTCTTTTTTACTTTTAGGTCGTAGGAACACTTCGCTTAACCAACGACCAGACGGAGTGAAAATATAACGCCGAGTAGGGATTTCCACTATCTATTTACTCAGCCTTACCAAAAGTTTTATTTAAAAAATATCTTTATTTTCTAATCTCATTGAGATAAAGTCTCTGTAAATAAATGTTGCGTTCCTTCCATCAATAAAAGATATTTGAACCGTTGGAAAAAAAAATATATACCAATGAACAATTTTTGATTTAATAGTCAAAACATCTATTCTCTTGTAATATTTTTTACCAAAAAACAAATTATCTACTTCTAACATATCGTTATTTTTAGAAATTTGACAAAATGTTGAAATTAAAATCATATTTATTGAAGAATATAAACAAATAATAACAAAAAGTATCTGAGCATTCAAAATAAAGAGTATGGTACCAAAAATAATAGTTAAAATAGCACCTAGTAAATACCCCACACTACTTAATGTCGTATTTAGGCTTAATATTTGTTTTTTATTAACCATCTTCTTTTTTAGATATATTTTAACCAAACTGGGTTACTATGACGAGCTAAGGAATTATTATCTCACTTATTCTTATCAATTTTATCAGTTACCAGAAAATATGAGCCTTGTAAAAATGAATCTACAAAATTTGTCTTTTTGGTACTTGCTTCTAAATAGAAGGGAATAAATAATGTATCTATTGAAGATTGTTTAGAAATTTTAATTGACTCCTTTTGATATGTATTTCCAGTATATATTAATTTCCCGTTTTGAAAATTTCTTTTTAATACTTTGAAACCTTTTTCAAACTGCTCTAAGCTGTATAGTCCAGAAACAGTAAAAGATGTTTTACTATACTCATTAAAAGTTAACAAGCTATCTGTAAACTTAAATCGAATGGTGTCATTATTAGTGGAAATAAACATCAAACTCTTATTAAATTCCTTATTTACATCAGGTTTAAATGACATTGCTATTTTTTTATTGGTATTATTAGTAAGTTTCAAGCGTACAGGAAATACTAATATTTCGGGAGGAAACAAAATACTGTCAACCTCTAATTTTAACATATTTGTTTTCTCGTAGTAAGGTAATATTACTACATCTTTGGTTTTACCGCAATTCCAGAGTAAAACCATCAATAGGTAAAAGGTAATTATTAGGGTATTTCTATTTTTCATATTGTTTAAGTAATATCATAAACCATTGCTTGAGAGTAGAAGAGTCGATTACGAGCAAGATGCTCTTCTCCGTTTGGGGTCGTAGGAACGCTTCGCTTAACCAACGACCAGACAAAGCGAAACAAACATTTAGTGACTATGATTACC